>CAVKXW010000156.1:0-7714 GCA_963660215.1 Bacteroidaceae bacterium | reverse complement strand
TTCAAGATGCCGAGTTGCTCACGCATCTGCTCCAAGTCCATGCCGTCGTTCTCCGACAGCATTCTATCTTTGGTATCATTCAATTCTTTCATAATTTTCTTCTTTTTTAAGTAATTGTAAAGCCCATCGCTAGCAGACAGACTTCTATGTCCTACTAATTGTTTTACTTCCTCATCTAGGCTTAAAGAGGCTTTCTCCTATAGCAGTTTCAACTTTTCTCGAATGCGAACCAGTTTTACAGACACATTCTTCGCCGAGATTCCCACGATTTCTCCTATTTCATCGTATGGGATACCTTCGAGCCAAAGCAGTACGATGGCACGGTCGAAAGGACCGAGCTTGTTGATGCGGTCGTAGAGCATCTTTACCTGTTTGGTGTCGGCATCGTTGTCCTCATAGAGGTTGATGTTCATGGAGAGGGGCACGCTCTTGGAGCGTTTCTTCTTGCGGTCGATGGTGATGCAAGTGTTCAGGCTCACACGGTAGAACCAGGTGCGGATGTCGCTCCTGCCCTCAAACTTGGAGAAGCCACGCCACAGGTTGACGAGTATCTCCTGGAAGAGGTCGTTCACCTCGTCGTTGTCTTTCGAGAACATATAGCACACGGTGTATATCGTCGACTTATGTTCCCTCACAAGCCTCGCAAACTCCTGTTGCATATCGCTCTCGGATGGTTGTCGTTTCATTTTCATTCTGTTTATTCTTTATGTATTAAACGAAATTACTTCGTTATTATTTCAAATCTCGACCGTTAGACACAAGGAATTGAGAGTTTGCTACAACAAAAAGCAATATTTTCTGGAAAAAGCATCTTTTTAACCAAAAAGATTTGCTTATTCGGAAAGAACATCGTATCTTTGCAAGGGGAGGTTCCCCATGATTCACTCTGTATTAACATTCTAAATGACAAGCGATATGAAGGTAATATTCTTAGATATAGATGGTGTGCTGCAACCAGGTAGTTACCAGGACAGATTCGAGCACTTGGCAGAAGTCTCAGACTTGGCCAAGAAACTGAACGTGGAACTGAACAACGGCTTCGACTACTACAAGCTGGTGGGAGGCGACAAGGAGTATGACAACAAGCAGCAAGTCAACAAATATGACATCGGAGCCGTCTATTGGGACTGGCATCCAGAGGCAGTAAAGTTGCTCCACGAGGTCATCGACAAGACTGGTGCCAAGATAGTTCTCTCCACCGACTGGCGTGGCCGTGGACTGGAAGAGATGCGTGGACTCATCGATATCAAGGGATTCGGCAAGTATCTCTATGGTGCCACCTATTTTCCTGCCAAGTCATATTCCTCTACCGACGGCAAGCTCTTCACTTGGGAAGAGATGAGCCAGCAAGACCAAGAGTTCCGCAAAATCACCCAAGTACTAGAGGATGGTCTTAAGAAAATCTATCCTCCTGAAAAAGGTAAATTTTGGAATAACTATGTAGAGTACCGCACAGCCGAAGTAAGGGAATACCTCGACCGTCATCCAGAAATAACCAGCTATGTGGCTGTGGATGACATGTACATCGGAGTAGGTCTCGACGGCCATTTCGTATGGTCGGACAAGGGGTGGATTCGCCAGGAGCATGCCGATAAGATGATAGAGATTCTCAGCAAGAAGGATGGTCCGTTCCCTTTGCCTGCCGAGCTGAATACCAAGGAGTTGGAGGAATGGCGAGAGAAACGAGTATATCACAGTGTGTATTATCATTGATTAACAAGCAAGATGAGGTCTACGAGACATGGTTACGTCATATCGGCACTATTATTGAAACTACTTTTCCTAGGCAGTTCCCTATCGCTCCATGCCCAATCCACAAGCCAAGACTCGCTCCCCATCCCCCAAAAATCATCCGCCTCCTGGCAACTGCTCCTGCAAGACATATCCGAAATGGAAGACTTCGAGAACACCCATTGGGAGGATTACGAAGAAGACTTGGAGGAATTGGCTCGCCATCCGATAAACCTGAACACCGCCACTCGTGAGGAGATGGAACGGCTGCCCTTTCTCACTGCCCAGCAAGTGGAGGACATCCAAGCCTACGTCTATCGCTATCGGGGAATGAAAAGTATGGGCGAACTGGCGATGATACAGAGCATCAGTTGGTACCAGAGACAGTTGTTGGGCTACTTTGCCTATGTCGGCGAAGAACAAAAGAAAGGCTTTCCTACCTTGGCAAACATCGCCCGATATGCCAAGCACGAGGTGATGGGAATGGTAAAGATTCCGCTCTATGAGCGTCGTGGCGATGTAGAGGGCTACACGGGATATAAGTACAAGCACGGCATTCGCTACCAGATGCGATATGGCGACTATGTGAAGATGGGATTTCTAGGAGCGCAAGATGCAGGCGAGCCCTTCGGAGCTGGAAAAAACAAGATGGGCTACGATTTCTACTCCTTCTATCTGCAAGTGCGCAAACTGGGGCGATGGAAGAACATCACCCTCGGTCGGTATCGACTACACGAGGGTCTGGGACTGATTCTCAACAACGACTTTAGCTTCGGCAAGTTGTCTGCGCTCTCCGCCATCGGTCGTTCCACATCCAGCAGCATCCGAGTGCATTCCTCTCGCTCTTCCGCCAACTATCTACAGGGTATCGCTGCCACCTATACACTAGCTAAAGACCTAGACCTCACCGCCTTCCTCTCCTATCGCAAGATAGATGCCACCTTGTCGGCTGATGGTGGCATCCAGACAATTCTGAAGACAGGTTTGCATCGCACCACCACGGAGATAGCTCGGCAGAACGTCGCCTCCAACACCTTGATGGGAGGCAACATTAGTTATCGCCACCAAGGATGGCACATCGGCACCACGGCATTCTACACCTCTTTTTCACTCCCTCTCACCCCCAATAACACACAACTATACAAACGTTTTGCCCCTCAAGGCGACCGCTTCTGGAACGCAAGCATCGACTATGGTTACCTCTCGCATCGCTGGAATATCGCTGGCGAGACGGCGACTGGCGATTGCGGTTCGTGGGCTACCATCAACACCATCTCTTGCCAAGTGGCCTCCAACCTCTCCCTCATGGCTCTGCAACGTTTTTTCTCCGCTCGCTATTACTCCCTTTTTAGCAACACCTTCTCCGAGGGCAGCGACGTGCAAGACGAAAGTGGTTGCTACCTAGGCTTTACGTGGACACCCTCCCATCGCTGGAGCGTCACAGCCTACAGCGACTTTGCCTATTTCGCATGGCCTAAGTATCAGACCAAGGAGAGCACGCAGAGTTGGGACAACCTCGTCAACATCCTTTGGCAACCCTCCCAAACGTGGACAGTAGGCACCCGACTGAGATACAAGGACAAGGCAGGCACCACCACCGAGCGATGCCGTCTCTATGTCAGCGCAGCCAAGGAGCGTTGGAATGCTCGCACCACTCTCGACTATGTGACGCTTCGAGATGCCACCACCCCTCAAGATGCGACCCATAGCCATGGCTATATGCTCTCCGAGAACATGGGTTATCAATGGCATAGACTTCGCTTACAGGGGAGTCTGGGTTATTTTCACACCTCAGATTACGCCTCTCGCATCTATGCCTACGAGCCAGGCTTGCTCTATCAGATGAGTTTTGGCAGTTATTATGGCGAGGGCATCCGATATACGGTAGTGGCACGTTCTGAGATAGGCAAGCATCTGCTCATGATAGCCAAGATAGGAACCACCGATTACTTCGACCGCTCGCACATCTCCAGCGGTCTGCAAGAAATCTCCCGTTCCTCGCAGAGCGATGTGGAGATACAAGTAAAATGGAAATGGTAAAAGGGGGTGTTCAATGTCCTTTACACCATCATCTGTTCCAACTTCTCCTGCGCTTCCCTCATATCCTTCTCAAAGTTCACATGGTCTACCAGAAATTCCTTCCTACCCTTCGCCAACAAGCCATAAAGAGAAGGATTCATGCCCTCCACATACTGGGCGATGGCATACTCGATGTCGTCACGCTGCGTAGGATTGGTGGAGAACTCATAGACACGTAGCTTCTGATGGATGAAGCAGTAAGCCGACTCGATACAATCGCGACTTATGTCTAAAGAAACATTATTATCTATCTTATTCATGATTCAATCCTCTACATGTTCTATATCTGAATAACTATCTTCGGCATTACCTCTTATTCGTTTGTAAAAAATATACTAGTTAAGTTATTTTTCTTAATCCAATCCATACGCCCTGTTATTTTAGAATGTTCTCCATATACCAAACCTTGTCCCCCCAACCGTCACCGAAGATAGCTGGCGAGTGAGTGGTGATGAAATATTGGGCGTTTGGATTAAGACGGACAAGCAAGTTAATCAACTCAAACTGCCATTCGATGTCGAGAGAACTCTCAGGTTCATCGACCAGCACTACAGATTCTTGACCGTTCAAGAGGAACACACGCAACAAAAGCAGCAACATCTGCTTTTCGCCAGAGGACAATGCATCGACAGGAAGCACGCCTTTGTCGGTAACGACCAAGAACTTGCTGCCCTCGATTTCTATGCGCTTGCCTGTCGAAGCAAAGAGACCGTTGATTGCCTCCTGAAAATCCACTATTCGTGATTTCAGCACCGCCTGCTTTTCCTCAGAGCTATCTATCATAGACATACGAAGACTCATCAGAGAAGGACCTGTCTTCATATCATAGATGAAATATTCCAAGTCTTGCGAAAGAGCTGTAGCCGTCTTGCGTTTGTCTCTCATTGCTATATTGTCGATGGATGGCAGATAGATGACACGCTCCTTGCTCTCATTCTTTTCTGTCAAGGATTTATACAGGTTACTCAGGAATGTAGTTTTTCCGCTTCCGTTGATACCCATGATGATATTCACGTCGGAATATGCCTGGAACTGCACCTGCTTGTCCCAAACATCCACATTTACCTCTTTGATTCTTATATCAGACATAACCATAAATTATTTTTTATATTGCAAAAATACGACTTTATTTTGAAACCGCCAAATTATTTGGCATCAGATTGCGATTTGAAAAACAAAACAGCGTGCCGAAGGAGCCATATCACTCCTCGGCACGCTGCCAATCATATACTTTGCATTAAGTTTCTTATTCCGACAGCATCGTTACCTCTACACGATGGTTCTGTCTCAACAGTTCCTTCGCCATCTGCTGGATGTCTTTCGCAGTGATGGCATCCACCGTCTTGCAGTAGTCCTTGTCGAAGTTGGCATCGGTGGAGATAGGAACACCATCTACGACAAACTGTGTTCCGAGCGAGGAAATCGAGTAATTATTGTTTTTAGTGGCAGAGCCATAGGCACCCATCGTACCCGTCTCACGCAGGTTGATGGTGTTCGCCTCGCCCATGTTAGGGTCTTTGGCATAGCCGCCAGGGAGGAGTTCCATGAGGTCGGCGAGGCTGTTGGGTTGCAGATGCTTCATGGCATCCCTACCTATCACAGACGATGTGACAGGTCCCTTGCTGACACGTGCGGTCACCACCACCTCGGTAATCGAGTCGGTCCACAAAGAGTCTGCCTTGGCTTTTGCCTGCTGTATATCATTCTTTTGCGCCTCTGCGGTAGCCACACTTAGCACCGCCCCCAAGGCGAACATCATTCTTTTCATCCTATCTGCTTTTGTATATTCCTATACGGGTTACAAAGTTACGACGAAAAGAGGGAATACACAATACCTAAAAATAGGTATAATTTAGAAAAGTATAAAATAGAGGCAAGTTTCCTGTTACAGAAACTTGCCTCTATTTTGCGCTTCAGGTCTACATCGGTTACTCTTACCATCACATGCTCGTGAAGCTTCACCACCTCGTTAGGGGTGCTCACATATCTATCTGCCAACTGGGAGGAATAGCACTTTTCCATTTACACCTCATCCATCCTCTTCAGCTTATACCCATCAAACTGCAAGATGATTTTATGCAGCTGAGTACCTTGTCGCAATGCCTCCACCCTTGGAGCCTCAGCATAACGATAGATTTGGTCCTTGGCATCCTGCCACTGCTTTTCTATCCTAGCCTCATAATGCTTTTCATCTTCACCCTTTTCTCTCTTTGGCACAAGTTTCAACTCCAGGATGTAGCTATGCTTCGTTGGATAATGGGTCAGATTTGGCAAGAGGAAGAAGTCACAATAACCATGGTTCAACTCCAGTTCTGGCGCAGTATAATAGTAAGCATTCATGTTGAGATACGCCATAAAGAACCCTTGCAGGTTGCGTTCGCCTTCTATCGAGTCACGAACCGACGAGACCCTGGCGTATGCCTCCACCATATAGTCCAATGGCTCTCTCCATTTTCCCTCAAAAGCCATATAAGTGTACATCGTGCCAAGCTCATTCATGTTGATGGAAGCGTATGGCTTATACATCTCCAGCAAATACTCATAATACTGTTTGCGTACATTATTGTTAGGAATGCCCAGGATGAGCTGGTTGCCCAAGACTCCCTTGATGGTAAGCATGCCGTAATAAAACAGCAAGCTAGGGAAATACTCAGGGTCAGTTATCTTGTTGGCAGGGAATGTCTCGTAGAGAGAGGCTATGATTTCGCCTTTCTCAGCGATAGTGCGAATCAAGCCCTTGCGGTCACCGTCAAGTTTGTCAAGCTGCAACAACTTCTTCATCTTGTTGTAGTCTGTCTTTGTGTTAGGGTCTACCATCTCATCAGGTGCTTCCCCTGTGCTCATATAGTTGCGTAAATAGTAGAACACCATATCACAATTAAACACCTTGCTCTGAGTGTGGAAAGCGGTCTTTGAGAAGCAATAGTTGTCATACCAAGGCTTCATATCATTAACAATGGCATCGATGTCGCAATCTTGACGGATTTTCCCCTTAGCCTTGTAATAGTTGAACAACTCATACACATCCTCCGTAGAGAAGCCTAGCATCTGATTGAATTCAGGCTTGGTGGAGATGTGCCAACCGATGTTGAAGCCGCTGGTCACATCATCGAGCGTCACAGGACTGACACCTGTGATAAAGATACGCTCGAAGGAACCCTTGAACTTCTTGAAGATGTCACGATAGAATCCCTCGGCATGGGTCATCGCCCAATACACTTTCTCTCCCTGTTCGTTGAGAACTGTATTGGTGAAATTGTCGTATTCGTCGATGATGAGATAGAGGGGATACCCTTTGAGCTTGGCCTCATTCTGGATGATGGCGAGTTTTCCTCCCGCATCCTTCGAGGCATAGACATTCTGCTTGATCAATTCTGAGTAAAACTCGTCATAGCAACGTACAAAGCCATCCAACTGTACCCCCAAGTAGAAATTGAACTTTTCCTCCAAGTTGTCGATATTGCCTCCCACCTGCGAGAAGTCGAGATGTAGCACCTGGTACCTGCCCTGCAACGGCGTAGGATGCTTTCCTATCCACAGATTGCCAAACCAATCCTGAAACTTGTCCTTGGTGCGACAATCATAATAGGCATGAAGCATATTCAAGAATATGCTCTTGCCAAAACGACGAGGGCGGATGAAGATGAGATTAACAGCTTCATCTTCCAGTAGAGGCAAGTACATCGTCTTGTCAACATAATAGTTATTTTGCTCGACAATCTGTACGAAGTCACACCTTCCGTATGGTATTCTTTTATAATCTTGCTCCATATTACTCTTTATTTTTTATTATTTCTGCAAAACTACAACTAAAAATCGTAATGACCAAATATTTCTGCTAGAAAATCATGTATAGCCTCCATCATACATAAGCCTCTATCAAGCTATAGTCGAAATCGACCAT
>CAVKXW010000155.1:0-7733 GCA_963660215.1 Bacteroidaceae bacterium | reverse complement strand
TTTGGCAGTTTCTCCACATCAGCATCGTCACAACCTGCAATTTTGTTTTCATTGCAGGTTACACTATTTTCCATCGGCTTATATCGAAGGAGAAATTCTTTTACCGACTCTTCCGATATACGTATAATAACAACTTGCATAGTCTCTGTTGTCTCAAATTGCAGCTTGGCAAAGCGATTAACGAGAAATGAGAAATCCTTATACAATTCGTATCTCATTCCATTTACTGTCATGCGCCCTGTTCCCGACATAACATAAATAAAGGTGAAGTCATTTATCGCCTTCTTCTTGACGGTTTCCTGCATTATGTTCATCTTGTACATCACAGGATATTGGGGTAATTCATATTTTTTCATCGATGATTGTGCTTAAAGTTTGACATGTTTACTTTGATGCCTTTACATTGTAATAGAGTGTAGCAAAACTGCAAATTATAATGATGGCGCTTGTTGTGTATATCATGTTGCCCATGCCCGTAATTGGCGAGAGGACACCACCAAAGACAAACATCAGGAAGCCCAACAAGGCAGATGCTACGCCTGAGTTTTGACGTTCCATGTCAAGTGCGAGGGTTGTTGAGGTGGGGAGTATCATGCCGAGAAAGAACAATAGCAAGAATAATGCCGCTTCTACCAAGTAAATGGAATTCCCATGTATCAATGCCATACCGACAAACAGACTTGCTACAGCAAAACACATGCATCCCAATTGAAGAGCCTTTTTAGCATTTCTTGCCTTTCCAACAAGCAAACTGCCCATCATGATGGCGATGGCATTCATGCCAAAGCATAAGCCATATACCTGTGGCGATGAGCCAAAATGAACTTGAAAGATGAAAGGCGATGCCGAAATATACGAGAACATTACACCCATGGCAAATGCCTGTACTAAGACATAGCGCATAAAGAGCGTATTGCCAACAACTGGTTTGTAAAGGGCAAAAGTGGATAGTATGCCACCTTTCAACCTATTGTCCTTGTCTAACGATTCCATGAAGAAAAGCAGACAGACTATCAGTAAAACTCCTATTGCAAGCAATACCCAAAAGATACCCTTCCAGTCGGTTACTGCCATGAGAAAGCCGCCTAAAACTGGAGCGCAGATAGGAGCAATACCTTGTACGGAACTGAGCATGGAATAAAATCCTGCCAGTTGCCGACCTTCATATAGGTCGGTTGCAATGCTTTTGGAAATAACGACACCTCCTGCCCCTGCCAGTCCCTGCAACAGACGGAAGATGATGAAGGTGTGGATGTTGTTGGAATATAGACATCCCAAGGTTGACAGACAAAAAACAACGAGCGATGCTATCAATGGCTTCTTTCTGCCATACTTGTCGCTGAACGGCCCTATTATCAACTGCCCGACAGCCAAGCCTATCATACTGAACGTAAGGCTCAACTGCACTCTCGACGCTGTGGTGCTGAAATATGCCATCAGCGAAGGAAATGACGGCAAGTAGAAATCCGTGACAAATGGTCCAAATGCGGAAACAATGCCCACCATCAGCAATATGTACAACTTTGAATTCTCTTTCTTCTTCATAATTCTTGCAATCTTTTGTTTGCGTTTGCAAAATTACCAACATTCCATAGTATCTGTGCATTTTTTAAGAACCCTTTGAGAGGTTTCACAAAACTTTCAAATGTGATAAACTTGCCATGTGCTTATATTAATAATGTATATGTTATATCTTTTATTTAGACGATGCAAAGGTACGGCAAACAGGTAGTAATGATTATCCCCTAAAAGTCATATACACTTGCCTTAGAAAGTCATTACATGGATTTGTGAGCCAAACATGAATGGACTTTTCGGATTAATCCAGTTCGCATTTTATCTGTAATTTTGCAATCGTTAATGTGAGAAAGCACAATCTCTCTTTCTTATTGTTTTTTCATACCTTAATGTTCCCTGCCTTTTCATTTTGATTAGGTAGGGATTTTTTATATGACTTTCTTGGACAAATACCATTGACCCTTATAGGCAAACCCATTTGCCGAATACTTCCGACCTTTGCAGCGGTTTTAAAATTACATTCAACTATGCAGAAAAGAAAGAGAAAATTAAAGTTTTGTGCAATAGCACTATTAGCTCTTGGCACGTTTCTGATGAGTTCGTGTAGCAAGAAGCAAGAGGTGGCTACGGTCGAAAATCAGTTTGAGACCATGACCGTCAGCCGACAGTCCATCAACCTCAGCCAGCGTTACTCCGCATCGCTCAAAGGCGTGCAGGATGTGGAGATTCGCCCACAGGTGTCTGGAACGATTACCAAGATTTGTGTCAAGGAGGGGGCAATGGTGAAGAAAGGGCAACCATTGTTCATCATCGACCAAGTGCCTTACCAAGCGGCTCTTGAAACGGCTGAGGCGAATGTGCGTGTCGCCGAGGCTAACGTGGCAACGGCTAAGGCTACATCGAAGAGCAAGGACAATCTCTTCGACAAGAAAATCATATCCAACCTCGACCGACAGACTGCCGCCAACTCCTTGAACGGTAGCATCGCCCAACTGTCTTTAGCTCGTGCAGAGCTGAAGAATGCAAGAAACAACCTTTCCTATACCGTTGTGAAAAGTCCTGTGGATGGCAAGATAGGCATGTTGCCTTACAAGGTGGGTGCTTTGGTAAATCCACAGATAGAGACAGCCCTGACTACGGTTTCCAACAATTCTAATATCTATGCTTATTTCTCCATGACGGAGAACGAAATACTGAGCCTTGTCAAGAAGTCGGGTTCGCTCGACAAGGCGATAGACGAGATGCCATTGGTGGATTTGGCATTGGGAGACGGCAGCACCTACAAGCACAAGGGGCGCATAGACGCTGTAAGCAACATCGTCGATGGCTCCACTGGTGCCGTCAGTCTGCGTGCCACCTTCTCCAATGCCGAGCATATCTTGGCGAGTGGTGGAAGTGCCTCGGTCATCTTTCCTTATTCGCTCAGCGGTTGCATCGTCATTCCGCAAGCCGCCACTTACGAGGTACAAGACAAGGTGTATGTATATAAGGTGGTGAATGGCAAGGCTGTGGCAACCTTGATTTCCATTCTTTCCATCGACGATGGCAAACGATATGTGGTGAATGGAGGACTGAAGACAGGCGATGTCATCGTATCGGTGGGCGTAGCCAACGTGAAGGACGGCCAGGCGATAGTTCCCAAGGAAATCCATACAGCCAGCAACCAGACAACTAACAAACATTAATTCTGCCCTATGAATATCAAGAGATTTATCGACCGTCCCATCCTCTCCATCATGATTTCGGCGGCTATCCTGCTCGTCGGAATCATCGGATTGGCTACATTGCCTATCGAGCAGTATCCAGACATTGCGCCTCCTACGGTCATGGTGTCAGCCACTTATACAGGTGCCAGTGCCGAGAGTGTGCAGAAGAGTGTCATCGTGCCATTGGAAGAGAGCATCAATGGCGTGGAGAACATGACCTACATGACTTCCACCGCCACCAATACGGGCGATGCCACCATCAACGTGTATTTCAAGCAAGGCACCGACCCAGACATGGCTGCCGTAAACGTACAGAACAAAGTAAGCAAGGCACAGGGGCAGTTACCTGCTGAGGTAACCAAGGTGGGCGTTACCACCATCAAGCGACAAAACAGTTTGCTGAAAATCTTCGGTCTCTATAGCGAGGACAACACCTATGACGAGACTTTCCTCAACAACTACATGAAGATTAACATCCAGCCAGCCTTGCTCCGTATATCGGGCATCAGCGAGATTGTTACCATGGGAGCCAATTACTCCATGCGCATTTGGCTGAAGCCTGAGGTGATGGCTCAATACAAGTTGGTTCCTGCCGATGTGGAGAAAGTGTTGGGAGAGCAGAACTTGGAGGCTGCGACTGGTTCCTTGGGCGAGAACTCCAAGAATGTACACAAGTATGTGATGAAATACCGTGGTCGTCTGGAGAAACCTGACGAGTTTGGTAACATCGTTGTCAAAGCTCTGCCTAACGGTGAGGTATTGAGACTGAAAGACATCGCAAAGATAGAATTGGGCGCACTCGACTATACCAAACAAGGACAGATAGACAGCCATCCTGCCGCCACGGCGATGGTGTTTCAGACCGCAGGATCCAATGCCAACGAGGTAGTGGGTGAGATAGACAAGTATCTGAAAAGCATCGAGAAGGACTTGCCGAAAGGCGTGAAAGTGGCGCACTTGATGAGTACGAAGGACTTTTTGGATGCCAGCATCCATGAGATTTTCAAGACTTTGATAGAGGCTATCGTCTTGGTAGTACTCATCACTTTTGTATTCTTGCAGAACCTCCGTTCCACTTTGATTTCAGCTATCGCCATCATCGTTTCATTGGTGGGCACGTTCGCAGCCTTGTCGGTGGCAGGATTCAGCATCAACTTGCTTACCCTCTTTGCCTTGGTGCTTGCCATCGGTATCGTGGTAGATGATGCCATCATCGTAGTGGAGGCGGTGCAAGCCAATTTCGACCAAGGTTATCATTCGCCATATACGGCAACGGTGGATGCCATGAGCAGCATCACCTCTGCCATCCTCACTTGCACCTTTGTATTTATGGCGGTGTTCATACCAGTGGCGTTCATGGGGGGAACGAGTGGTACATTCTATACCCAGTTTGGCGTGACCATGGCTGTAGCAGTAGGCATCTCTGCCATCAATGCGCTCACGCTCAGTCCTGCCCTCTGTTCGCTCATACTCCGTCCTTCGGCATCTGGCAAGGGGAAGCAAGGCTTCATGGTTCGATTCCATACGGCATTCGAGGCTTCTTATACCCATCTGCGTGACCGTTACGCCAAGGGCATTCTCTTCTTTATGAGGCACAAGTGGGTAGTTTGGGGAGCATTGGGATGCTTTACCGCCCTGCTCGTCGTGCTGATGACAACCACCAAGACAGGACTTGTACCGCAAGAGGATGTGGGCACAGCCTACGTGGATGTCGTGACTGCACCAGGCAATTCTGTGGAGGAGACTGAGCGAATCTTGACCAAGATAGAACAGCGCATCAAGGACTTGCCCCAGATAGAGCACTACTCTAAGATAGCAGGTTCGGGCATGACCTCTGGCGATGGTTCTTCCAACGGCTTGTTCATCATCAAACTTAAACATTGGGATGAGCGCAAGGGAAAGAACAACAGCGTGGAAGCCCTCTGCGAGAACATCTATAAGCGAACAGCTGATGTCAAGGATGCACAGGTGTTCGTGTTCACGCCACCGATGATTCCTGGCTACGGACAGAGCAGTGGCTTCGAATGTTATGTGCAGGACAAGAAGGGAGGTTCGGAGAAGGAACTATACGAGACTTGCCAAAAGTTCTTGGAAGCCTTGAAGAAACGTCCTGAAATCGGTGCGGCTCAGACCTCCTTCAACATCAACTTCCCTCAGTATATGGTAGATGTTGATGCGGTGAAGTGCAAGAAGATGGGCGTGTCTCCTAATGACGTATTGGATGCCATGTCGGGCTATTATGGAGGACTGTATGCTTCCAACTTCAATCGCTTCACCAAGCTCTACCGTGTGATGATACAGGCTTCGCCAGAATATCGTCTTGACAAGGAGTCGCTGAAGAATATCTTTGTGCGGACGGAGAAAGGCGACATGGCACCGCTCAACCAGTTTGTGACACTGACCAAGGTCTATGGCTCGGAAACCATGACACGCTTCAACCTCTTCTCCAGCATAGCGGTGAATGGAACAGCCGCCGATGGATATTCATCTGGCGATGCCATCAATGCCATCAAGGAAGTGGCAGGGCAAGTCCTGCCAAAAGGCTATGGCTATGATTTCGGCGGCATCACAAGGGAGGAGGCGCAGACTTCGGGGAATACTGCCATCATCTTTGGTATCTGCATTCTGCTCATCTATATGATATTGTGTGGCTTATATGAGAGTCTCTTCGTGCCGTTCGCAGTCATTCTGTCCGTGCCATTCGGTTTGGCAGGAAGTTTCGTCTTCGCCAAGATGATGGGGCTGGAAAACAACATCTATCTGCAAACAGGACTTATCATGCTCATTGGCTTGCTTTCCAAGACAGCAATCTTGATGACGGAATATGCTTCGGAGAGGCGCAAGTATGGCATGGGACTGGGATGGTCGGCGATGACGGCGGCAATGGTGCGCTTCCGCCCTATCCTGATGACGGTGTTGGCTATGATATTCGGCTTGCTGCCTTTGATGTTTGCCAGTGGCGTGGGAGCCAAGGGCAACAGTTCGTTGGGAACAGGTGTGGTAGGCGGTATGCTGTTCGGTACCATTGCCTTGTTGTTCGTCGTGCCGATATTCTTCATCGTGTTCAAGTGGATAGATGAGAAAGTAATGGGTAAAAACAGACTTGAAAAGATATACGACAATGAAAAATAAATATGTGATGATACTTCTGGCAACTTGCCTCTTGATAGGCATGAATAGTTGTCAGGTTTACAAGGCTTACGAGCGTCCTGAAGTGAAGGTGGACAGCCTTTATCGGGATGGAAATGCGGTGCAACAGGCAGACACAGCATCCTGCCTCGCCAATTTATCATGGAGAGAAGTGTTTACGGACACTTCACTCCAACAACTCATAGAACAAGGACTTGCCAACAATACAGACTTAAAGACGGCACGACTTCGCATCATCGAAGCCGAGGCAAGTCTCAAGGCGGCAAAGCTCGCTTACTATCCGAGTGTGGCGTTCTCTCCCCAAGGTGGCCTCTCCAGTTTCGGTGGCAATGCGGCTGTCAAGAGTTATTCCATGCCGGTGACGGCGAGTTGGGAAGTGGGCATTTTCGGAAGTTTGCTCAATGCTAAGCGAAAGGCGCAAGCTGCTGTGGAACAAAGTGAGGCATACCGCCAAGCGGTTCAGACACAACTCATTGCCACCATAGCCAATGACTATTATACACTATTGATGCTCGACCGCCAGTTGGGAATCAGCCTACAGACAGCCGAGGCTTGGAAAGCGAGCGTGCAGACCATGCGCGATATGAAGGAGGACGGAATGACCAATGAGGCGGCTGTTGCCCAAAGCGAAGCCAACTACCATTCAATCCTCGCCAACATCCCCGACCTAAAGAAGAGTATCCACGAGATGGAGAACAACTTGTGTATGCTGCTCGGTTGCAGTCCGCAAGCCATCAAGCGCAGTTCCTTGGAGATAGTCAAGTGTCCTTCTGATTTCAATATCGGCATACCTTTGCAATTATTGAGCAACCGTCCCGATGTCAGACAAGCAGAGACGAATCTGAAAATGGCGTATTATGCCACTAACATCGCTCGTTCGGCGTTCTACCCTGGTATCACCATCGATGCAACGGCAGGATGGACAAACAGTGCTGGTGAAGCTATTACCAATCCTGCAAAGTTCCTCTTGTCGGCAATTGGCTCCATAGTCCAACCCATCTTCAATCGTGGCAAGAATGCAGCAAACTTAAAGATTGCCAAGGCACAGCAGGAAGAGGCGTTGCTTGCTTTCCAACAATGTCTGCTCAATGCTGGCGCAGAGGTGAGCAATGCCCTGTGTCAACACGAGAGAGCAAAAGATAAGCAATTGATACGTTCCGCTCAGATTGAAGCTCTGCAGCGTTCCGTATCTTCCACCAATGCACTCTTTCATGATGGCACAGCCACCTATCTGGAGGTCTTAACGGCACAGCAAGACTTGTTTTCTGCACAGTTGTCGGAAGTGAACGACCGATTTGAGCAGTTACAGGCTACCATCAATCTCTATCATGCGCTTGGCGGAGGTAGATAAGATTCTAA
>CAVKXW010000154.1:0-7833 GCA_963660215.1 Bacteroidaceae bacterium | reverse complement strand
TGAAAATCTCTCGTCCTAACCGATAGACGAAGGGACCATTGCCGTTTTGCGGGTGCAAAGTTACTACTTTTATTTCAATCCCACAAATTTTTTATTGAAAATTTTCTCTAAATGCGTTTTTTTTTGTAATTTTGCCTTGTTTTTCAAGATGAAATGGTAAAATGAATATAAAATCTCGTGCTATCGTATTGCAGACCATTAAGTATGGTGATGCTCAGCTTATCGTGGATTTTTTTACGGAGAAGTTGGGCAGGCTTTCTTTTTTGATTCATTTGCCAAAAACTTCCAGAGGTAAGATGAAGCGCCCTATGTTTCAGCCACTCATGATTTTAAACATAGAATTTGATTATCGACCGAATTCTAATTTGCAGCGGCTTAAGGATCTTGCTGTTGATGTTCCTCTCGGGAATATTCCATTTTCTCCTTACAAACTTGCAATTTCTATGTTTATTGCGGAACTTCTTTCTTGCGCTACTCGTAATGAGCAAGTCAATGAACCCTTGTTCATGTTTTTACATGAAAGCATCCAATGGCTTGATCAGGCTGAGGGGCAGGTCGCTAATTTCCATATCTTATTTATGATTCGTTTATCTTTTCATCTAGGTATAATGCCTAATGTAGAGGATGGATTGGATGGTGATTATTTTGATTTGGTGGATGGGTGCTTTGTCTCTCATGTTCCTACGCATGAACATTATTTAAATAAAGAAGATTCGTTGCGGTTGGTCGCATTGCTGCGTTTAGATTATAAAACAATGCACCTCTACACAATGTCTCGTTATGATAGAAACAGGTGTGTAGAGGTGATATTGGAATATTTCAAACTTCATTTACCAGGGTTCTCTGGTTTGAAGAGTTTTTCTATTCTAAAAGAACTATTTTCCTAAATTCGGAATAAGACCAGGGTTTCGCAAATAAGTCTTATGCGAAGCTGATGACTCCTTGTATTGTTGTGTCGCCACTATTGTCTTCTTTAGATTCGTTGTTGCCGGACGCTATGTTGCGAATTTCTTCAAGAGTTTGGCGTGTGCGCTTGAATGTAGGAGTATTTTCCACCTGAAGAATGATGTCTTCGTTGTCCAAATCTTCTTGACGGAACAAGAAAATGTGTGGATGGCGTTTGTATTGGGTTGTGTTGCCATCTGAGCCATAGTAACGTTTACGTCTATCTTCTCTTTCAGCTCTTTTCTCTTCTTCCTCAGCCAACCGTCGAGATTCCTCTTCGGTATGTTTCTTCATGTGGCGATTCATGCCCTCTACGTCTTCAAGCCCGAAGCCCGTGGCAAGAACGGTTACTTTAACGCGGCTCCCTAATTCTGGGTCTATGGCGAGTCCCCATTTCAACTCGAAGTCTGCGCCAAATTTCTCCATGAAGTCGTTGACATCGTTCATTTCGTCCATGGTCAAGCCAGGATTGTCTTTCTTTTCACTTGCAAAAGCGATACTCAGCAGGATTTTCTTAGAATTGAATACGTCGTTGTCGTTGAGCAATGGTGAGTTTAAGGCATCATCGATGGCTTTCTTGACTCTGCCTTCTCCCTCGCCATAACCTGTGCTCATAATAGCGACTCCACCGTCTTTCAATACTGTCTTGACATCATTGAAATCAAGGTTGATTAGACCGTGGACGGTGATAATTTCCGCAATACTCTTGGCTGCAACGCTTAATGTATCGTCTGCCTTTCCGAAGGCATCGAGAACGGCGAGGTCTGGATAAATCTGGCGAAGACGTTCATTGTTGATAACCAACAAGGCATCGACATGCTTTGACATTTCCTCTACTCCATCCAAGGCTTGGTCTATCTTCTTGGGACCCTCAAATCGGAAAGGTATAGTGACGATGCCCACGGTAAGAATACCCAGTTCTTTGCTGACTCTAGCTATAACAGGGGCTGCACCTGTACCTGTTCCACCTCCCATGCCGGCTGTGATGAATGCCATTTTTGTGCCATCGTTCAGCATGTTCTTGATGTCTTCTATGGTTTCTTCGGCAGCTTGACGTGCTTTTGCAGGTTTGTTGCCTGCTCCCAATCCCTCTTTTCCTAATTGTAAGTGTACGGGAACGGGAGAATCGTTGAGCGCTTGATTGTCTGTGTTGCAAAGTACAAAGCTAACGTCGTGGATTCCTTCGCGATACATATGGTTTACGGCATTGCCGCCACCTCCACCAACTCCAATCACTTTGATGATGCTGTTCTCTTTTTCTGGCTCCCCAAAATCAAGAATATGAGGAGTGTTTCCATTATCTAGCATAGTCTTATATTCTTTAAATGTTTATCGTATTCTCTTTTTTAGACCTTCGAAAAGAAATTATTCTTCTTCGGAAATAGTATCTTTGACAAACTTGGATAGTCCTCTAAAGAGTTTGTGCATGAGGCTATTTTCTTTTCTCCGTTTAGCCTCTTCCTCGGCTTCTTTTTCTGCCAGGATTCTTGCTTCTTCCTCTTCTAGCTCCTTTTGTTTGCGAGCAGCTTCGTCTGCTGCAGCTTTTTCTGCCGCAGTTAATACTACTCCCTTTCCTGCGGTTTCGTTTGGATTTCTTGGAGCCTTGTGCTGTTCTGGCGCGATTGTCTTTTCTGTCGGAGTGTTAAATAGGTCGGTGCCAATCTCGTCTCCAGCACAGTTCATATCTCCTTTTGCCAACAAACCTAATACCGTATTCATGGTACCATCATGGTTCGTTATCTTTGGATCCTTGGAGTTGACAGTTTGCGTAATGAACTTGGCAATGCGTACTTTATCTATATGGGTGTGAGTTTTGAAAACTTTGTCTATCTCAGGCATGTTGCTTCCACCACCAGTCAAGATAATGCCCCCCATTAACTTGTCTGAATATTCCACAGGAATTTGGAACCATGCGTTTTCTACTATTTCCTCAACACGTGCTTCTACAATCTCTATGAATTTTTTGCTTTCAATCACTCTTTCTTGGTCTATTGGGTAATTGAGAGTTGGGTCGATGTTGTTTATGTCTGTGTATGCCTTGGCGTATTTCAGCTTCAACTTTTCTGCATCGTTCTCTTCGATTTGTAGGCTTGTCAAGTCTTTTGTGATATTGCTTCCACCTAAAGGAATGACAGAAAGGTGGCGTAGAATGCCTTTGTAGTAAACCGATACTGTTGTCGTGTCAGAACCTAAGTCGACTAGCATGCAACCTGCTCGCTTCTCTGAGTCGGTAAGCACGCTGTCTGCCATGGCTAATGGTGCCAAATACATTTCCGCTATAGGAATGTTTGCATTCTCGAAACAAGTGTTTATATTGTTATAGAAGTTTTTTCGCCAAAGTATATTCAAGAATATCCCCTCCAGGTGGTTGCATTGTATACCCACTGGATCTATCTGGTACTGATTGTCTATCTTGTATTCTTGTGTTGCAGCATCCAAGATTTCCTGATCAGGATAGGTCATGTTGCGATTGATGTCCATGAGCTCATTGATCATCTCTTGGGAAATGATTGTATTGCCTGGAAGGTCCTTGACAATGACGTTCTTTATACTGCGTATGGAGCGTCCTCCCACGCCGACATAAACCTGGGTGATGTCCTGTTTCAAGATGTTTTTCAACTTCTTGATGATACTTGTCAAGCATTGACAGGTTTTGTCAATGTTGTAGATCACTCCTTTTCTGATGCAGGCTGAGGAGTTTTCCTCAACGGTGGCGAGTACTGTGATGCTCCCGTCTAAGTTCTTCTGACCTGCTATACCTGTCATCTTGGATGAGCCAAGCTCGATAGCTACTATAAATTCCTTTGGCATAGTTCTTATCTTATCTTAATCTGTTTCTATAATTATATTAGCTGTTATGATGCTTTATGCTTTGTGCATATGATCTGGTTGTCGAACTCGATATTGATGTATGAGTACTTGTTCCAACCAGCTTGCGAAAGTCCGTATTTATAGAATTTCTCCAGTCTGTCCATCTTCTTGTTGACGAAATCATTGATTCCTTGTTCTCTTTTCTCGATGATATTGTTCTCTGGCAGGCAACCTATATATATAATGTGGTTCCCGACTCTCGGCACGAGTTCGATACCTTTGTCTGGCAGCACATTGATTTGTTCTATTTGGTTTCGCCAAAGCTCGTTTGCCATCAGGGCTTTGCTGAGCAATGAGATGTACTTCTGTGCATACCACTTGTTGATGTATCCCGTCGCAATGATGATGTCACTTGTATAGTTGGTGTTTGGCATAATCTGATTGTGATCATCTATATAATAGTCCTCGTTTTTGATGCTTTTGATTCTCACAATAGGCATGCGCTGTGTCAAGTAAATGTCCACTAACCCATCTTGGGTCTTGTAACACTCTGCCGTCTTTACAAATGGACTCATCTTTAGCGTTTCCTCGATTTTTCGGGAATTTACGTTTTTAAGGGGCTTCTCTAGTGGATAGAGTTTTCTTGCCTCCAGACGTTTTTTAATCTCTTTCGCTGTCAGGAAACCATTTGTCATCTCGTCTTGGATATTGATATTTACTTTTGTGCATACCAAGTTTGATTCATCAGGTTTATTAAACTTGGTGAATGCAAACACTAGATAAGTACCAAGTACAAGGTCTAGTGCGATGATGATGGTTTTCTTCCAATTGATATGCATTTATTTATCTTCTAGTATTCTTGTTATTTGTGGAACATAGTTGTCCAAGTCGCCAGCTCCTAAGATAATAAGAACGTCAAAATCACGTTTTTTCACGAGTTCGAGAACGTCTTCCTTGTGAATCATGCTCTTTTCTACTCCCGGTTTTAAGTTGTCGTAAATCAACTTGGAGGTAATGCCTGGAATAGGCTGCTCGCGTGCTGGGTAGATGTCGCAAAGGATGACTTCGTCTAAGAGACTTAGACTATTGGCGAAGTCTTTGTAGAAGTCTCTGGTGCGTGTATAGAGGTGAGGCTGGAAGATAGCTGTTATCTTTCTGTCCTTGTACAACTCTCTGATACTCTTGGCGCTCTGGTAGATTTCCTTAGGATGATGAGCGTAGTCGGAGAGGAACACGTGCTTGTCGTTCTTTATCTTGAAGTCGAAACGGCGGTCTACACCTCCGTAGGTCTTCATGCCGTTACGTAGCTCGTCGGCTGTGCAACCATTCAACTGCGCCATTGCCATTGCAGCTACTCCATTCTCAATATTGATAGGTACTGGTTGCCCTAGCTCTACCCCTTTCACATTCTCGATAGGAGAGATGAAGTCGAAGGTAATCTCGCCATTCTCTATCTTGATGTTCTCGGCATGGAAGTCGCCCTCGTTGAGGCTGTACTCATATATCTTCACGCCATCCTGTACGTGCTGTTTCATCTCCAAGTTCTTGTGGACGATGAGTGCGCCACCTGGCTGGATGAGTTCTGTGTAGTGACGGAAGCTCTCAAGATATGCTTCTTTGGTACCGTAGATGTCCAAGTGGTCTGGGTCGGTGGAGGTGATGACACTCATCCAAGGACGCAACCAGTGGAAACTGCGGTCGAACTCGTCGGCTTCAATGACTACATAGTCGCTCTTGTCGGAGAGAATGTAGTTGGTGCCATAGTTCTTGGAGATGCCTCCGAGAAAGGCATTGCAGTCTACATGGCTTTGGTGCATGATGTGGGCGCACATGGTAGACGTGGTGGTCTTGCCATGTGTGCCTGCTACGCACAATCCTTTGTGGGTGCGAGTCAAGGTGCCCAATACCTGCGCACGCTTCTCTATGGTAAAGCCATTTTCATGGAAGTATACCAATTCTTTATGCTCGGCTGGGATGGCTGGTGTATAGATGACCAATGTAGACTTTGCATCCTTGCAAGCCTCTGGTATCAAGTTTACATCCTCTTCGTAGTGGATGAGCATACCTTCCTTTTCCAAGTCATGAGTCAGGTTGGATGGTGTCTTGTCGTAACCTGCTACCACCAACTTCTTGTTGAGAAAATATCTAGCGATGGCACTCATGCCGATGCCGCCAGCTCCCACATAATAAACTGCTTTTATATCTTTGATTTCCATTGTAATGTCTCTTTATAACTTGCCTGTTTGTCTGTTATGTTCTTGCTTATTGTTGGGTTGCAAGTTTAATCACTTCGTCGGCGATGACGTCGGCAGAGTTCTTGAGCCCTAGCTTCTTGATGTTCTCGCAGAGAGAATTGAGTTTTGCCGTGTCCTTTACGGTGTCGATGGCTTTCTGGAGCAATACTTGAGGTGCTTCGGAATCCTTTACATAGATGGCTGCATCCTTGTTGACAAGGGCCATGGCATTCTTGGTCTGATGGTCTTCTGCCACGTTAGGACTTGGAACGAGGATTACTGGCTTGCCGATGAGGCAGAACTCGCTGATGCTGCTGGCACCTGCACGGCTGATAACCAAGTCGGCAGCCTTGTATGCTGCACCCATGTCGCTGATGAAGTCGGTAACCTTGAGCATAGGCAAGTCCTTGCCTTTCAGTTGCTCCATAATGGCAGCGTTGTAGTACTTACCAGTCTGCCAGATAAACTGCACGCCGCTTCCCTCTACTATGTCTAGGTGCTGGAGGATACTCTCGTTGATGGTTCTCGCACCGAGACTGCCACCTACCAAGAGGATAGTCTTCTTTTCTGGGTCGAGTCCGAACTGCTTGCGAGCCTCTTCCTTGGTAATGGTTGTTTCCAAAACGTTCTGACGAACAGGGTTGCCGGTCATGATAATCTTGTCGGCTGGGAAGAAGCGTTCCATTCCTTCGTAAGCTACGCATATCTTTTCAGCCTTCTTAGCCAAGAGCTTGTTGGTCACACCTGCATAAGAGTTTTGCTCCTGGATCAAACATGGAATGCCCTTGCTGGCACACACATTCAGGGTCGGGCCGCTGGCATATCCGCCCACGCCCACAGCTGCCATAGGCTTGAAGTTCTTGATGATGTTCTTCGCCATGCGCTGGCTCTTCCATATCTTGAAGAGTACTGCGATGTTCTTGAGGAGATGCTTTCTGTCGAAACCGCAGATAGGCAATCCCTTGATGTCATAACCAGCCGCAGGTACACGCTGCATTTCCATTCTGCCGAGTGCACCTACGAACAAAATCTGGGCATCAGGGCGCTTTGCCTTGATGGCATTTGCGATGGATACGGCAGGGAAGATGTGACCACCTGTGCCGCCTCCGCTTATGATAATTCTTAGTTCGTTATTCATATCCATTCTTGTTTCTAATCTCATAGTAAACAAATCTAACGCAAAGGTAAATAAAAAAATCCATTTAATGGCATTTTTTACCTTATTTATCATTCTCTTTTTTTATGCAGCTGCAAAATTATCGCTATTTTCCTTGTTTTGTGGCAATTCTTTCTTTTTTGCAGTTCGGCTGATACTTAATATGATGCCTAGATATAGACAGTTGATGATGGTCGACGTTCCACCTCTACTGATGAGTGGAAGTGGCTGACCAGTAACAGGTGCTAAACCTACGGCTACAGCCATATTGAAGAGGGCTTGGGTTACCAGCATGATGGCAAGTCCCATGCATAAGAATGCAGGGAAATTGTTCTCGCAGCGATTGGCGATGCGACCTGCCCTGAACAATAATATAATGTAGAGCATGGCGACCCCTGCTGCCCCCCAGATGCCCATCTCTTCGATGATGATGGCATAAATGAAGTCTGAAAAAGCTTGCGACAAGAAGTCTCTCTCCACAGAGTTGCCTGGTCCTTTGCCTACAATGTTGGATGAGGCTATGGCGATATTGGCATGTGCCACCTGTGCATCCTTGTCCAGATCAACATCTTCAGGTGCCACGGGCTTGGAGTTCATGAATTTATCGATTCTTGCTTTCCATGTGTCGGCTCTGTGGAACATCTTTTGTGCCATGTTGGGCTTCCCCTGTTCCTTCTCAACGTTTTC
>CAVKXW010000153.1:0-7885 GCA_963660215.1 Bacteroidaceae bacterium | reverse complement strand
GTATGCGCATCGCCGACTATGTGGAGCTGACAGGATTGTCTCGCACCACCGCCACACTGGAACTGCAAGAGTTCAGGAAGAATCCTGAGTCGGGGATAGACACGAGTGGCAGGGGCACGTCTAAGGTGTATGTAAAGAGAAGTAACTAATAGCTATGCAATACAAGAATATAATATTTGACTTAGGAAATGTCTTGGTGCGCCTGGATACAAAAGGATGTATGGACGCATTCAAGGCGATAGGAATGGGGCGACTCACCGATATGGAGAGTTGCCCAGAGAGTAAGCAACTGATGGGGAAGTTGGGCGTGGGATTGATTTCCACGGAGCAGTTTTGCGATGAGGCTCGCCTGCTGACAGGGTCTTCTGCCACAGATGCGGAAATCATAGATGCAGCCAACAAGATGTTGGTGGAGATACCCGACGAGAAGAAGTTGAGGCTGTTGACATTGAGAGACAAAGGCTATCGCCTGTTCCTCCTGAGCAATACCATCGACATTCATTGGGATTATTGTGTGGAGCATTTGTTCCCATTGGTTACCACAGGATTGAATGGCAAGAAAAGGGAATATGGCGTGGAGTATTACTTCGAGCGTGCCTTCCTCTCCCAGAACCTGCATCTCTCCAAGCCAGATGCAAGAATCTATCAGGCGGTGATAGACAATACGGGTATCATCCCCGATGAGACCCTTTTCATCGATGACTTGAAAGAGAATTGTGAGGCAGCGGAAAAGTTGGGCATCCACACCTTCCAAAACAAGGAGTTTGATGACTGGCTGGGGGTGGAGCTATGATGCCAAATTAGAGATGACGAGGAGTTTCCTGCCTTGTCATCTCTAATTTGTTTTGACTAAAGTTCACATAAATCTCGACTAAACTCA
The DNA here is from genome assembly GCA_963660215.1 of Bacteroidaceae bacterium. GTDB lineage: Bacteria > Bacteroidota > Bacteroidia > Bacteroidales > Bacteroidaceae > Prevotella. The sequence continues at coordinate 7,005 of CAVKXW010000153.1, read as the reverse complement.
CGTAAATCTTACTTTAAGTCGCTTAAATTGTTACGTAAGGCAATTTTATAAGAGCGAATCTGTAATTTGCTGAAAATCAGCACATAATTAACTGTTTTAAGCAAGGTGTCTAGAAATGTGTAACTTAGGAATCACGTAAAATTCCGTCTAAACTCGCTTTAATTTCACTTTAACTCGCTTTAATATCACTTTAATTTGTCTTTAATCTCCAACATCTAGTTTCGTCAATGGAGATGATATTATGTTTTCTCATTTTAGTTAAGATATTGCCAATCTTAGATTTCTTTTGATTCTCGTTGAAATCTATCGGCAACTTTCCCCACAATAGTTCGTCTATCTGCTTACGTGACAAAACGCCATGGTCTTTCAGAGCCTTGATTACCCATTCAATGCACTCTGTATCGTCAAAACCTTTAGTCAATGTATAGTGTACCTCTTGATTTGTTGCTTTTGCAATCATCTTGGAAACGTACAGATGAGGTTTGCGACCTTCAACGAGTTTTCTTTTTCTTAGCATCTTCAAGGCGGCATCACTTATTTGCCCACCTTTTCCTTTTTGAACCTTGTCGAGAAGAATGGCAGTAGCCAAGTCTATGTCTGTATTTTCTAGCAACATTAAACTATAGTCTTCATCAATGATGGTACCAGGTAGAGTAAGCACAACATGATCTGCGTCACTTTTATCATAATCGGGCATTGGGAGGTAACGCTCTTTCTGCTTGACATACAGCTTGTGAATGCCGAATCCTTCCGTGTCAATCATCTTGATGTTTGCCATGGCTTGAACCAAGAATGGATTACGGTAATCATCAGGCACTTTGTTTCCTAACACATAATCCTCAGGATTTCCGTTGTAGAAACCGCCACGATTGATGAATTCTAGTTCATTCTCACGCTCCATCACGATGATTCGGGCATTCTGTCCATATTTCTGATGAGCGATGCAATTATGCAAACTCTCAAGTATCGACTCCTCGTCATATTTCATCCCCTCTGTAGGAATCAGACTGTTACGTGGATAAATCTTGAAAGGATAGTTCCTGATTTTGTGAAGAACTTCTGTGGTTGTCAACAAGAATGGCAATCCAAAAACTTGCCCAACATTATCCTTGCTTTCCAATCGCCATACGATTTCCGCCAGATAATCCAGATAATGAGCTGACTCAGGCTTTCCCAAAAGTAAAATAGCAGCATGGGTTATCTGCCCATTAATCGTTAGGCGTGCCTTGTCTAGAAAAACTTCATCAGACCATTCGTTTACTTCTTTGGCATATCGAGGATAATGTTCCTTGAAGCCTTTGCGAGCTACAGCGATAGCCTCTTCGTCTAAGTCTGCTATTGTTGCTTCTGAAACAATTTGCTTGCTCCAGTCTGAGTTATGAGTTTGATAACGAATATCGTCATACTTCCCCATGTCAAGAGCAGACAAGCTCTCACCACGTCGAGCGTAGTAATGACCTTGCCAAGCTACTGGTACGCCACGAGGGGCTGCAGGAATCTGAAACAGGAGGACACGTTTTCCCTTTACCTCGATGGAGTGTATATCCCTAAATGTGATATTATTGGTTGTATGTTGTGAAAAGTCTTGCTTCAATTTTTGCAAACTGATAGGACTATTTTTATAGGATGTACCAATAATCTCCCTAGTCTTATCATGTACACCAAAGACCAACCAGGCAAAATCGTGATGATGCAAATTCGCCTCATTGCTCAAAGCCGAGAAATACTTGCCCAACAAGTCGAAGTCGAAATTGTTCTCGGCTTTCTTAAACTCTACCGTTTCATTCTCATAATGAAAACGTAAAGTTTCAAATATCTTGTAAATGTCTTCAATCATAGAATAATAATTTGCCACAAAGTTACAGTTTTAGTTTTACATAGCAAAGGATTTTTGGGATTTCTCTTCGTTAACAAGGAAAAAATCTAATTAAAAGTCCCAAAAGGTTCTTTTATTGGTTGTTTAAGTTTGCGCAAAACATAAAAAAGCGGAGCGTGATTTCACAACCACGCTCCGCGCAAACTTAAACAACCAATAAAAGAAATAGATTGATCGTTCAATTCTTATTTATTGTATCTGATGAAGAGTAGCTCATTAATGATGAGCGAATGTTATCAGATGATATTGGAATTATCTGATGAACAGCAACTCACGATACTTAGGCAATGTCCAAAGCTCATCGGCTACAGTCAACTCCAACTTGTCAATCTGATAACGGATTTCCTCCATCTTTGGAGCCACTGTGTCGTGGTAAGCGATTGCCTTGTCGTGCTCGCTCTCAATCTTGTTGGCTACCTTGCGGGCATTTACCAACTCCTCTACACCTGTCTCGATAATCTGAGTGCGCTCAGCTATCTTCTTGATGATGTTGATGTTACGAGCGGTGAGCTTCTTGCCCTCTTCCTCGCCGAAGATGTCGATCATGTTCTCTACATTCTTCGCCAACTGACTCTGATAGTGAGTAGCCACAGGGATGATGTGGTTCATGGAGAGGTCGCCCATCACACGTGCCTCAATCTGAATCTTCTTGGTGTAGGTCTCCCATTTCACCTCGTTGCGAGCTTCGAGCTCGTTCTTCTTCATCACGCCCATGTCCTCGAACATCTTGATGGATGCTGGGTCGAGATAACGCTCGAATATCTTAGGACAACTCTTCTCGCAGTCCAAGCCACGCTTCTCGGCCTCTTCTACCCATTCGTCAGAGTAACCGTTGCCGTCGAAACGAACTGGCTTGCAGGTCTTGATGTCCTGGCGAACAATGTCGATGATGGCTGATGTCTTGTCCTCACCCTTGGCGATAAGCTCATCCACACGCTTCTTGAAGTCGGTCAAAGCCTCGGCTACGGCGGTGTTGAGTACAATCATAGCTGATGCACAGTTTGCCTCAGAACCTACGGCACGGAACTCGAAACGGTTGCCTGTGAAGGCAAATGGAGAGGTACGGTTGCGGTCGGTGTTATCAATCATCAACTCTGGAATCTCTGGGATGTCCAACTTCATACCCTGTTTGCCAGCCACGGTGAAGAGTTCGTCCTTGTCGGCTTTCTCGATGTGGTCGAGGAGGTCGGTGAGCTGTTTTCCTAAGAATGAAGAGATGATTGCTGGAGGTGCCTCGTTGGCTCCCAGACGATGTGCGTTGGTGGCACTCATGATGGATGCTTTCAAAAGACCATTATGCTTGTATACACCCATCAAGGTCTCGGTGATGAAGACTACGAAACGGAGGTTGTCCTCTGGTGTCTTACCAGGACCATGGAGCAGGATGCCTGTGTCGGTAGAGAGGCTCCAGTTGTTGTGCTTACCAGAACCGTTGATGCCAGCGAATGGTTTCTCGTGCAAGAGTACACGGAATCCGTGATGGCGAGCCACCTTCTTCATCAAGCTCATGAGGAGCATGTTGTGGTCAACAGCCAAGTTGGTTTCCTCGAAGATAGGAGCCAACTCAAACTGGTTAGGAGCAACCTCGTTGTGGCGAGTCTTGCAAGGAATGCCAAGCTCAAGAGCCTGAACCTCCAAGTCTTTCATGAATGCCTGTACACGCTCAGGGATGGCACCGAAGTAGTGGTCGTCCATCTGCTGGTTCTTGGCTGAGTCGTGACCCATCAAGGTGCGACCTGTCAACATCAAGTCAGGACGTGCAGAGTAGAGAGCTTCATCTACGAGGAAGTACTCCTGCTCCCAACCGAGGTTGGAGACTACCTTCTTCACGTCTGGGTTGAAATAGTGGCAAACCTCTGTGGCAGCTACGTTGACAGCGTGCAATGCACGAAGCAATGGAGCCTTGTAGTCGAGTGCCTCACCTGTGTAAGAGATGAAGACAGTAGGGATACAGAGTGTGTCGTCGATGATGAATACTGGAGATGTTGGGTCCCATGCAGAGTAACCACGAGCCTCGAAGGTACTGCGGATACCACCTGATGGGAAGGAACTTGCGTCAGGCTCCTGCTGTACGAGCAACTTGCCTGAAAACTCCTCTATCATACCGCCCTTGCCATCGTGCTCGATGAAGGCATCGTGCTTCTCGGCTGTGCCCTCGGTCAATGGCTGGAACCAGTGGGTGTAGTGGGTTACGCCATTTTCGTCTGCCCACTGCTTGATGCCTTTTGCCACAGCATTGGCGATGTTGCGGTCGAGACGTGCACCGTTGTCGATTACGTCAACGAGTTTCTCGTAAACGTCAGCAGGAAGATACTTGTACATCTTCTGACGGTTGAATACTTTCTTACCAAAGAATTCACTTGGTCGCTCGCTTGGAGCGGTTACCTCAACAGGCTTTCTCTTGGAAGCCTCTGAAACAGCTTGAAATCTTAAGTTGCTCATACCTATTATTATAGTTAAATTGTTATTATTCAAAATGAAAATCTGCGTTATCTGCGAATCTGCGAGAGATTTATTTTCCGAACCATTTTGCGATTCTAGCCATTGCCTCTTCGCAATCCTCTCTTTCGCCGAAGGCTGTCAATCGGATGTAATCTTCGCCCGATGGACCGAAACCTACGCCTGGGGTGCAGACTACACTGGCTCCATAGAGCATTTCCTCGAAGAACTTCCAACTTGGTGTGTCGTTAGGAGTCTTTACCCACAAGTATGGGGCATTCTCTCCGCCATATACTCGCAAACCGAGCTTTTGTAGGTGCTCTCTCATGATGCGAGCGTTCTCCATATAATAATGGATGGTTGCCTTTACTTGTTCCTTACCCTCTGGTGTGTAGATGGCCTCGGCGGCACGCTGACTGATGTAGCTTGTACCGTTAAACTTGGTGCATTGTCTGCGATCCCAAATAGGGTTGAGTGCCACCTCTTCGCCTGCCAAAGTCTTCGCCTTCAAATCCTTTGGCACGATGGTGTAGCCACAACGCACTCCTGTGAAACCAGCAGTCTTCGAATAACTGCGGAACTCGATGGCTACCTTTCTCGCTCCTCTTATCTCATAGATGGAATGAGGAATCTCTGGGTCTTGGATATATGCCTCGTAAGCGGCATCGTAAAGGATGATGCTCTCGTTCTTGACGGCGTAGTTCACCCACTTTCTTAGTTCTTCCTTCGTGATGACCGTACCCGTAGGGTTGTTAGGGTAACAGAGATAAATCATATCCACACGGTGGTCTGGTATCTGCGGTGTGAAATTGTTGCCCTCGTCGCATGGCATATAGGTGACATTGCTCCACTTGCCATTCTCGAAGACTCCCGCTCTACCTATCATTACATTGCTGTCGATATAGACTGGATAGATAGGATCGGTTACGCCGATGTTGTTATCCCATCTCAATATCTCCTGGATGTTTCCCGTGTCGCTCTTGGCTCCATCGTTCACGAAAACCTCGTTAGGGTCGAGATGGATGCCACGAGGCAAGTAGTCGTTCTTGATGATTGCCTCACGGAGGAAATCATAACCTCGCTCTGGACTGTAGCCACGGAAGGAAGCCTGTACTGCCATCTCGTCTACCGCCTTGTGCATTGCCTTGATGACGGCAGGACAGAGAGGTTGGGTTACGTCGCCGATGCCTAGGCTGATGACACGCTGCTTAGGGTGTGCAATCTTGTAGGCGTTCACCTTCTTTGCGATGTCGGCGAAGAGATAGTTGCCAGGCAACTTCAGGAAATGTTCGTTTACTAATGCCATATTTTTGTTCTCCTTTTATTAATTATGTTTAAGTTTGCGTTCTGTTTATTTTAATGTTAAGTGTTAAATGTTAAGTGTTAACTTTGTGGGTGTAGCTTAATTTAACATTTCTCATTTAACATTCCAAAGGAATTTCTCCTTCGAATGCGAATGCCGCAGGCCCCGTCATATACACATGTCCGTCTGCCTCGCTGTATTCGATGTGGAGTGTACCTCCGTCCATCACGATGCTGCTCTTACGAGAACTACGGTTGGTGAGGGCGGCGGCTACGGCTGTGGCGCAGGCTCCTGTTCCGCATGCCATGGTGATGCCGCTTCCCCTTTCCCAAACTCGTGTTCGTATTATGTCAGTTTCTCTCGTCTCTGCGAATTCGATGTTGCAACGCTGTGGAAAAGCCTTGTCTCTTTCCAGGATTTTGCCGTAGTGTGCGATGTCGATGGTGTCGATGTCGTCCACGAAGGTTACGAAGTGAGGGTTGCCCATGCAGACGAATGTTCCCTCAAACTTCCTGCCGTCGGCTTCTAAGACAGCTTGGCTGGCGGTGGTCTCCGAGGTGGCAGTTGATGAATCGGTTGGAGCGATGAATTGCTCCTTGTTCTCCAGTCGAGGCTTTAGCATGTCGACTGTTACCGATTCCACCACCTTTCCATTATCCGAAATATGCAATCTTAATATCTTGATGCCTGAAAGAGTTTCCAGTCGGATGGTGTCCTTGCGAGTCAATCCCTTTTCGTAGAGGTACTTGCCGATGCAGCGACTTGCATTGCCACACATCATCGCTTCCGAACCGTCGGCGTTGAAGATGCGCATCGAGTAGTCTGCCCTTCTGCCATCCTCTGGCTTTCCGATGAGAACCAGTCCATCGCTGCCGATACCCGTATGGTAAGCGCTCCACTCAATGGCTGCTCGCTCAGGGTCGGGTATATTATATAAGGTGGTGTCTACGTAGATGTAGTCATTACCAGCCCCATGCATCTTGGTGAAATGAACTGTTTCTTTCATATTGCGTTGTCCTTTAAGTTTGATAATCTCTTTTTCTCTCTCGTCTTACCTCTTGCGAGGATTTGACTTTTTGTTAGTCTATCTTGCGATTCGATGACTATTTGTTTGATTTCGGTTGCAAAATTACAACTATTTGCTGATATATGCAAGAAAAATGCAGCAATAATTATCGAATATTTTTGTTCGTCTTTCAAATTGTAATGCAGAAAGCTTTGTTTTCTTACGATTTGTAATGCTACCTGAAAGCTAAGTATTAAATTTTAAATGATATACTAAAAGTAAAAACAAAATGTATGGCTAGTGTGCGCGGTACTATCAAAAAGTTGTAATTTTGCAGCCGATAATGAACATAATGTTAGCGGAAGAAAGAAAACGTAAGAT
>CAVKXW010000152.1:2420-7897 GCA_963660215.1 Bacteroidaceae bacterium | reverse complement strand
TTCTGGCCAGACCCAACCATCTTCACCCACACCGTTTACAAGTGGGACATCATCGCCAACCGCATGCGTGAGTTGGCATTCCTCAACGCTGGCATCAAGATTACCTTGACCGACCTTCGCCCAGACGAGGAAGGCAAGACCAAGCAGGAAGTGTTCCATGCCAAGGATGGCTTGAAGGAATTCGTGCGCTACGTAGACCGCCATCGCACCCACCTCTTCGATGACGTCATCTATCTGAAGACCGAGAAGCAGGGTGTGCCTATCGAGATTGCCGTAATGTACAACACGGATTACACCGAGAACATTCACTCATACGTCAACAACATCAATACCATCGAGGGTGGTACACACTTGACTGGTTTCCGCATGGCGTTGACCCGTACCTTGAAGGCATACGCAGAGGCCGATCCACAAATCTCCAAGCAGATAGAGAAGGCCAAGGTTGAGATTGCACCTGAGGACTTCCGCGAAGGTCTTACAGCCGTTATTTCCATCAAGGTAGCCGAACCACAGTTTGAGGGACAGACCAAGACCAAGCTCGGCAACAGCGAAGTGCAAGGTGCTGTTCAGCAGGCTGTCAACGAGGCTTTGGCTGACTATTTGGAGGAGCATCCAGACGAGGCAAAGCGCATCTGCGAGAAGGTAGTCTTGGCAGCTACCGCTCGTATCGCAGCCCGCAAAGCACGTGAGAGCGTACAGCGCAAGAACTTTATGACAGGTGGTGGTCTTCCTGGCAAACTCGCCGACTGTTCTATGAAAGACCCTAAGGAATGCGAGATTTTCCTCGTCGAGGGAGACTCGGCAGGCGGTTCTGCCAAACAAGGCAGAGACCGTTTCCATCAGGCTATCCTCCCATTGCGTGGTAAGATTCTGAACGTGGAGAAGGTACAATGGCACAAGGTATTCGAGGCTGAGTCTGTAATGAACATCATCCAGAGCATTGGCGTACGCTTCGGTGTAGACGGAGAAGACAGCAAGGAGGCTAATACAGATAAGTTGCGCTACGACAAGATTATCATCATGACCGATGCCGATGTCGATGGTTCTCACATCGACACACTTATCATGACACTCTTCTATCGCTTCATGCCAAGAGTCATCGAGGAAGGACACCTATACATCGCCACCCCACCACTCTATAAGTGTACTTACAAGAGCAAGGTCAGCGAGTACTGCTACACAGAGCAGCAGCGACAGGCATTCCTCGACAAGTATGGCGAGGGACAGGAAGACAAGAATATCCACACTCAGCGATACAAAGGTTTGGGTGAGATGAACCCAGAGCAGCTTTGGGAGACCACCATGGATCCATCCACCCGCTTGCTCAAACAGGTCACCATCGAGAATGCCGCTCAGGCTGACGAGATTTTCTCTATGCTCATGGGCGATGATGTGGAGCCACGCCGTGAGTTTATCGAGCAAAATGCCACTTATGCAAACATTGACGCATAAAGCAATAGACTATACCATAGAAGGGTGGGCTCTCGTATAAGAGTCTACCCTTTTTCATATTTTCCAACAAGCAAGTTCCAATAATCTTTAAATCAGAAACCTTCATGAAACAGCAAGCCATCTCACTAATCCTTGCCTTTACGGCGAGCATCTCCATACAAGCAGAGACTTTGCCACTCAAGTTATGGTACAATCATCCAGCCTACGCATTCGAAGAATCTCTTCCTATAGGAAATGGAAAACTCGGAGCACTCATCTACGGCGGCACAAACACCGACTCCATCTACGTAAACGACATTACGCTATGGACAGGAACACCAGTAAATCCCACAGAAGGAGGAGAAGCCTACAAATGGATACCGAAAATCAGGGAAGCTCTATTTCGTGAAGACTACAAGACTGCCGACTCATTGCAGCACTATGTGCAAGGTCACAACTCGGAGTTCTACCAGCCATTGGGCATGTTAAGAATCAGAGACCTCAACGAGGGAGCAAGCACAGAATATTACCGTGAGCTAGATCTTTCCCAGTCCATTGCATCCATCAAATACACGCGCAATGGCGTACAATACACCCGAGAATATTTTGCCTCTCACCCCGACAAGATGATAGCCATCAAGCTGAGTGCCTCTCAAAAGAAAGCGCTCAACTATGACATATCCCTAACTTCACTCATTCCGCACCTCGCAAAAGCATCCCAACGACAAATCACAATGACAGGGCACGTAATGGGAGAAGAGGAAAACAGCACTCATTTCTGCTCCATCCTAAAGGTAAAGAACACTGATGGCCAAGTATGGGCTAGCGACTCCACGCTCCACCTGAAAGATGTGTCAGAAGCCATTATATACCTCGTGAACGAGACCAGCTACAATGGGTACGACAAGCATCCCGTCAAGGAGGGTGCTCCCTACCTAGAGAATGTCACAGACGATGCCTGGCATCTCGTGAACCACACATACGAGGATTTCCGTCAGCGCCACATCGACGATTACCAGAAGTTTTTCAACCGAGTAAGCTTCAAGCTGGCAGGAGCAAAGTACGACAGCCAACGTACCACAGCAGAGCAACTACTTGCCTACACAGACCAAAGAGAAAGCAACCCATACTTAGAGATGCTTTACTTCCAATACGGCAGATACCTCCTTATCAGTAGCAGTAGAACCCCAGGCGTACCTGCCAACTTACAAGGTTTATGGGCACCAGCCCTTTATTCTCCTTGGCGCGGTAACTATACCATCAACATCAACCTTGAGGAGAATTATTGGCCTGCAGAGGTGGCAAACCTATCAGAGTTAGTAGCTCCCGTCGACGGGTTAGTCAAAGGGTTGGCAACAACAGGCAGGCACAACGCCCAACATTTCTACGGCATCAGCAAAGGATGGTGCACAGGGCATAACACTGACGCATGGGCAATGTCAAACCCTGTAGGCACTGGCAACGAAAGCCCACAGTGGAGCAACTGGGCGATGGGAGGCGCATGGCTCGTGCAAACACTTTGGGATCACTACGACTATACACGTGACAAGGAATATCTCCGCAGCACAGCGTATCCATTGATGAAAGGAGCTGCTGACTTTATGCTGGAATGGCTCATACCAGACCCTCACAACCCAAAAGAGTTGATTACAGCACCATGCACATCGCCAGAGGCCGACTACATCACAGACAAAGGATACCGTGGTAGCAGCTTCTATGGAGGAACTGCCGACCTAGCCATCATACGCGAGCTCTTCAAGAACACCATCAAGGGAGCCAAAGCCTTAGAAATCGACAGCGACTACCAGCTACAGCTGCAACAAGCCATGGAACGTCTTCGCCCATACCACATAGGCAAACGAGGCAATCTCATGGAATGGTATCACGACTGGGCTGACCAAGACTGGCACCATCGCCACCAATCACACCTGCTAGGTCTGTACCCTTTCCACCAAATCTCTGTGGAAAAGACACCAGAACTAGCCGCAGCATCGGCAAAGACATTGGAGATTAAAGGCGACAACTCCACAGGATGGAGCACAGGATGGAGAATCAACCTTTGGGCACGTCTGCAAAGGGCAGACAAGGCATATCAAATATTGCGTAAGCTGCTTACCTACGTGAGTCCAGACAAATACAAGGACAAGCAGCACCACTCAGGTGGCACCTACCCGAACCTCTTCGATGCCCATCCACCATTCCAGATTGATGGCAACTTCGGAGGGACTGCTGGCATTTGCGAGATGTTGATGCAATGCGACGGCGAGAGCATGCACCTATTACCAGCCTTGCCTACCGAATGGCAAGATGGAGAGATAACAGGCATCAAGGCTCGTGGCAACTATACCGTCCATCTCCTTTGGAAGAGCGGAAAGATGAAGAAAGCCACCATCACCAGCAAAAACGAGGGAAAACTTGACATCAAATACAACAATAAACAAAAAACTCTCTATTTCAAAGCAGGCGAAACAAAAACTATAAAATGAGATTCATTTTAACAGCCATACTATCACTATTGTGGGTACTAAATTCTTTTTCTCAAGAATTTGGTACCCATTGGGTATCCTATCCCCTCCCCGATGATTCTACAGAAGTATTGTACCGAAAGATATATCACCTTCCTGCCAAGCCACTGATGGCAAAAATCAGCATGGCAAGCACTGGCAACACTCGCTTGTATATCAACGAGCGGAATGTTACGGGCAGCATCTTTTATGAGGGCATGCGAGATTCTACAGTCTGTATACGCACCTTCGATGTAACACGATACCTTAAAAAAGGAGAAAATATCATTGCGGTTTGGTATGCGCCAGGACAAACACCCCAAAAGAGTAAGCAACTCTCACTAGATTTTTACGGTTGGAATACCGACACTATACCTTTCTATCACAAGGCAGATGAAACATGGAGTTGCAAATTGCTTAAAGAATGCAGCCTCAACGAAAAGGAAACGTTCGACAACAGAAAATATACCAACGATTGGAAATCCGCAGAATTCCATTCAGCAGGATGGCAGAAACCAACAGGAGGCTTCCGAAGCCACACCACCTTGCCCATCAAGAAACAGCAGATACTTACGGAAACAGGGAACAAACTTGCCATGGTTCTTCATCCCATCAGCGAATATAGCGACTCTCTAGGCTATCACCTAGATTTCGGTCGTCCCTTTCGGGGAACCATCCGCCTGACTATCAGAGATGCCCACAAAGGTTCCACAATCAACATAAACGGCAACTTATACACCTGCAGTGGAGAGATGGACGAGCAAGCCTTCTATCGTTTCCACACGGAAATCCAGAGAGAGTTCATCATCAACTGGGGAAAAGGGTTCAAGAAAAATTGCATCGTAAATATTGAAGGATTAGAGATTTCGGAATAACTCTTTCGAAATCTCTTTTTTATTTAATCCAGCGAAGCCAGCACTTGCTCCGCAACCTCACAGAGTTCATCATACCATTCTTGCCCAAACTTTTCCACCAATGGGCCTTCCAAGAACTTATACACAGGCATGTTCAGTTCCTCGCCTTTCTTGATGGCATCCTTGCAGATGCGCCACTTGTTATAGTTGATGCCATATACATCGTTGCCGAAATCCTTGGCACGTATCGGATAGAGTGCACAAGAGATTGGCTTCTTGAACTTCGACTTGCCCTCACGATAAGCACGTTCCAAGCTGCAAAGGCAACAATTAGGGATGGTATGGCCATCACCCATATCCTTCAAGTCCTGATAGCAAGTAAACACACAGTCCTTACCATTCACGATACTCGTCACCAAGTCGCCCTCGATATCGGTGTAAGCTACGCCCTGCTTGTCGATGACGGCTTGCGCAGAAGCCGACAGGTCATCCCAGACCACATCGAGCGCATTCTCTATCTCCATAATTTCATCCAATGTTACAGGGGCTCCTGCATCGCCTTCGATGCAGCATTCGCCCTTGCAAGCATCCAGGTCGCAACAGAATTTCTCGGTGATGATGTCAGGGGAGACTAATACATTGCCCACCTGCAGAATACGTAGTTCGTCTTTGTTCATAATGTTTATAG
>CAVKXW010000152.1:0-1919 GCA_963660215.1 Bacteroidaceae bacterium | reverse complement strand
ACATCATCGAATGGACAAAGATTGAAGGCATTGAATATCAACTTGCCGGGAGGATAGCATGGGGTACGAAGGTACTCTTCCTTCACAAAGTTGGTGAGATCGACAAAATATTGCTTGTCAAACTCTGCACCGATATGCTGTCGCCAGCTCTCTTCAATCTTTACATCCATATCGTTATATAAAAAAGGTATCTTAAGTTACTATTGAAAGTATCCTAAGATACTTGCCCAAGTATCTTATATTACTTGGCGATGTATCTTAGGATACTTATTTTGAGGATTATCTTGTGCTTGATTAGTCGATAATCAAGTTCTCTCCTGTCATGTCTGCTGGCTGCTCCAAGCCCATGATGTGGAGGATAGATGGAGCTACGTCTGCCAAGCGACCATCCTTTACGGTAGCTGAGTTGTTGTCAGTAACGTAGATGAATGGAACTGGGTTCAATGAGTGAGCGGTGTTTGGAGTACCGTCCTCATTGATGGCGTGGTCAGCGTTACCGTGGTCAGCGATGATGATAGCCTCATAATCGTTAGCCTTGGCAGCCTCGATAACGTCCTTTACACAGTTGTCTACAGCGTGAACAGCCTTGGCAATGGCGTTGTAGATACCTGTGTGGCCTACCATATCACCATTAGCGAAGTTGACAACGATGAAGTCATACTCCTGGGTGTTGATGGCACCTACCAACTTATCCTTTACCTCGTAAGCACTCATCTCTGGTTTCAAGTCGTATGTGGCAACCTTTGGAGAAGGAACCAAGATACGATCCTCGCCCTCGTATGGAGTCTCACGACCACCATTGAAGAAGAATGTTACGTGAGCATACTTCTCTGTCTCTGCTGTGTGAAGCTGCTTCTTGCCCTGCTTGCTGAGGTACTCGCCAAGGGTATCCATCACGTTCTCCTTAGGGAAGAGGATGTGAACGCCCTTGAAGCTTGCATCGTATGGAGTCATGCAGTAATATTGTAGGTCCTTGATGGTGTGCATGCCTTCCTCTGGCATATCCTGCTGAGTCAATACCTGAGTCAACTCCTTGGCACGGTCGTTACGGTAGTTGATGAAGATGATGACATCACCCTCCTGGATTGTACCGTCAACGGTAGAGTTGTTGATTGGCTTGATGAACTCATCGGTTACATCCTCATCGTAGCTTTCCTGCATAGCCTTCACCATGTCGTCAGCCTGCTTACCCTTACCCTCAACGAGGAGGTCGTATGCTTCCTTCACACGGTTCCAACGCTTGTCACGGTCCATGGCGTAGAAACGACCTACGATGCTGGCGATGTGAGCATCGTTCTTCTCGCAAACAGCCTGAACCTGCTCGATGAAGCCCTTACCGCTCTTAGGGTCGGTATCACGGCCATCCATGAAGCAGTGAACGTATGTATTCTTCAAACCATATTCCTTGCCAATCTCAATCAACTTGAAGAGATGGTCGAGTGAAGAGTGAACGCCACCTGTAGAGGTCAAGCCCATTAAGTGGAGCTTTTTCCCTGTCTTCTGAGCATAGCTGTAAGCGTTGATGATTTCCTGATTCTTCAAGATGTCACCGCTCTCACAAGCCTTGTTGATTTTAACGAGATCCTGATATACCACACGACCAGCACCGATGTTGAGGTGACCTACCTCAGAGTTACCCATCTGTCCGTTAGGAAGACCTACGTTTTCGCCGCAAGCCTGGAGCTGAGAGTGTGCTGAAACTGCTGTCAAATAGTCGAGATAAGGAGTTGGAGTGTTATAGATCACATCCCCCTTATCATGCTTACCGATTCCCCATCCGTCGAGGATCATCAAAAGAGCTTTTTTTGCCATAATTACATAAAATAATTTAAATTCGAATTTCGACTGCAAAGTTACAACAAAATAGGTGAAGCACAAAATAAAAAAGGCTAAAAAAGGTTTCGTAGGAAGAGAAGAAT
>CAVKXW010000151.1:0-7933 GCA_963660215.1 Bacteroidaceae bacterium | reverse complement strand
TTCCTTCTGAAAAGGAAATAATTGCGCATTTGTTTCCTTTTTAGAAGGAAACTTTTCGTATAGCCTTTCTTATAATGCCTCAAAAGCATCCTTGAAATACTTGGCAAACCATGGAGCACGGTGGTCTGTAATCTGGTGCTTGCCCGATTTGGTGATATGAATAGCTACGATGTCGCCGAAGTCGGATGTGCTTTAAGAATGGAGCAAGTATGCCATTTTCCCCTTTCCTGGAGCTGCAATTTGGCGAACAATCGTGTATTTGCGAGTGTTGAAGTCCAATGTGGCTTCATCATCGCTTCCGTCAGGATTGGCGAGGAATATCTTTTCATTCTCAAAATAGGGTACGGATATACCTTTCGCCCACGCTTCGAGGTAGATGCGTTCCACCTCGTCGTGTACGGCATTGTTGACTTCTCGGATGGTCTTGCCATTCGAGAGCTTCCAATCTTCTATTTCCTCATATTTGCACATAAGTATCTGTTTCTTTATAAATAACTTTGCAAATGTACGAGGAAACTTTCAAATCACCAAATGTTTTTGATGATTTTTTGTTCTGGGATAGATATAAGATGGGCTTTTATTGAATATGAGCTCTGCTTGAAGTGTTATTTAGTCTTATCAAATCTCATTTTCTCTTGTCCCAATGATACAGCGAAGCGGATTTTTTATTACTTTTGCGGACATGAAAGAGAAATGTAAGATGATAATGGTGATGGCAGCTTGCCTTTGCCCTTTGGCAATGCAAGCTCAGGAGGTGAAGACTCTAAAAACGGAAGTGTCGAAGATGAATGTGGAAACAGCTTCGCTCGATACAATTTCGAATGTGTCTTTGCCTCAGGAGGAATATGCCCCTTCTCGCCCTATGCTTGGCGGATTCCCTGTGCTTCAAGGTAATTCCTATCATTCTGAAGCCCAAGAACCATGGATGTCGGAAGACGGAAAGCCTTTGTCGATTTCACCGAATGCCATTCCTCATTACGAAATTCCTACAATGACGCTAGGGCAATTATCTGCTTATTATGCAGAAAGGGAGGTGCCAGGGCTGATGAACAAGCAGTCGGCGGGCTTTGTGTATCAGCAAAATATGGGTCGCTTTGCCTTCTTGCCATACGTGGGGATGGAGAAGATAAATACAGGTGTCTATGGAATGGGCAATCTCACCAAGGCAACCTTTGGTGGCACGATGTCTTACCAAGTGAACGACTGGTTGAAGGTGGGGCTTTATGGTCAGTTTGTACCAACGAAGACTCACGACCCTCAAAGCATCATCATGTCGCCGTTCTTGCCGAAGAACAGTTATGGTGGATTCTTGGAAGTGATGTTCAATCAGCATTGGGGAGTAGGCGCCAAGATGGGACGTGAGTTCGCTCCGCAAAAGAACGGAAAGTGGGGATGGAAGAATACCACGGAGATTTATCCGATCTTCAAGAAATAATGTACTAATATAATAAGGTATAAGAATTGATAGTGAAATGAAGTTACCGCTGAAATATATCGTTGCGTTGGTTATCATAGCCTTGGTTTGCATCTTCGCTTACCAAGCCTATTGGCTTGTTGGACTTTATCAATCCCAGAAGAAAGAGATGGATGCCAAGATTATGAGCGTGATGGAAACTGCCCACTTCATGGAGATGCAGAAGCGAGTGGAAGAACGGCGTAGGGATGAGAATAAACCGCATGGTCAGTTGTCGGGGGCTGTCGCTTTTTCGATGGATGAAGATGAGGAGTCGGACTATGAGAATAACATCGACCAAAACGTGAAGGTGCGAAAGGTAAAAGGTGGAAAGACGATTACGGATGTTCGTACCACTTTTACAAAGGAAAAGAAACAACATTCGGATACCAAGCAATCTTCTGATGAATCCAAGTCTAACGATGATGATAAGCCAGATGATAACTTGGTGATGATTATGTCTGGCAAGTTGACGACCATGGTGCAGCAAGCTTTGTTCAGTAAGTTGAATGAATTGGCTAAACCTGATATTCGTGTTTATGATAGTACTTTGGTGGCTCAGATGTTTGCGGATAGTTTGTTAGAGGAGGATGCAGAACATTCTTTTCCGCACCGAATCCAGTTCATGAGAGGAAAGAAAGTCGTTTCGCAAGTCAATACGAAGGGAGTGAAATCAATAGAAGTTGGAAAAAGGGGAATGCAAGAATACATCCCTTCCCCCGATGCGGTGAAATATCAATATGTGGTCAGCAACGAGGGCGAACCGAATGAGGAAAAGTATGTCTTGACCATCGAACCAATGACGATGGCTGTGCTCAGCCAAATGGCAGGCATCCTCGCCACTTCGCTCTTCATTATGCTGGTACTCGCTTTTGCTTTCTGGTTCTTGATTCATACGATGCTAAAGCAAAAGACGCTCGACGAGATGAAGAGTGATTTTACCAACAACATCACTCACGAGCTGAAGACTCCTATCGCCGTGGCATATGCCGCCAATGATGCCTTGCTTAATTATGGAATGATGAATAATCCTGATAAGGCTCGCAAGTATCTTGGCATTGCTCAGGAACAGTTGCAACAGCTTAGCGGAATGGTGGAGCAAATCCTCTCCATGAGCATGGAGCGCAGGAAGAATATGTTGCTCAATATCGTGGATGTGCCAGTAAAGGAAGTGATAAAACCTTTGATAGCCCAGCACCAGTTGAAGTCGAGCAAGAAGGTGGAAGTTTCGCTGACGGTAGAACTAGAGAACTTGACGGTGAAAGCAGACCGAATGCACTTTTCGAATATCGTGAGCAATCTCATCGACAATGCCATCAAGTACTCGGGGAATGAAGTGAAAATCGAGATTAATGCCTCACTTCGCTCTGTTTCTTCTTCAAAATCTCAGAATGAGAACAGCAGAGAGATGGTTGTTATCACAGTGAAGGATAATGGTATCGGCATCGCCCACGACAAGTTGCCTTACATCTTCGATAAGTTCTATCGGGTGACGGATGGCAATAAATACTCAGTGAAAGGCTATGGTCTCGGTCTCTTCTATGTGAGGAGCTTGATGGAGAAAATGGGCGGTTCGGTTTCTGTGGAGAGCGAGCTGGGAAAAGGAACTTGCTTCACCTTGAGATTCCTCTCTTAAAGGTAAAAGGGTAAAAAGGTAAAAAAATAAAAAGAAATAGAGCGATGAGCAAGATAAAAGTATTATTGGTGGAAGACGAAACATCCTTGGCGATGATTCTCAGCGATACTTTGGAGGCACAAGGCTTTGAGATGCGTGTGGCTCATGATGGCGAGGAAGGTCTGCGGATGTTTGCAGAGCAAAAGCCAGATGTCTTGGTGGCGGATGTGATGATGCCTAAGATGGATGGCTTCGAGATGGTGCGCCGTATTCGCAAGACAGATGCTCGAACTCCTGTGCTCTTCCTCACGGCTCGCTCGGCAGTGAATGATGTGGTGGAGGGATTCGAGTTAGGAGGCAATGATTACCTCAAGAAGCCTTTCGCCATCCAAGAACTCATCGTTCGCATCAAGTCGCTTTGTCATAGGGCGATTGAAGTGAAGAGTGAAGAACGAAGAGTGAAGAAACAAAGTTCGGCGGCCGAAGGGAAAGCCAATTCAATAGCTTCGGCTATTGACGGGGAAGCCGAATCTTATGATGAGGAAAGGTGTTGTTCAGGACAAGAGGAAAACGGAAAATCGACATCGGATGTATGGCTCTTTATCGGCAATCATTACCGCTTGAACACCATCGAGCAAATCCTCTCTCACGATGGCGAGGAAACAGAGTTGTCCCATCGTGAGACAGAGATATTACGAATGTTGGTGGAGCATCGCAACGATGTGGTGGAGAGCAAGGACATCCTCTTGCAACTTTGGGGCGATGACAGCTTCTTCAATTCGCGAAGCCTCCATGTTTTCATTACCAAGCTCCGCCATAAGCTTTCGGCAGATGAGAACATCCGCATCATCAATGTAAGGGGCATCGGGTATAAGATGATATGTTAAACTATTCCTAAGAAAATGTATTTTCTCTTAGCAGAAATCTCTGTTGCACGGCGTGGAATGGAGTTTTCTCTTAGAAATAAACATTAAAAATTTAAGGTGGCTTAGAAAAAAGTTATTGTTTTGCTTAGTTTTTTGCTTGGCTCAACTGTATAGATAGTGTATGAAACAGGAAAAGGACATAGAACAGCTATTCCATCGGCATTACGAGAAGATGTATAATCTGGCCAGATGCATCCTCGCCGATGACGATGAGAGCAAGGATGTGGTGAGCGATGTCTTCACCAAGATTCTTGCGGATGGGATAGTCCTGATGCCTGGGAGTGAGGAAGGGTATTTGATGCGGAGTGTTCGCCATCGTTGTCTCAACCTGATAGCTCATAAGAGCGTGAAGGAGAGGGTGGCGAAGTTGCTGATAGCAGATGCCGATGTCGTCCTTTCAGAAGACTCGGACGAGCGACTGGAGCAACTGATGCTTCTCATCGAAGACCTCGAACCACCTATCCGAAAGCAAATCTTCCGCTTGCGCTATCTTCAGGAGAAAAGCTATCAAGAGGTAGCCGATGAGGTGGGAGTGAGCAAGGTGACGGTGTTCAACCATATCTCGCAGGCATTGGACTGGATTAGAAAACAAATGAGCAAGGGTTAGAATGGTATTCCAACCTCGTAAGAAAATGATTAAAAAGGAGCAAAACAATGACAACAAACAAGAGTAAAGAAGAAAAGCGACAGATGTTCTTCGATATGCAGGAACATCCCGACCGTTATACCGACGAGCAGGTGGAAGCCTTGCTTGCCGATCAAGAAATGCAGGAGTTCTTCCATGATATGGCTATGGCAAGAATGGCACAGCTGAAAGCGAATCCTCAGAAAGTAAATGTGGATGAGGCTTGGAAGGAGTTTGCTGCTAAGTACGAGATGGCATCAGATGAAAAGTCGAATGTGTCTTCTCATTCATCCAGCAATCGCTTGAAGATAGCAGCCTCCATCATCGGAGTGATATTCCTCTCAGGCATTACCTTTGCCGCCATCCATTCAGGAGTATTCGGCTCTTCCTCTGCGGATGAAGCCAATACGGAAAAGACGGAGCAGGCAGAATCAGCAAAGAGCATTGCCAATCAAGACAGCACCAAGGCGAATACCGCAGAAAAGAAAGATAGCATCGACCTCAAACCTGTAGTCTTTGACAATGCCGAGTTGCAGGATGTCGTATCACAACTTGCCGCCTTCTATCATGTGAAGGTGGAGTTTGACAATGCAGAATCACAGCATATCCGCATCTTCTTCAACTGGGACAAGACGAAGACCTTGCAGCAGAACCTCGAAATCTTGAATGCTTTCGACCGTATTCAGATTACGGAAGTGGATGGAACATTAAGGGTAGAGTAAAGAGAGGGGGCGTAGGTTATGAAAAAGTTTGTGATAAACTTGCTGTTACTGTTGATGATAAGCATGGGCGTTTCTGCCCAGCGCATCACCCGACAATATAATAATGTGTCATTCTCTGCGGCATTGAAGGATTTGAATGCCGCACAGGACAAATATGCCATCAACTTCGTGTATAATGAGTTGGAGGACTTCAAGGTAACGAAGAGCATCCGAAACATGAGTGTGCCTGATGCTATCCAGCAGTTAATCGGCTTTTATCCTATCAAGATGACGCAGATGGATAATGTTCTTGTGGTGGAATGTATCCAAAAGACTTCGACCAAGATGATAGGTCGTATCGTAGATACTCACCATCGTCCTGTCGATTTCGCCAATGTCGCCCTGCTCAATGTCCGAGACTCTAGCTTTATTACTGGTGGAGTAACGAATGAGAACGGTCAGTTTGTGATTCCTTGCGAGGCGAGAAAGGCGATTGTCAAGGTGAGCTGTGTGGGGTACAATACCTATTATAATATACATAGTACAGGAAAGATAGGCTCGATTACCTTGAAGGAAGCTACGATGAATCTGCAAAAGGTGGTGGTGAAGGCAACTCGTCCAAAGACCAAGCTCACCCATGAAGGCTTCCAAACCCAAGTGCAAGGCACTGTGCTGAGCGATGCTGGTATGGCAACCGACTTGTTGAAGCAAGTGCCTCGTGTACGTGTCGATAAGGACGGCAACTGCTCTGTCTTTGGCAAGGGAACGCCTGAGATTTACATCAATGGAAAGAAACTGACGGATAAAAACGAGTTGCAAACCTTGTCGTCGAAGGATGTGAAGAACGTGACGGTTATCACCACTCCTGGTGCGCAATATGATGCTACTGTCAATTCCGTGATTCGCATCACGACCGTCAAGAAACAAGGCTATGGTTGGAGTGGAAACTTCCAGTCGAAGTATGATTTCGCCATGAAGAATGAATGGCAAGAACAAGCGAACCTTAACTATCGTATCGGTGGCTTGGATGTCTTTGGAGGTGTGATGTGGAACAGTGGATATTTTCATGACAAGTTGGGATTGGAAGAATATATCAATGGTACTCATCATCAGGTACAACAAACCACTACAGGATGCCAAGATTTTAGACAGAATGGCTTGGATGCAAATTTCGGCTTCAATTATGAAATCAATGAAAACCACACCTTTGGTATGAAGTATAAATATGATTCATCCAAATACAAGTATTCCACGGATCATCTGAAATATTCCATCTTTGAGGATGGAGTTCACCAAGGTGATGTTGATTACTTTAATGATGAGTCGGATTCGAAGCAGGCTCCTGTCCATGAGGCAGATTTCTATTATAACGGCAAAGTGGGTAAATGGACTATTGATTTGAATACTACGGCATTGTGGCGAACCAAAGATCAAATACAGAAAGCCATAGAGACCAGCGAAGACTTGGGAGACCAAGTGGTTGGTTCGAATAGTCATACCACAGGTAAGTTGCTGGCTGGTAAACTGGTGATATCTTATCCAATTAGTGATAAGTGGAACATCGACTTTGGCTCGGAATATACCCATTCGGATAGTCATACCAATAACCAAAACGAGGGTGGAGTGGCAGCCTCCAATGATTCCAAAATCAAGGAGCAGAATATTGCAGCTTTTGCTGAGACCAGTTGGACATTGGGTGATTATTATCTGAACGCTGGTGTTCGGTACGAGCATGTCAAGTCTGATTATTATGCAGAGGGAGTGCTCAATCCTGACATGAGCCGAAAGTATGACAATGTTTTCCCGAATCTATCCGTAGGGTATGACAAGGGAAAGTGGCATACTTCCTTGAGCTTCTCGTCTAAGACCTATCGCCCAAGTTATTTCCGCCTTTCGGGCTATACTCGTTATACGAGCCGTCATTCCTACGAGAGTGGCAATCCAAACTTGCGCCCTACGGATAGCTATCATTTGGAATGGGATGCCCAGTATTCATGGTTAAACTTTTCTGCTGAATATCTCTACAACAAGAATGCGTCGGCATACATGGTGAAACCATTCCAAGATGATGCCGACATCGCCTTGTCGTATTATGAGAATGTGGATAAGATTCAGAACTTGAAGTTCTATTTGGGGGCTACTCCTGTGATAGGTGCATGGCACATGGATTATACCGTGGGAATGGCCAACCAGTTCTTCGATGCGAAGAAATATGGTGGCGACCATAATGCCAACCGTCCTTCGCTCTACTTGGATTTCGATAATACCTTAGTCCTTCCGCACAATTGGACGATTCGTTTGGACTATACCTACCAGTCTCGCAACTATAGCGAGTTAGGTGTGGCGAATGCGTGGAATACATTGGATGTCTCCCTAGCCAAGTCGTTCTTACAGAAACGTTTGGTGGTAAGGTTGGAGGCTGATGATTTGTTGCTAGGACAGAATGAAAGTTGGCAATACAAGGGCTCTTATATGCACTTCAAAAGAACAGGTATCGACAATACCCAAAGTTTCGGCATCAATATCACCTATAACTTCAATGCCACCAAGAGTAAGTATAAGGGTACTGGTGCTGGTAATGCGGAGAAGAATAGATTGTAAGGAAACTCTCTC
>CAVKXW010000150.1:0-7994 GCA_963660215.1 Bacteroidaceae bacterium | reverse complement strand
CTTCTGTTATGATAATTACGGCACAAAGATAATGAAAAAGTGGGAAAATGTGTTGCGCAGATGTAAAAAATATCCTCTCCGAGAACTTTTTAGTTTCCAGAGAGGATGATGTTTTAATATGTTGCCTTGATTAGAATCCTTTTACTTCATCTTCATTCCCATCTCATACATCAGGAAGCCGTAGATGTCGGCGTTCTCTTCCATCTGCTTGCTCAATGGCTTGCCACCGCCGTGGCCAGCCTTCGAGTCGATGCGGATGAGGACAGGGGCTTTGCCGCCTTGGCACTCTTGGAGAGTTGCTGCAAACTTGAAACTGTGGGCTGGAACCACACGGTCGTCGTGGTCGGCTGTCGTAACCATCGTGGCAGGGTAGCTCACGCCCTTCTTCAAGGTATGGAGTGGGGAGTAGCCTTTCAGGTACTCGAACATCTCCTTGCTGTCGGCACTCGTGCCATAGTCTGGTGCCCAGTTCCAACCGATGGTGAACTTATGGTAGCGCAACATGTCCATCACGCCCACCTCTGGGATGCAAACCTTGAAGAGGTCAGGACGCTGGGTCATGCAGGCTCCAACGAGCAAGCCACCGTTGCTTCCGCCAAGGATGGCAAGATGGTTCTTGTCGGTATATTTGTTGCTGATGAGCCATTCACCAGCTGAGATGAAGTCGTCGAACACGTTCTGCTTCTGCATCTTGGTACCAGCCAAGTGCCAGTCCTCACCATATTCGCCACCGCCACGCAATACAACGTAAGCATAGATGCCGCCGTTCTCCAAGAAAGGCATGCGCATCGCAGAGAACGATGGGGGGTAGGTTACGTTGAAACCACCATAGCCATACATCAAGACAGGGTTCTTGCCATTCTTCTTCATGCCTTTCTTATAGGTCAGGAAGATAGGGATGCGAGTACCGTCCTTCGAGGTGTAGAATGCCATCTCTGAGGTATAGTCGCTGAGCTTGAAGTTGACCTTCGGCTGACTGTAGATGCTGCTCTTGCCCGAATCCAAGTCCATCTGATAAATGGTGGTAGGTACGGTATAGGAAGTGTAGCTATAGAAAAGCTCTTTGCGCTCTCGCTTGCTGCTGAAGCTGGCAGAGCCTACGCCTGGCAACTGAATCTCGGATAGTTTCTCACCCTTTATATTATATAGGTAAGCATGGCTGCAATTATCCTTGGTATAGGTCAAGACCATCTTGTCGCCATCCACGAAGTTCACGTCTTCGAGCACGGCATCAGCTTCTGGGATAAGCTCCTTCCAGTCTTGATACCCAGGCTTCTTGAGGTTTGCCACCATCAGACGATACTTTGGTGCACCGGCATTGGTGAGCATATAGATGTCGTCGCCTATCATCTCCACAGGGGAGTAAGTCTTCGAGCAATCGCCTGTCATCTGGATGAACTGCGAGTTCGGCTGACGGAGGTCACGCACATAGAGGTTGATGCCTTGGTCCATGCCCGACTCGGTAAGGAACATCATCGTCTCCTCCTTGTTCACGCCTACGCCATAGAAGCGAAGCGGATTGGCTGGGTTCTGGTAGAAGAGAACATCCTCGCTCTGCGGAGTGCCCATCTTGTGATAATATACCTTTTGGATTTCGTTCTTTGCCGATGTCTCCTTGCCTTTCTCTGGTGCATCGTAGGCACTATAATAAAAGCCGTCTCCATACCAGTCGGCACCTGTAAACTTCGCCCATACGATATGGTCGTCGAGAAGCTGCTGTGTTTTCACGTCCATCACGTAGATTTCCTCCCAGTCGCTTCCGCTTCGAGAGATGGTATAGGCGAGGTACTTGCCGTCATTGGAGAAAGAGATGCCTTTGAGGGCAACGGTTCCGTCATCGCTGAGCTTGTTGGGGTCGAGGAATACACGAGCCTCGCCGCCGAGCTTGTCCATCTGGTAGAGTACGGCTTGGTTCTGCAAGCCATTGTTTTTATAGACATACCACTTGCCGTTCTTCTCGAAAGGAGTATATACCTTCTCGTAGTTTGCCACTTGCTTCAAGCGTTTCAGATACTTGGCACGCTGTGGAATCTTGGCGAGGTAGGCGTTGGTAACGGCGTTCTCTGCCTTCACCCATGCGGCAGTTGCGGCACAGGTATCGTCTTCCAAGGGGCGGAATGGGTCTGCCACCTTTACTCCGAAGTACTCATCCACCGTATTGTCCTTAGGGGCGGCAGGGTACTTGATGTTTTGTCCCATCATCGTCATGGCAGACATCGCCAAGACGGATGATAATAAGATTTTGTTCATAATCTTCTTTCTTATATAATGATTTTGTTTGTACTCTAAACGTATATAGGATACTTCACTGTGCAAAAGTAAGGAAAATGTTGCAAAAACTTGCATTTCTGCTAGTTTTTTTGTATTTTTGCATCGGATTTAAAGGAAAAATCGAGAGATTGACCTCTGAATCTTATGATAAAAAGATGTATTTATGAGTAGAAAAGATCAAATTGTTTCATTTTTGTGGCAGCATGTGTTGCTGCTCGTTTCATTGTGTGTGATGACCCTTGGTGTGGCTGTTTGCGTGAGAAGTATGTTGGGGTCGAGTGTGATTTCCACATTGCCGTATGTGTTTGAGACGGCTGGCAAGCAGGGCTTGGGCGTTCCCAAGCTTACCATCGGACAGTACACCTATATTATGAATGCCATCTTGGTGCTTGGGCAGATTGCCGTGCTGAGAAAGAAGTTTGAGCCAGTGCAGTTGTTCCAGCTCTTGGTGGGCTTTGTCTTTGGTTCGCTCATCGACCTCAATATGCTCCTCACCACTTGGCTCGTTCCTACAGACTTATGGGCGAAGATAGTTTCTCAGGTTTTGGGTTGCACCATCTTGGGCGTTGGCATCGCCTTGGAGGTGAGATGCGGTTCCGTCACCATGCCGGGCGAGGGGTTCCCTGTAGCCGTGAGCCAAGTGACAGGTGTGGAGTTCCCGAAGGTCAAGATATGTGTGGATTGTACCTTGGTTATCCTAGCAGTCATTTTCTGCTATGTCTTCTTCGGAGCTTGGCAATGGTACATCGTGGGCATCGGTACGCTCTTCGCCATGGTATATGTCGGCATGGTAGTGAGAATGGCAGGAAAGCATCTCGGATGGTTCGACCGCATCTTGGCTTACCAACCAGGCTTCAGACGATATGTTTATGGTTTGGCGAGATACTTGTTCAAGCAGAAGTAATTTTTCGATATATAAATAGGGCTGGCACGAAAACGCCAGCCCTATTTATTATGAAGGCGATTACTTCCAAAACAGTTGGTCGATAAACTCGTATCGCTTTTCCATTTGCTCATCAGCCTTTACTGTTGTGTTGACATCTATCTGTAGCACAGGGGCGACAGTCTTGCCATTGGTCGAAGGCCATTCCACGAGCCCCAAGCCGTTAGGGTTGCCAGTCTTCACGAAGTTGACGTAGTATTGGCTGAAGATGTCTGAAATCATATAGTCCTCAGGCTGCCAGTCATAGATGCGATTGGTAGGGAGCGTACCCATCGCATACTCGATGTCGGCGGAGTGTACGGCACCCTTGTCTTGTGGCATCGCAGGCGCATCGTCCTTGGCATCTTGCACGCCACCAGCCAGTCCTGCCACCTTTCCCTTGATAGCCATGGCTGGGCGAGGATGGCAATAACGATAGCGATAGACAGACTGTCCGCTGGTGAGCTTGTGCATGTTGCCCCACTTCCAAGTGGAGTAGTCCAGGAACAGGTCGGAGGCGAGGTTGGTGCCTGGCTGCTCCAACACATCTTGGTCTGAGTTGATGCCGTAGAGGCGGAATGCTTCATCCACTTGGTCGCCGAAGAGAGCCTTGGCTCCTGCTTTCAGATTATCCACCGTAGGCTGCTTGCCTGCGAGCACCGCCCAAGGAGTCATCTCCTGGTTGTTGCCGCCGATGAGCAAAGGCACCTTGGCTTGGTTGCCCTTGGCGAAAGTCTCGGTAGGTTGCTCGGTGAGGAAGTAACCGTCTATGTTATAGGTAGGTACGGATTTGACTGAGGCTAGCTTCAAGAGTTCATCGGCTGGGAGATAGCGTAGCTCCTTAATGTACTTTTCGCCGATGTTCTTGCCAACCTTCTTGCCTGTTTTGCTAGCGATTTGCGAGGCTATCTGCTGGGCTAGGGAGATACCTTTCTGCTCGGCTTCCTTCAAGGTTGCTACCTTCTGAAATCCCATTACCGAACCGCTGGACCCCATCGCCTGCGCAAACAGTCCTTGGCAGAGTGGGGATGCCATCAAGGCACTGACTGACATAGAACCAGCCGATTCGCCCACGATAGTAATGCGATTTGGGTCTCCACCGAAAGCTGCGATGTTATCTTTCACCCATTGGATGGCAGCCACTTGATCCATAAAACCGTAGTTGCCCGAACCCTTGTAGCTCGTTTCCTTGGAGAGTTGAGGGTGGGCGAAGAAACCGAAGATGCCTTCACGATAGTTGGCGGTGATGGAGATGATGCCCTTGCGAGCCATCGCATCGCCAGCGTACCGTGGTTCGCTGCCGCTTCCAGCCATCAGTCCGCCGCCATTGAAGTAAATCAGTACAGGCAGATGCTCCTTCATCGTCTTGGCAGGAGTCCAGATGTTGAGGTACAGGCAGTCCTCGCTGTTCACCTTGGTGCCGAAGTTCATGTCGCCGAATAGGTTCTCTTGCATCGGGTTCGGACCATATTCCGTCGCCTTTCGGATGCCCTCCCAATGGGCTGCTGGCTGTGGTGCCTTCCATCGGAGTTCTCCTATTGGTGGGGCTGCGAAGGGAACGCCCTTGAAAACATGGATGCCCGAGAGGTCTTTGCCTTCGAGTATGCCTTCTGTTACCTTTACTTGCGTTTGTGCCATGATGCTCGTGGTGAGGAGCAGGGTGGCGAGAGATAATAAGAGTTTCTTCATATTTTTACAATGTTAGTTGTTAGTCTGCTGCAAAAGTAATATTTTTCTTCGAAACCCAAGGCGAATCGTGGAAAAATGTGAGGAAACAAGAAATAGTTGGCTTGTTCTAGTGCCGTTTTGAGGGAAAATGTGTACTTTTGCATCGGGTAGCAGGGCGAAAACTTCCTGTCTCCTCATAACAAACATAAAACGAACATCGGAAAATGGAAATGAACGAACAGTCCATGATGGCATGGAACATATTGGAAAAGACGGGAGCCAACCTCTTTCTTACAGGAAAGGCTGGTACGGGTAAGACGACTTTCTTGAAGGAACTCAAGCGAAAGTCGCCTAAGCGAATGGTGGTGCTGGCTCCTACGGGCATCGCGGCAATCAACGCAGGCGGTGCCACGATTCATTCCTTTTTCCAGCTTCCTCTTTCGCCTTATCTCCCTGGCACCACCTTTGGTGGGAGCGAGCAGAAACGCTACCAGTTCAGCAAGATGAAGAGGGACATCATTCGCTCGATGGACTTGCTCGTCATCGATGAAATCAGTATGGTGCGCAGCGACTTGCTCGATGCCATCGACTCCGTGATGCGCCGTTATCGCAAGCACGACCTCCCCTTTGGCGGCGTGCAACTCTTGATGATTGGCGACCTGCATCAGTTGGCCCCCGTGTTGACAGGTCAAGACGAGGAGATGCTTCGCCAGTATTACGATACCCCTTTCTTCTTTTCGAGCAAGGCCTTGCAACAGGCACATTACCTTACCATTGAACTCAAGACGGTGTATCGCCAACAGGATGACCGCTTCATCTCGCTCCTCAACCAAATAAGGGAAAACAAGGCGAGCGATGCCACCCTGCAAGCACTCAACGAGCGATACATCCCCAACTTCACGCCTCCCAAGGACGGCAAGTACATCCGCCTCACCACCCACAATGCGCCAGCCAACTATATCAACGAGCAGGAATTGAACGCCCTTCCATCGCAAGCCTATTCGTTTACGGCTGAGGTGGAGGATGATTTCCCAGAGTCGGCTTATCCTGCCGACTATCAGTTGACCTTGAAATCTGGGGCACAGATCATGTTTATCAAGAACGATGCCCAGCACCGTTTCTACAACGGTATGATAGGCGAAGTGCGTACCATCATCGGCGATGAGATAACCGTGCGGAGCAAGGACACCGACGAGGAGTTTGTGCTCGAAAAGGCGGAGTGGACTAACTCGAAATACACCCTCAACGAGGAGACGAAGGAAATAGAGGAGACCGTGGAAGGAGTATTCCGCCAGTATCCTGTGCGCTTGGCTTGGGCGATAACCATCCACAAGAGCCAGGGCTTGACCTTCGAGCACGCCATCATCGATGCCTCTCGCTCATTTACCCACGGACAAACCTATGTGGCTTTGAGCCGTTGTAAGTCGTTGGAGGGAATGGTGCTCAGTCAACCCCTCTCTCGTTCGGCGATTATCAGCGACAGCACCATCGATGCCTTCAACAATAACATGGTGGCACCTACGGCAGAGAACATCTCGGCATTGGAGCGACAGTACAGCATCCAGATGATTTGCGAGCTGTTCGACTTCCATCAGATGCAAGCTAGTTATGAGCTGCTGATGCGCAGCTTGGTGGAGCATTTCTCCTCGAAATATCCTCGACTGTTGAGTGAGTATCAGCAGATGAACGTCGTATTTAAGAGTCTGAACACCGTATCGGATAAGTTCAGAATACAATATACGCAGATGCTTTCTGCCGACGGCAACGTGAGTGCCCCTGCCCTTCAAGACCGCATCCACAAGGGGGCAAAGTACTTCTGGCAGAAGATGGGTGTCATCACCGACTTGCTGAAGAAGACGAACATAGCGACCGACAACAAGACGGCGAAGAAACAATTCCAAGAGCGATTCTCTACCTTGGAGAGCGAGGCGAAACTGAAGCAATCTCTCTTGCGGTATGAGCAGGAAGCCGAGTTCTCGGTAAGCGACTTCTTGAAGAAGAAGGCGCAGTTCTTGCTCTCGCAAGAGGATGAAGAGGGTAGCTCCAAGCGCAGTCGTGGAAGAGGACAGAAGGCTTCGCAAGAGCAGAAGGAGCCCAAGGCTCCGAAGATTCCTACCAAGGAGGTCAGCTTCAATCTCTTCAAGCAAGGCATGAACATCGACC
Source organism: Bacteroidaceae bacterium (assembly GCA_963660215.1). Lineage (GTDB taxonomy): Bacteria > Bacteroidota > Bacteroidia > Bacteroidales > Bacteroidaceae > Prevotella. The sequence continues at coordinate 970 of CAVKXW010000150.1, read as the reverse complement.
AGATAGCCGCTGAGCGAAACCTAACGAAAGGCACCATCATCGGTCATCTCACTCCGTATGTCAAGGAGGGAAAGATAGGCTTGCGTACCTTTATCTCTTCCGCTCATGAGAAGAAAATCAAGGACTTCATGCTTGCGCACCCAGAGGTGGAGCATTTTTCGGAGATAAAGGAGGCATTGGGCAATGCCTTCGAGTATTGGGAAATCAAGCTGATACACGACTTGATGCAGGAATGAATTATTTGCTGTGAAATAGTAAACGAATGAAGCGAATGTCGAGAACATATATGATAATCGAATAACTAACACTCATAAAGATAAACTAAGGTATGCTAAAGAATTTATCCCTTATCGCCCTTTTGGGCATTGCCGCAGTAGGCGCGCCTCATACAGTTTGTGCCAAGAGCGTGCAGGTGGCGAAAGCTAAGAATGGTATGGCAGCTTCTGCTATTACCCGACAAGTGGCTAACCAAAATGTAACCGTGGAGTTCTATTCCCCTTCCATCGTTCGAATCGTGAAATCGGATGCCAGCCAAGGCAAGTCCGTGGAGAAGAAGAGCTATTCCGTCATCCTCCAACCTCAGCAGTTGAAGAACATAGATGTGCAGGAGAATGGCGACATTGTTACGATGAAGTCAATATTTCTTACCGTTACGATCAATCAGCAAACTGGTGAGATTCGTTTCTTCTCCAAAGATGGAAAGCCTCTCTTGACCGATACCCGAACTGTTCTCGAAACTCGCCAAGACGAAGCCAACAAGGGCAAGTACCGCATCAAGCAGAGTTTCCGTCTAGCTGATGACGAGGCAATCTATGGTTTGGGACAACTTCGTGATACTCACATGAACCAGCGTGGTCGCCATGTGGAACTTTGGAATCACAATACCTACATCGCCATTCCTTACTTTACGAGCGAAAAGGGATATGGTCTCTATTGGGACAATGCTGGCAAGACCTACTTCGATGACGAG
>CAVKXW010000149.1:0-8101 GCA_963660215.1 Bacteroidaceae bacterium | reverse complement strand
GTTATATAACATATAGAAGAAGGGAACAGAAAATGACACCCTTGATTTTTAATTGGAACAACTGGAACTGGAACGCTAGAAGTGGCAAACAAGTTAACAGCGTCAACAGTTAACAGTTTATTTTCCTGTGGTGAGCAGCTGCACCGCTCGCTGCACAATCTCGTTGGTCTCGTTCCAAACCTGGAAGTATTGGCTCATATCCCAAATATCTCTTGCCACAAGGGCTTTGAGCTGGATAGACAGGTATTTCCTCGTCTGCGCCAATTCTGCGTCATCCTTAGGCTCTATTTTCTCTTTCTTGCCCTCGGCGATGATGCCGTCGATGAGCGAAGTAGGAACCTCGTAGCTTGCCAAGAACTTACCAAAGTCCTTGTACTGGCTCTTCAATTCCTGACGATGAGCGTCGATGAACTTCAAGCTGTGGTTGATGACGATGCTCTTGGCTGCCAACTGGCGGTGCATCTTGGTGTACTTGGTAGTGTCGAGTGGCACGAAGTAATCTGGCATGATACCACCGCCACCATAAACCACACGGTGCTTTCTCAGCGTATAGTACTTCAAGCTATCAGAGAGGTGGATGCTGTCCTGGTTGGTGAACTCGCCGTGCTTGTATCGCTTGTCGAGATCCATCGCATAGTCGAGGCGGTCGCCCTTCGTATAAGGCTTCTGGATGCATCTGCCGCTAGGCGTATAATAGTGGGCGATGGTGAGGCGAATCTCACTACCATCATCGAAGGTCAGCGGACGCTGCACCAATCCCTTGCCGAAGGTGCGGCGACCTACCACCACGCCACGGTCTTGGTCTTGGATGGCTCCAGACACTATCTCGGCGGCAGAGGCAGTGAACTCATTGGTCAGAATAACGATTCTGCCCTTGCGCCATCTGCCGTTGGCCTCGGCCTTAAACTCCTGTCGAGGAGCCGTTCTGCCGTTGGTGTAAACGATGAGGTCGCCCTTCTCCAAGAACTCGTTGGCTATCTGAGCCGCCGTCTGGAGGTATCCGCCTCCATTGTCCTCTAGGTCGAAAATGAGGTCTTTCATACCCTTCTTCTTGAGCGAATCCATCGCCGTAACCACTTCCTTGTGGCTGGTCAAGCCGAAGCTGCCAAGGCGGATGTATCCGATGCCTGGACGAATCATATAGGCTGCATCCATCGTGGTGACAGGTATCTTGTCGCGCTTCACCTTGAAGGTGAGCTTGTCCTTGATGCCTTTTCTTACGATGGTGAGATTCACGACGGTGCCCTTAGGGCCACGCAGACGCTTCATAATCTCGTTTCTGTCCATCTTGACGCCAGCGATAGCGGTATCGTTCACTGCCACGATGCGGTCGCCAGCGATGATGCCCACCTTCTCGGAAGGACCATTTACTACTGGCTGGATGACGAGCAATGTATCGTCCACCATATTAAATTGCACGCCGATGCCGTCGAATGAGCCGTTCAGAGGCTCGTTCATCGACTGCGTTTCCTTGGCTGTGGTGTAAGAGGAATGAGGGTCGAGCTTTTCGAGCATACCACGAATGGCATCCTCCACGAGCTTGTTCTCATCCACGCTGTCCACGTAGAGGTTGGTAATGGCTATCTCCGCCCTACCCAACTTCTCTATCGGGCTGTTCTTGCCCATTCTAATGCGCATCTGGGCATCCACGACACTGCAAGTCATCAATGCCAAGAGCGCAAACAATATAATCTTCTTCATTAACAAGTTAACAGTTAATATTTCAAATGTCTCAAAGGCGTTAGCCCAATTCAACATTCAACACTCAACATTCAACATTGACTTTAGTCAAGCGGCGCCGAATCCTCCTCAGGGATATCCTCCTCTATCACGAGGTTCTCGATGATGAAGTTCTGGCGCTCCATCGTGTTCTTGCCCATGTAGTACTCCAAGAGTTTCTGTACTTGGTCGGTCTTGTGGAGCGTTACCTGCTCCAGACGCATGTCGGGACCGATGAAGTGGGCAAACTCCTCTGGCGAAATCTCGCCCAATCCTTTGAATCGGGTTATCTCTGGGTCAGGACCCAGCGCACGGATAGCCTGCTGGCGTTCCTCGTCGCTGTAGCAGTAATGCGTAATAAAGTCGCCCTTCTTCTCCTTAGGTCCCAGCTTGGCATCGGCATCGGCGATGGTCTGCTTGTTCTTAATCTTCGTACGCTTGTTGCGCACACGGAACAATGGGGTCTGCAACACGTAGACGTGTCCCTTCTTGATAAGGTCTGGGAAGAACTGGAGGAAGAAGGTGATGATGAGCAATCGGATGTGCATTCCGTCGACATCGGCATCCGTAGCCACGATTACCTTGTTGTAACGCAGTCCGTCCAAGCCGTCCTCGATGTCGAGGGCTGCCTGCAGAAGGTTGAACTCCTCGTTCTCATAGACCACCTTCTTCGTCAAGCCGAAGCTATTCAGCGGCTTGCCACGAAGAGAGAAGACCGCCTGAGTGTTCACGTCGCGGCTCTTGGTGATGCTTCCGCTGGCAGAATCGCCCTCGGTGATAAAGATGGAACTCTCCTCCTTGCGCTCGTTCTTGGCATCGCTGAAGTGGATGCGGCAGTCACGAAGCTTGCGGTTGTGCAGGTTCGCCTTCTTGGCACGCTCACGAGCCAACTTGGTTACGCCAGCCATCGCCTTGCGCTCACGCTCGCTCTCCTTGATCTTGTTTTCCAATATCTCTGCCACATCCTTGTGGATATGGAGATAGTTGTCCACCTCTTTCTTCAGAAAGTCGCCCACGTACTTGTTGATGGTCTCTCCTCCGTTAGGGGTCATCGTGGTGCTACCGAGCTTAATCTTGGTCTGGCTCTCGAACACAGGCTCTTCTACGTTGATGGCGATGGCGGCAACGAGACCGTTGCGGATGTCGCCATACTCATACTTGCCATAGAACTCCTTGATGGTCTTGGCGATATGCTCCTTGAAGGCACTCTGGTGCGTACCACCCTGCGTGGTGTGCTGACCGTTGACGAAGGAATAATACTCCTCGCCATACTGGTTGGTATGGGTAAAAGCTATCTCGATGTCCTCGCCACGCATGTGGACTATCTCGTAGAGTCCCTCGTTGGTCATATTATCCTGCAAGAGGTCTTGCAGACCATGGCGGCTGAGGATGCGCCTACCATTGTGCATGATGGTGAGGCCTGTGTTCAGATAAGTATAGTTGCGCAGCATCGTCTCCACAAAGTCATCGTGGAAACTGTAGTTCTTGAAGAGCGTGTTGTCTGGCTCGAAGAAGATGTAGGTACCGTTCTCGTCCTCCGTCTTCTCCGTCTTGTCGCTCTTCAGGATACCTTTCTCAAACTTCAGATGGCGCACCTTTCCGTCTCGGTACGACTTCACCTCGAAGTGAGAGCTGAGGGCATTCACCGCCTTCACACCCACACCGTTCAGACCGACGCTCTTCTTGAACGCCTTGCTGTCGTACTTACCACCTGTGTTCAGCACGCTCACCGCCTCCACAAGCTTACCCTGTGGAATACCACGACCGTAGTCGCGCACGCTGACACGCAGATTGTCCTCGATGTCGATTTCGAGACGAGAGCCTGCACCCATCTTGAATTCGTCGATGGAGTTGTCCACCACCTCCTTCAGGAGCACGTAGATACCATCCTCAGGCAGGTTACCGTCGCCCAATCGACCGATGTACATACCTGGACGGGTACGCACATGCTCCATATCGCTCAAGTGGCGGATGTTGTCGTCGGTATACTCCACAGGTTGCTGCTCCTGAGGGGCATTCGCCAGCTCATCGGCAGCATTCAAGTCTTTGTTATTTGTTTCTTCAGACATAAGTTCCTCCTATGTTTTTGATGGAAGTTAAAGAAGTTGATAGAAGTTATCACTCCCTTCGGTCGTTCGAGAAGTTAAGGGACAACAGCTAGACTTGCTTATATATCCACAAAGACACTTGTCCTTTAACTTCTCTAACTTCCTTTAACTTCTATAACTTCCCCCTATTATTTAATTATCTTCTTGTAGCATTTCCTGCGCTTGTGCATCACAGGATCCAATGCACCCCACTGTCCCTGCACACCTGCGTTGGTCTCCAGCTCCACCTGGGTCTCGCCCCACTCGAAGCCATACTTCTGGTACCAAGGTATCAGGTCGGCGAAGAGCAGTGCATTGGCACCCTTGGCACGATACTCTGGCAGGATGCCGATGAGCAAGAGGTCTACGATATTGGTCTTGTGCTGCTTCACCACCTTCAGCAGATGGTACCAACCGAATGGGAACAGTCTGCCACGGCGACACTTCTGCAGCGCATGAGCCAGGGAAGGCATCGTGATGCCCACGCCCACCATCTTGTGGTCGGGCTCGTTCCAGTCCTCGATGCAAGTGATGAGGTTCCAGTCGAGGAAGCTCAGATATGACTTGATGAGCTGGGTAATCTGCTTCTGTGAGAGCTCGGAATATCCGTAGAGGTCCTTGTAGGTGTCGTTGATCAACTCAAAGACCTTCTGTCCCATACCCCCTTGGAACACCTCCTTCGGGGTGAGCTTGCGCACGTGCAGATTGTAGCGTTTCTCTATCATCGCCGCAATCTTGGTGTACTTCTCTGGTATCTTCTCAGGTACCATCATCTTAAATTCCACGTATGTGTTGTCCACATCATATCCGTCCAGCGCCTCCATGTGCTCTGGATAGTAAGGATAATTGTAGATGGTAGGCATGGTGCCTAGCTGGTCGAATCCCCAGGTAAGCATACCCTCTGGGTCCATATCGGTAAATCCAAGCGGACCTACCACATCCTCCATGCCTTTCTCCCTGCCGTATTTCTCCACGGCATCCATCAAGGCCTTGGAAACCTCATGGTCGTCGATGAAGTCTATCCATCCGAAGCGGACGGTCTTCTTGTTCCATCGGTTGTTGGCCTTGTGGTTGATAATGGCAGCGACACGGCCAGCCACCTTGCCGTCCTTGTAGGCAAGGTAATATTCTGCCTCGCAAAACTCGAACGCAGCGTTCTTGTCCTTGCTGAGGGTAGCCAATTCGTCGCTGAAGAGGTTGGGCACATCATACTCGTTGCCCTCATAGAGGTCGTAATGGAAGTCGATGAACGTCTTCAAGTCCTTCTTGCTTTCGACCTTTTTAATTTCTATTAATGACATCTTATTTCAAACTAGTTTGCTATTCTTTTGCGATATTCTTGCTATCTGTTTGCTATTCTTAGCAATATCAAGTATGCAAAAATAGCAATATTTAGCCAAACTGCCAAATATTGCTATTCTTTTTTGCAGTTTTTTAGGGAAAAAGCTTTGAGGGTAAGATGCTTTTGCCCTTTCAGGGCGACAAAATCCCACTATATCTACCCAGGGCGATGCCCTGGGCTTGGTGCTGTTGGGCTTTCAGCCCGTTTCAACCGTACAGGTTGAACTTGAATCAAACTACTTTACGAGGTGAGCCTTGATCCATTCCATTTGATTCTTGTTGGTGGCGTCGCTCGTCCAGTGCTCATTGATTGGGGTGAGCAAGCTCTCCTTCTCACACTTCAAGGTGTTCCACACTGCATAGCTGGTGGTAGGAGGACAAGTCACATCGTTGTAGCCCCAGGTGATATAGGTAGGAGCCGTCACCTTGCGAGCGAAGTTGATGACATCGAAGTAAGGCATATTTGCCAAGCAATCCTTGTTGCCCAAGATTTCTGGCTGCTTGTTGAAGTGAGGATAGCCGCCTGTCCTGCCCTTCTCCACATAGCCAGCCATGTCACTGAGGGCTGGATGGTTGGCAACGCACTGGGTTACTCGCTTGTCGAGACCTGCTGCGATAATCGCCAAGGCTCCACCTTGGCTACCGCCCTGTACTGCCACATTCTTGCCGTCCCACTCAGGCAGGGAGGTGAGGAAGTCGATGCAACGAACCAAACCGCAATATACGTGCTTCATATAGTAGCGGTCTTTCGCCTGAAGTCCGTTGGCAAGATAACCGCCATTCGCATCGTTGAACGCCTTGCTCATCTCATTAAAGGCTTCCGTAGAGATGCGAGGATCCAAGCCATGAATCTCTATCTCCAAGCGGATGAAGCCATTCTCGACATAATACTTGTTGCGTAGTGGTTCCTTGATGGTCTTGATGCCTGCTCCAGGAGGAGTTAAGACTACAGGGCAAGAACCAGCCTTGGCATTCTTCGGATAGAAGAGGTAACCATACATCGAGTGCCCCATTTTGTCTATCTGGAGCTTGATGAGGTAGCAGTCTATCTTGTCGGTGCAATACTCTGGAGCAAGCTCCTTGGTATATTTGAGAGGCAACTGCTTCAGTTCCTCCAAGTTCTTCTGCCAGAAGCTGTCGAAGTCCTTTGGCTCCTGGGTGTAAGGCTGAATCTTATCCACCGAGTAGCCTACCTTGATGTGGTGAACATAAGTCTGCCCATCCACCTTCACGGAGAGGCGCATGTCTCGGAAGCCTGGGGTCTTTCGGGTTCCCATATTGACGATGGCGCGACCGTTCTTCAGCTTGAAGCTTCCTTTCTTGTCGGCTTGTAACATATCGTTGCCTATCTCATACTTCACCTCGCCATCACGAGGAATGCCATACTTGCAGAAAGTTACCTCCACCTTGGCATTCTCGCCAGTCTGATAGAGCCAGTCGGCATGGTCGGGGATGGTGAGCCAGAGATAATCGCTACGATAAGGATAGTTCTCCGCCTGCACCGTTTGCACTTGCACGCTCATCGCCAAGAGGAGGAAGAGCGAAAGGATTGTTGTTTTAAGTTTCATTGTTTCTTATTGTTTAGTTTGTTTTATAATGCCTATTAGTTATTATTGTTTCTGATGCAGCAAAGAGATTGGCTTTCAGCTTATCTCTTTACTGCTTTTTAACCAGAAAAGCTTACACTTTCTCGCAAATGAGCAAGACGTGGCTCTCGTCGCTCAAGGTCGTGGCAAAGATGTAAGTATCTCCACCATCCTTCAGCTTGAGTCGTTTCCTCAGCTCGGCAACGGATAATGGGAAGTTTCTCGTGGCGACATTCGCCTTGGTGATTCCTGCCAAATGCCGTTTCAGCTCCTTCTTATTAAAGGAAGAGACTGCCTTGATATGGAAGGAGCGACCTGGGAAGCCTTCGATAACTTCACCACTGGCGAAGAGATGAGAGTTCTGCGCCAACATCTTTACTCCGAATCGTTCCGAGATGGCACCGAAACAGCCTGCCTTCATCAGTGAGGCATTCGGCTCATAGAGATAAAGAGGAAATCCTTCTATTTCTTTCTCGCTTCTATTATTCTCTTCCGCTATTTTATTCGCAAGAACAAAATCCTCAGCTCTAGCTACACGAACGACAGCGCCATTAGGTTCTTCGAAAACAAAACGTTGTTCGTCATTCACGCAATAAACCGTTAAGCCCTCCTCGCCGAGCTGTCCTTTCTCTGCACCTACCATCTCCTCTCCATCAATTGAAAGCGTCTTTGCAGAGAGTACGAGCAAAAGTTCCTTGCACTCATTGCCAGTGGAAACGATATGCACCTCCCTTACATGCTTCAGTTCGCTCACAGCTCGATGCCAATCGAGCATCGGAGAAAGCTTGATGATAACATAGTCGGCCTTCGCCAACATCTCGTCCTGCAACTGTGTAACATCGGGAGTACAATCCTGTAGGCTCACCACCTTGTTGCCAGCATCGTCTCGGCGAGCAGGGTCTATATAGATTAAGCCAAGATGCTTCAAAGAATGCAGCACTTCCACCCCATCGCCATTCTTCACCTCGACATTCCTCAAACCCAATCGTTCGAAGTTCTCCCTTGCCGCCTCACTGAGATGCGCCTGTCGCTCCACATACATCGACTTCACGCCTAGTCGCTCGGCGATGTAAGAGAAGTCGACACCAAAGCCTCCTGTCAAGTCAACAAACTCACCCTCTCTATTTCGCAGCAATCTTGCCGCAAGTCCCGCCTTATAAAGCGCAGTTTGTTCCGACGAGCACTGCTCCATGGAAATATGGGGAGGATAAATGATACCCTCAATGCTTGCCCAACGAGGCAATTTGGCACGAGCCATCCTTCGCCCACGAATCTGGTCGAGGGCGAAAGGCAAGTCTACCTCTGGAAACTTACTTCCGAGAAATGCCAACTTGCGGACATCCTCATCCTGATGCTGGCGAATAAAAT
>CAVKXW010000148.1:0-8135 GCA_963660215.1 Bacteroidaceae bacterium | reverse complement strand
CGCCCTGAAAGGGCAAAAGCATTGGATTAGAGATGCTTTTGCCCTTTCAGGGCGTCTTTCTTGCTTATTAGTTAACCTAAGGCGTTGCCCTAGGCTTGGTGCTTATTGGGCTTTGGCTTTCCCTTCGGCCGCCGATTTTCAATTCAGCACGTTTCATAAACCACTTATGACGCACCCTCTTTTGCTTGCTTTTTATCTTATTTTTCTGTTAATGTAACAATAAGCAATATTTATCTTTGTTTTTGCTTTCAATCTGTTATAAAATTCTTATTATGTTGTGCTTGATTGTTATTTGTAGCTGTTCTGTAAGACAAAATGTATCCTTTTCTTTCTTTATTTTGTCAAAAAGTTGTAATTTTGCAACCGAAAACTAGCAATATGATATTTGTTGGTAAGAAATAGGAGATAAAAGTAACCGATAAAAGAAAGGAAAAGATATTATGTGTGGAATCGTATCTATCTTTAATATTCAGGAACAAACTCCTGAATTGCGACAGCAAGCCCTTCGTATGAGCCAGAAGATTCGCCATCGCGGACCAGACTGGAGCGGTATTTATTGTGGTGGCTCTGCCATCCTTGCACACGAGCGATTGAGCATCGTTGACCCTGAGAGCGGTCGCCAACCTCTGTTTGCTCCTGACAAGAAACAGGTGCTTGCCGTAAACGGTGAGATTTACAATCATCAGAATATCCGTGCACGTTTCGCTGATACCTATCAGTATCAGACAGGCAGCGACTGTGAGGTGATTCTTTCCCTCTATCGTGAGATGCGTGCAGATACCGATTTCGCCACCTTAATATATAAAGGTGAGGATGCCGTACACGACCGCATCTGCCAGATGCTCGAAGAGCTGAATGGTATCTTTGCTTTCGCCCTCTACGATGTGGAGCGTGATGAGTTCCTTATCGCTCGTGATCCTATCGGTGTGATACCTCTTTATATAGGTTATGATAAAGACGGCAAGGTGATGGTGGCAAGTGAACTGAAGGCACTCGAAGGTCAGTGCGACCACTACGAGCCATTCCTCCCAGGACATTATTACTATAGCAAGACTCCTGGCATGAAGCGTTATTATACTCGCGATTGGTTCGAGTATGCCGCCATGCAGAAGAAATATCAGATAGACGATGCACAGAAAGCTACCGAGCAGTTGGCTGATGCCGAACCACAAGAGAAAGCTGCCGTGGCTGAAATCCACGATGCACTCGAAGCATCAGTAAAGCGCCAGTTGATGAGCGATGTACCATACGGCGTACTCCTCAGTGGTGGTCTTGATTCATCCGTTATCTCTGCCATTGCAGAAAAGTATTCTTCCACACGTGTGGAGAATGGTGGAGAGACCAAGGCTTACTGGCCAAGACTTCACTCTTTCGCAGTAGGCTTGAAAGGTGCGCCTGATTTGGCAAAGGCTCGTCTCGTGGCAGAACACATTGGTACCGTGCATCACGAAATCAACTATACGATACAAGAAGGTTTGGATGCCATCCGTGATGTCATCTACTTCATCGAGACTTACGATGTGACAACCGTCCGTGCGTCTACCCCAATGTATCTCTTGGCAAGAGTTATCCGAAGCATGGGTATCAAGATGGTACTCTCTGGAGAAGGAGCTGACGAGGTGTTTGGTGGTTATCTCTACTTCCACAAGGCACCGGATGCCAAGGCTTTCCACGAGGAAACCGTGCGCAAGCTCGGCAAACTCTACCTCTACGATTGTCTGCGTGCTAACAAGAGCCTTGCAGCATGGGGCATCGAAGGTCGTGTACCATTCCTCGACAAGGAGTTCTTGGACGTAGCGATGGGCATGAATCCTGTCTTGAAGATGTGTCCTGACAAGACCATCGAGAAGAAGGTGGTACGTGAGGCTTTCGCCGACTTGCTCCCAGAGGAAGTGGCTTGGAGACAGAAAGAGCAGTTCTCAGATGGCGTGGGTTACTCTTGGATAGATACCTTGAAGCAGATTACGGCATCGGCAGTAAGCGATGAGCAGATGGCTCATGCCGCCGAGCGATTCCCTATCAATCCTCCACAGAACAAGGAGGAATATTACTATCGCTCCATCTTTGCCGAGCATTTCCCAAGCGACAGTGCCGCTCGCAGTGTGCCAAGTGTACCAAGCGTGGCTTGCTCCACAGCCGAGGCTCTTGCATGGGATGCCTCCTTCAAGAACCAGAACGACCCAAGCGGTCGTGCCGTGGCAGGAGTGCATGAGCAAGCGTATAAATAATGAATTATAGAATAACCGATAAAACGAACAAGAAATGGAAAAAGGATTGTACAGTTCAGCCTATGAGCACGATGCGTGTGGCGTAGGTATGGTGGTTAACATCCACGGTAACAAGAGTCATGATCTTGTCGACAACGCCTTGAAGGTACTTGAGAATATGCGCCATCGTGGTGCTGAGGGTGCCGACAACAAGACGGGTGATGGCGCAGGTATCATGCTCCAGATTCCACATGAGTTTATTCTTCTTCAGGGTATTCCTGTCCCAGAGAAGGGAAAATATGGTACAGGTCTTATCTTCTTGCCTAAGGACGAGAAGAAACAGCAGGACATCCTCTCCATCATGATCGAGGAAATCGAACGTGAGGGACTCCAGTTGATGCACCTCCGCAATGTGCCTACCAACCCTGACTGTCTCGGTGAGGCTGCCCTCTCCAACGAACCTGCCATCAAACAGGTCTTCATTACGGGCGTTACCGATGACAAGGTGGATGTATTCGAGCGCACGCTCTATCTCATTCGCAAGCGCATTGAGAAGCGCATCACCGATCCTGATTTCTATATCTGTTCATTGTCCAATAAGAACATCGTCTATAAGGGTATGTTGAGCAGCCTCCAGTTGCGCCAGTACTACCCAGACTTGACCAATAATTATTTTACAAGTGGATTGGCTCTCGTTCACTCTCGCTTCTCTACCAACACCTTCCCTACATGGAGCTTGGCTCAGCCATTCCGTCTCCTCTGCCACAACGGTGAGATTAACACCATCCGTGGTAACCGTGGATGGATGAAGGCTCGTGAGAGTGTGTTGAGCAGTGAGGCTCTGGGCGATATTCGTGAGATTTCACCTATCGTACAGCCTAATATGAGCGACTCTGCTAGTCTTGACAACGTATTCGAGTTCTTCGTGATGAGCGGTCTGTCCTTGCCTCATGCCATGGCAGTCATGGTGCCAGAGAGTTTCGACGACAAGAACCCTATCTCTGAGGACTTGAAGGCATTCTATGAGTATCACTCCATCTTGATGGAGCCTTGGGATGGTCCTGCTGCTTTGCTCTTCAGCGATGGTCGTTATGCAGGTGGTATGCTGGATAGAAATGGTCTTCGCCCTGCTCGTTACACCATCACCAAGAACGATATGATGGTTGTGGCTTCCGAGGTAGGTGTGATGGACTTCGACCCACAGGAGATTGCCGAAAAGGGACGTTTGCAACCTGGTAAGATTCTCTTGATTGATACCCAGGAAGGCAAGATATATTATAATGGTGAGATTAAGGACCGTTTGGCTGCTGCTCACCCATACCGTCAGTGGTTGAACACCAACCGTATCGAGTTGGAGAACCTGCGCAGTGGTCGTAAGGTGGAAAACTCAGTCGAGAACTTGACTCGTAATGAGTTGGAGTTTGGTTTCGGTGAGGAAGACATCGACGGTACTATCATTCCGATGGCAACCAAGGGTCAGGAGCCTACAGCTTCCATGGGTAATGATACCCCACTTGCCGTACTCAGCGACCAGCCACAGATCTTCTTCAACTACTTCCGTCAGCAGTTCGCCCAGGTCACCAACCCTGCCATCGACTCCATCCGTGAGAACCTCGTGATGAGTCTTACCGAGTATATCGGTCGTGTAGGTTCTGGCATTCTGAACCCAGATGAGAGCAACTGTAAGATGGTGCGCTTGCCACATCCTATCTTGACCAATACCCAGCTCGATATTCTCCAGAACATCCGCTACAAGGGATTCAATACCGTCAAGCTCCACATGCTCTTCGAGACAGCCAAGGGCGAGGAAGGATTGCACGAATCGCTCGATGCACTCTGCAAGCAGGCAGAGAAGAGCGTGGATGATGGTTACAACTATATCATTCTGAGTGACCGTGGTGTCGATGAGACTCATGCTGCCATCCCATCGTTGCTCGCCGTGAGTGCCGTTCACCATTACCTGATTGATGCAGGTAAGCGAGTACAGACCGCCCTCATCGTGGAGAGTGGTGAGATTCGTGAGGTGATGCACGCAGCCCTCTTGTTGGGTTATGGTGCGTCAGCCCTCTGTCCATACTTGACTTACGCCGTACTCGACGACCTTGTAAAAAGAGGAAAGATTCAAGAGGATTACCACACAGCCGAACAGAACTACATCAAGGCTGTTAAGAAAGGTCTCTTCAAGATTATGGCAAAGATGGGTATCTCTACCATCCGTAGCTATCGTGGTGCAAAGATATTCGAGAGCATCGGTCTCTCTGAAAGCCTCTTGAAGAACTACTTCGGTACAGAAGTCAGCACCATCGGTGGTATTGGTTTGGAGACCATCGCACGTGATGCCATCCGTCTGCACGACAAGGCATTTGCAGCCAAGAAGATGGACTTCCTGCCAAGCATGGGACAGTTCCATTACCGCAAGGATGGTATCAAGCACGCTTGGAACCCAGAGACCATCGCCACCTTGCAGCTCGCTACTCGCAAGGGCGACTACAGTCTCTTCAAGAAATATACACACCTTGTCGATGACAAGCAGGAACCTATCTTCATCCGTGACTTCTTCGGCTTCCGCAAGAACCCAATTCCATTGGATAAGGTGGAGCCAGTGGAGGAGATAGTAAAACACTTTGTGACAGGTGCGATGAGTTTCGGAGCTTTGTCTAAGGAGGCTCACGAGGCAATGGCACTTGCCATGAATGCCCTTGGTGCAAGAAGCAACACAGGTGAAGGTGGTGAGGACAACGAGCGATTCCACAGCAAGGTGGATGGCATCAGCCTCTCCAGCAAGACCAAGCAGGTGGCTTCTGGTCGATTCGGTGTGACAACAGAATACTTAGTGAATGCGGAGGAAATCCAAATCAAGGTGGCACAGGGTGCTAAACCGGGTGAGGGTGGTCAGTTGCCTGGCTTCAAGGTCAACGAGGTCATCGCCAAGACTCGTCACTCCATCCCTGGCATCAGTTTGATTTCACCTCCACCTCATCACGATATTTATAGTATCGAGGACTTGGCTCAGCTCATCTTCGACCTCAAAAACGTAAACCCTAAGGCAGCTATCTCTGTGAAACTTGTGGCTGAGAGCGGCGTGGGTACGATTGCGGCTGGTGTGGCTAAGGCTAAGGCAGACCTCATCGTTATCTCTGGTGCCGAGGGTGGTACAGGTGCAAGTCCTGCATCTAGTATGCGTTTCGCTGGTATCTCGCCTGAGATTGGTCTCTCAGAGACCCAGCAGACTTTGGTGAAGAACGGTCTTCGTGGACAGGTTCGTTTGCAAGTTGATGGTCAGTTGAAGAGCGGTCGTGACGTCATCCTCATGGCTTTGCTCGGTGCTGAGGAGTTCAGCTTCGGTACGGCAGCCCTCATCGTGTTGGGTTGTGTGATGATGCGTAAGTGTAACCTCAATACCTGTCCGATGGGTGTCGCTACCCAGGACCCTAAGCTCCGTGCTCACTTCCGTGGTAGCTACAAGTACCTCATCAACTACTTCCGCTTCCTCGCCGAGGAGGTACGTGAGTACTTGGCAGAGATGGGATATACTTCTTTGAACGACATCATCGGTCATACCGAGTTGATTGTTCGCAAGAAGGATGAGGAGGTAATGCCTACCGAGGGCGAGGATGCACTCGACCCAGAGGTAGCCAAGAGCATCGAGGAGAAGACAGACTTGCTCGACTTCTCTCGCTTGCTTCATCGTGAGGCTGGTCATGGTTCACTCTATCATACCACCGAACAGATTCACAACCTCGACAACGTGCTCGACCAACAGTTGATTCGTGGTGCGCAGAACGCCATCGAAAAGCAAGAGGAAGTGAACCTCGACTTCGCCATCAAGAATACCGACCGTGCCGCTGGTACGATGTTGAGCGGTATGATAGCCGCCAAGTATGGTGAGGAAGGCTTGCCAGACAAGACCGTGAACGTGAAGTTCAAGGGTTCTGCTGGTCAGAGCTTCGGTGCCTTCTTGGTAAAGGGTGTTGACTTCAAGCTCGAAGGCGAGACCAATGACTATTTTGGCAAGGGACTCTCAGGAGGTCGTATTTCCATCCTTCCTCCTATCCGCAGCAACTTCTCTGCCGAGGACAACATCATCGCTGGTAACACAGGTCTCTATGGTGCCACAAGTGGTGAACTCTACATCAATGGTAAGGTGGGTGAACGCTTCGGTGTTCGTAACTCAGGTGCCATTGCCGTCATCGAGGGTGCAGGCGACCACTGCTGTGAGTATATGACGGGCGGTCGTGTGGTTGTACTCGGTGAGACTGGCCGTAACTTCGCCGCAGGTATGAGTGGTGGTGTCGCCTACGTATGGGACAAGAACCACAACTTCGACTACTTCTGTAACATGGACATGGTGGAAATCAACCTCGTCGAGGACAGCACCTATCGCAAGGAGCTACACGAGTTGATTCGCCAGCACTACCTCTACACAGGCAGTAAGCTCGCTCGCACCATGCTCGACGACTGGAACCACTACGTGGAGGACTTCATCCAGGTAGTGCCAATCGAATACAAGCGAGTACTCCAGGAGGAGCAGGTGAAGAAGTTGCAGCAGAAGATTGCGGATATGCAGCGAGACTATTGATTAAAGGTAAAAAGGTAAAAGGGTAAAAAGGTAAAAAAGTCTTTGGGACTTGACTGCTTGCCCTTTTGCCGGAATACCATATAAATAAATAGCTCCCTTTCCGCTTAAACGTCTCTTCTGTAGCGAATCGAGTAAAATAACAAAAATATAAAGGTAGTATAAGGTTTGAGTAAATAGCGATAAGCAAGCATCAAGTAAGTGATAGCAAGTAGCAAGCAAGAATGCTCTTTTTACCTTTTTACCTTTTTACCCTTTTACTTTTAAAACGATGGGAAATCCAAAAGCATTTTTGACTATACCTCGCAAGGAAGCAGGTTATAGACCAATACACGATAGAATCCTCGATTTTAGCGAGGTAGAACAAACATTGAATAGTAATGACCGCCGCCAACAGGCGAGTCGTTGTATGGACTGCGGTGTGCCTTTCTGCCATTGGGCTTGTCCGCTGGGCAACAAGGCACCAGAGTGGAACGATGCCCTTTATAAGGGTGACTGGGAGTTGGCTTACCGATTGCTCAATTCCACCAACGACTTCCCTGAGTTCACAGGTCGTATCTGTCCTGCACTCTGCGAGAAGGCTTGTATCTTAAACTTGATGGACCACGAACCAACCACCAACCGTGAGGATGAGTGCGCCATCGTGGAGCACGCTTTCTCCGAGGACTATGTTCGTGTGGAGATACCAGAGCGTAATGGCAAGACTGTGGCAGTCATCGGAGCTGGTCCTGCTGGATTGGTAGCAGCCAACCAGTTGAATCACAAGGGATATAAGGTGACTGTCTTCGAGGCACGTGAGAACGCAGGAGGCTTGTTGCGTTACGGTATTCCTAACTTCAAGCTCAACAAGAGTATCATCGACCGCCGTCTCCGCTTGTTGGAGGAAGAGGGCATCGAGTTCAAGTATAATCAGAAGATAGATGTCACCAAGTTGCCAGAGGGCTTCGATGCCTATGTGGTATCCACCGGTACGCCAACCGCTCGTGACCTGAAGATTCCTGGACGAGAGTTGAAGGGTGTCTATTTCGCCCTCGAACTGCTTTCCCAGCAGAACCGAGTGTTGGCAGGCATGGAGTTCTCGAAGGATGAACTCGTCAACTGCAAGGGCAAGGATGTCTTGGTTATCGGTGGTGGTGATACAGGCTCAGATTGCATCGGTACAGCGCATCGCCAGGGTTGCAAGAGCGTGACCCAGATTGAGATTATGCCAAAGCCTGTGGAAGGCCCAGAGGATCCTAAGAATCCTTGGCCTAACTGGCCTCGCACCCTCAAGACCACCTCTAGCCATGAGGAAGGATGCACACGCCGTTGGAACATCAACTCCTTGGAGTTCTTGGGCAAGAACGGCAAGT
>CAVKXW010000147.1:0-8224 GCA_963660215.1 Bacteroidaceae bacterium | reverse complement strand
AAAAGACAATGGCAGAAAAAAAGTATGGTCATTTCGATGACGCGAATCGCGAGTACGTGATTACTGACCCTAAGACCCCTTGGCCTTGGATCAACTATTTGGGCAACGAGGACTTCTTCTCCCTCATCTCAAATACAGCTGGTGGGTATTCTTTCTACAAGGATGCCAAGTTCCGTCGTATCACACGCTATCGTTACAACGGTGTGCCTATGGACAACGGTGGTCGTTACTTCTACATCAAGGACGGCGACACCATCTGGAACCCTGGTTGGAAGCCTTGCAAGACTCCACTCGACAGCTATGAGTGCCGCCATGGTATGAACTACACTCGCATCACTGGCAGCAAGAACGGCGTGGAGGCCAGCGTGCTCTTCTTCGTTCCGCTCCACACTTGGGCTGAGGTGCAGAAGATGACATTGAAAAATACTTCTTCGGAGGTAAAGACACTGAAAGTGTTCTCGTTCGCAGAGTGGTGTCTTTGGAATGCCGCTACCGATATGGAGAACTTCCAGCGCAACTTCTCCACTGGCGAGGTGGAGGTAGAGGGCAGCACCATCTATCACAAGACTGAGTATCGTGAGCGTCGCAATCACTATGCTTTCTATACTGTCAACACCGAGATACAGGGTTATGATACTGACCGTGAGAGTTTCATCGGACTCTACAATGAGTTTGCCGAGCCTGAGGCTGTGCTCGAAGGCAAGGCTCGCAACAGTTTTGCCCACGGTTGGAGCCCTATCGCCTCTCACTACATCGAAGTTACTCTTCAACCTGGAGAGAACCGCGACCTCATCTTCCTCTTGGGATATGTGGAGAACGAGCAGGACAAGAAGTTCGCCAGCAAGAAGGTCATCAACAAGGAGAAGGCACATGCCCTCATGGCTAAGTTTGATACCACCGAGAAGGTAGACGCTGCCTTCGCCGAGCTCAACCAGTACTGGGACAACCTCTTGAATATCTTCACCGTAAAGAGTGGCAACGACAAGCTCGACCGCATGGTGAACATCTGGAACCAGTATCAGTGCATGATTACCTTCTGTATGTCTCGTTCGGCAAGCTTCTTCGAGAGCGGTATCGGTCGAGGCATGGGATTCCGTGACTCCAACCAGGACTTGGTAGGTTTCGTTCATCAGATACCAGAGCGTGCCCGCCAGCGCATCATCGACATCGCCAGCACCCAGTTCCCTGACGGTGGTTGCTATCACCAATATCAACCATTGACCAAGCGTGGCAACAACGACATCGGAGGCGGTTTCAACGACGACCCATGTTGGTTGATTTTCGGTACCATCGCCTACATCAAGGAGACTGGCGACTTCTCTATCCTCAACGAGCAGGTGCCTTTCGACAACCAGCCTGGTAGCGAGGTGAGCCTCTTCGAGCACTTGAAGATAAGCATGAACCACGTCATCAACAACCTCGGCCCTCACAAGTTGCCACTCATCGGCCGTGCCGACTGGAACGACTGCCTCAACCTCAACTGCTTCTCTTGGGATCCTAACGAGAGTTTCCAGACTACCGAGAACAAGGGTGAGGGAAGCAAGGCTGAGAGCTTGATGATTGCAGGCTTGTTCGTCGTGACAGGCAAGGACTATGTGGCACTCTGCCGTCAGCTCGCCAAGGACTCAGTGGAAAACCAGAGTGCCGTAACAGGTATGGCTGAGGAAGATTACCTCGCTGAGGCAGAGCGCATGCAGAAGGCAGTCGATGATATGGACGAGGCTGTGAAGAAGCATGGTTGGGATGGCGAATGGTTCCTCCGTGCCTACGACTTCTTCGGCAACAAGATTGGTAGCGACGAGAACGAGGAAGGCAAGATCTTCATCGAGAGCCAGGGCTGGTGTACGATGGCTGGCATCGGTCTTGAAGACGGTCTTTGCGCCAAGGCTTTGGATAGTGCCAAGGAGCGCTTGGAGTGCGAACACGGTATGGTACTCAACAACCCAGCTTACACCACATACCATGTGGAGATGGGTGAGATTTCATCTTATCCTGAGGGCTACAAGGAGAACGCTGGTATCTTCTGCCACAACAACCCTTGGGTCATCATCGGCGAGACCGTTGCCGGACGTGGCAACGATGCTTGGAAGCACTACACCAAGATTCTGCCTAGCTACGTGGAGGAGAAATACCAGACGCTCCACAAAGTTGAGCCATACGTAAACTGCCAGATGGTGGCTGGTAAGGATGCCGCCAAGCCTGGTGAGGGCAAGAACTCCTGGTTGACGGGTACAGCCGCTTGGATGTGGTACACAGTATCGGAATTCATCCTCGGCATCAAGCCAGACTATGAGGGATTGAACATCGACCCATGTTTGCCAAGCACCGCCAAGGAGTATGAGGTAAACCGCAAGTTCCGTGGTGGCGACTACCACATCGTGGTAAAGAACCCAGACGGAAAGGAGAAGGGTGTGAAGCAGATTACCGTGGATGGCAAGGCTATCGAGGGTACCGTCATCCCTTGCTCAGCTGGCAAGCATGAGGTGGTAGTAGAGATGTAATTCATCTACAATCCATAAATATATCTAAAATCGGCAAAATAACAACCTGTTTATTTTGCCGATTTTCTTATTTTTTATACTTTTGCGGAAAGATTAAAGCAAAAGGACAATATGAAGAAACTATTATATCTCGTGGCAGTACTCATAGCCGCTACTTTTATCACAACGACAACCAGTTGCAAGTTTGCTCCCGACCAGAATGACGGAGACACGGTAGCGGCAAGCGAATTCTATCCAGAGGATACGACAACTGCCCATGCCCAAAAGATGGCTAAGAAAGATTCCATCCAGAAGGCTATCGTGGACAGCATCGGAATGTATTACGTGGGAAGCGAATCGAACAAGGACATGATTCAGCTCGTCTCCTACCCTTCCCGCCGTGACACCTTATTATATAGTAAGACCAAGCACGTGAAGGTAAAGGGCAATGCCGACATCGGCCATGTGGTAAGAGTAGACTTCTATCTCCTCAACGGCAAGGACTCGCTTGTGAAGTATGTGGAGGAAGTCGTGGAAAAGTAAAAAGAGAAAAGAGTAAAAAGGTAAAAAGAGAGAAAGGACTACATTTCTCACTTTTTACTTGTTTATTTCAAAAAAACAACGTATCTTTGCAACTAGAAATAAGCAGCACTAAATATTTTTGAGCTATGGCAATAAGAGAAAGAAAAAAGCGAATCTATCGCAAGCGCATACCATACGGTATGCAAAACTTTGAGGATGTAATCTTGGAGGATTGCTACTACGTAGACAAGACTCCTTTCATCGAGGATATCGAGGAATCCAACAAATATTTCTTCTTCATTCGCCCTCGCCGTTTCGGCAAGAGCCTCACCCTCTCCATGCTCGAAAATTACTATGACATCAATAAGAAGGATAAGTTCGAACAAATTTTTGGGAACCTGTACATTGGTGAAAATCCAACACCAGAGCATAACAAATACCTCATTGTTCACTTAAACTTCGCCGAGGTAAATGGCACCCTAGACAATTACCAAGACGGACTCGACACACATTGCCGACTATGCTTTGGTTATTACTGCGACCGATATGCTTCTTTGCTTCCGGCAGGAACCAAGGAAGGCATGTATGCCGAGAAGGGAGCCATTGCACAACTGAGATTTCTCTGCCAGAAGACCGCAGAAGTAGGACATAAAATGTACCTTTTCATCGACGAGTACGATAATTTCACCAACATGATTCTCGCCAACGAGGATCATCTCAATCGCTATCGTGACCAAACACATGGCGAGGGATACTTGCGCCGTTTCTTCAATACCATCAAGGGAGCGGCAGGTGGCGGTCTTGGCAGAGTGTTCGTTACAGGTGTAAGCCCTGTAACGATGGATGACTTGACGAGTGGCTTCAATATAGGCACCAACTACTCGCTCAATC
Source organism: Bacteroidaceae bacterium (assembly GCA_963660215.1). Taxonomy (GTDB): domain Bacteria; phylum Bacteroidota; class Bacteroidia; order Bacteroidales; family Bacteroidaceae; genus Prevotella. Next base: position 4,331 of record CAVKXW010000147.1, on the reverse strand, counting down.
CTAGGTTCAATGAAATGACAGGCTTCACCGAGGAAGAAGTCAGGGAGATGTTTGATTATTACGCCAGTGTGTTGCCATTCAACCATACTGTGGATGAACTTATCAAGGAAATCAAGCCTTGGTACGATAACTATTGCTTCGCCATCAAGAGCTATGGAAAGACAACCATGTACAACTCCGTGATGGTGCTCAATTTCCTTACCAACTACATAGACAACGACTATGAGATTCCTGACAACATGGTGGAGACCAACGTACGCATCGACTATGAGAAGATACGTATGCTCATCCGCCACGACAAGTCATTCAGCCATGATGCCAGCATCATCCAGGAACTGATAACCAAGGGATTCGTAACAGGTGAGCTCAACGAGAATTTCCCAGCCGAGCGCATCAACGACCCGAACAACTTCCTGAGCCTGCTCTTCTATTTCGGCATGGTGACGATAGACGGCACTTACAAGGGAGCCACCAAATTTGTCATCCCTAACGAGGTGGTTCGCGACCAGATGTTCACCTACCTACTCGACACCTATGGGGAGAATGACTTGACATTCGAGAAATACGAAAAGAACAAATTGGAAAGCAAGATGGCATACGATGGTGACTTCAAGCCATACTTCGACTACATCGCCGACTGTCTCAAGCGATTCTCGTCACAACGAGACAAGCAGAAAGGTGAGGCTTTCGTGCATGGCTTCACGCTTGCCATGACAAGCCAAAGCAAGTTCTATCGTCCTATATCCGAGCTAGACAATGACGGAGGCTATGCCGACATCTTCCTCGTTCCACTCTGCGACATCTACAAGGACATGACCGACTCTTATATCATCGAGTTGAAGTACTGCAAGACGAATACCACGGACGAACAAGTAAAGGAACTCTTCAAGGAAGCATCGGCACAGATTTGTCGCTATGCCGACAGCGACATCGTAAGAGAATCCGTGAGAACCACCACCCTCCACAAACTCGTAGTGATATATAGGGGCGCAGAAATGGTGGCTTGCGACAACGCTGAAGAGAAAGAATAAAAGAGACTAACTTCCAAATGGACCAAAAGATTGCTCTATTAATATAATGAAAAGGCTAGTGTTTCATCATACACTAGCCTTTTCATTTATAGTTATTTATTGGGGAAGATTTTGAGAATTTTCGGGATTTCAACATAAAAGATTTTGAGGAACTATATTTTTTGTGTATTTTTGCACCAAAAATTCAACATTAACAAGTAAAGATTATGAGGATATGGTAGCACAAATGCTAACAGCCGCAGGAACCAAGCTTTTCTATTACACATTTCCGACAGAGACAGGCAAGCACAATTACGAAATCAACTTTCTATTGTCTCGTGGCAACAAAGTTTGTCCGAGAGAAGTGAAATCATCGGGCTATAAGCGTCATGCCTCACTCGATGCCTTCTGCAAGAAGTTCTCCAACCGAGTAGCTCAACGCTATCTCATATATACGAAAGATTTGCAAAAAGAAGAGCAGACTCTCTTTCTTCCTGTATATCTGACACAATTTCTATAATATACGAAACAACAAAGGCAACTACTGAGTTTTTCTCGGTAGTTGCCTTTGTCATAACGGCTTCAAGCTTGTAAAAACAAAGCACTTACTCCTCACTCACCGTCCACCCAAAGCGGCGAACATTATTGACAAAATTACCGAATTGGTCACCCCACTGAGTGCAGACTGCCAAGATAGCCCCATCTTTGGTTTGGAACATTACACCATAGCTACCTTGCAATTCCTTCGGGAAAGCCTTTTCCAACTTCTTATTGCGATGTTTTCAAGGAAGGAACCCCTGCCAGGATATGAACCTTTTAAGTTGCCGAGCATTTCTCGGCAACTTAAAAGATTAATCCTTACAAACTAACCGCAAAACTTTGACTATAAAACAACCCAATGCCCATTCTTATTACTTCCATCACGCTCTATACGCCCTTCCTTACGAAGAACAATTATTTCGCGCTTTAGAGTCGCTAATGATATACCTAATTTTTCCGCCAACTCCCCCCTTGTCAAATTAGGAGTTTTTTGAATAGCAGCCAATATCATCTTTTGGCGCGTTGTTACAGGCTCATTTATCGGCTCATTTATCGGCTCATTCTGTATATGCAATACAAGTTTTACCTGCATCAGCTCAGCCTGTTCCACCAATTCTGGTTTTATCCAATGTTTCTCATTCCAAGCATTCAAGATAAGAGGGAAGCCAGAGCCTATGTTCTCGCCATAACCTATCATACGAAACATATTCTGCATTCTCTGGTTACGAGCCTTAGTTTCACCACCATGGTAGATTTGATCTACTGAAAGTTTCAATAGACCAGGATTGGTAAGCACGATACGGTCATCAAACTTCTCCACCCTCAAAATACCATTTAGCATCAGGTCTGAGTGGATAATCATATTGGTCACAGCTTCACGAATAGCCTTGGCTTGCAAGGTATCATCTGTACGAATCAACCCATCCATAGAAAAAGGGCGAGTTAAGTCACGTGTTAACTTAGGAATCACCATCCTCACAAAATTAAAGAGATTGTTTTCCCAAGTACCATCGTATGTGATTCGGTCACTATACCGCTGGTCGCCTATCAGATTTGACTTGTCGATATAGTCCATACGCAAATTATCAAAACGCTCTCTCACAGGCAATCCCTTACCAAACATCAAAAGCCCAGCCATTGTCAAACCCTCCCGACCTGTTCTTCTATCTCTGGCATAGCCACCAAAATTAGTCAAGAACTCTTGATGGGAATAAGCATTCCACTGATGCTCAGGATGTAGATTCTGAAACATTTGTCGATAACGCTCCAAGGTTGGAATATCAATATCATCCATCGTATAGTACTCCAATAGCAAGCCATCATTTCCTGCCTCATTCGCATCACGAAGCATCAGCTTCAATTCCTGCTCCGTACAATGGTAATCACCCTCATGATTTCGCTTGAAAGTACCTCTTGAAAGATTATTATTGATATAGACAGGACGTTACACGTTCACCTTGAGAGAGGAGTTTATAAATATCTATAGCCATACCGTTATTACTTTAACAAGTGCAAAGCTAATCATTTTTTTCGGAACACCCAAACCTTTTTCTGAAAAAACAGAAATAATATCACCTAAAGGCACAAAGCCATACACTTACTCCCCACTCACCGTCCATCCAAAACGGCGCACATTATTGACGAAGTTGCCGAATTGGTCACCCCACTGAGTACAGACGGCTATAATCATTCAAGAGGCAGCATGCCCTCATCATTAAACTTATCGAAATCAGACTTAAAAAGTCTATCTTGTACGATACGATACTTCTCAAATTCCGATTCAGCAAACTCCTTGGCAAACTCGGCAGAGACCTTTCCAGCATCCATCAGCACCTCATCACCACCAGCTTCCAAAATAATATCGATTCGCTTAGCCCAATCTTCCATCGTCATCGGAACATGTCGATTAGCCATACGCTCAGCCATATCCAACACGGCATTGACCAATCTCCCCATATCCTGCAATTCCACTTCTTTGAGATAATTCTTGGCAATGCTCACATCAGGCTTTACAATTTTTCCATTGGGAGCTTTCTCCCAAGTAGTCAATCCCATATGTTCTTTATTTGCATCTGCCCTCTCTACGATAAGTTCAGCAGCAGTATGACCATGCACTGCATAATGCATCTTATTCTGTACCTTTTGAAAGAAGAGTCGAGTCGTAGGCGCATTCTTGTTATAATCTATTGCCGTAGAATAAATGTCAGTAAGCTTTTGGTAAAACTTCCTTTCACTCATTCTTATCTCACGGATTTCGGCAAGCAAATGCTCGAAATAATCCTCTCCGATGAAAGAGCCATTCTCCATTCGCTTCTTGTCTATCACATAGCCACGGATAGCAAACTGGCGAAGCACATAAGTACACCACTGACGGAACTGAGTAGCACGAATCGAGTTGACACGATAACCTACAGAGATAATGGCATCGAGACTATAAAAAAGTATCTCTCTTTTTACTTCTCGGTCACCTTCTTTTTGAACTACCGAAATTTTCTCGGTAGTTGCTTTTTTATCAATTTCCATAGAAGCATAAATGTTCTTTAGATGAGTACCAATGTTGTCTGTAGAGCAATCAAACAACTCCGCCATCGCCTTTTGGGTAGCCCAAATCGTTTCATCCTTATAAACGACCTGCACCCCATTCTCCTTACCTTCCATCTGGAAGATAAGGAATTCCGCTGTACTATTTCTTATTTCGAATTTCTTAGCCATAATTAAATTTCTTCTATATTCTAAACCTACCAATTTGGTTATAAGTTCTTTCTGAACCTTATCAATTGC
>CAVKXW010000146.1:0-8284 GCA_963660215.1 Bacteroidaceae bacterium | reverse complement strand
GCACTGGACGACTCCTACAAGTTGGTTTATGCCCAAGTACATCTTGCCATCAATCGAATAGGAAAGGCTACATTGAAGTTCTATGCTGGCGATATGGACAAGCAGACTTTTGATGAGACTGATGCCAATTCTTTCAAACCAGGAACTACCATACGCATTGATGTTGGCAACATTGACAAGCAAAATACAATCTTTGAAGGTATTATACTTGAAATAGGTATAAAAATGGGGCGAAACTCACGCTCCATGATGATAGTGGAATGTAGGGATTATGCTTATCATGCGACACAAGGACGTAAAAATCGGATATTCGAGAAAAAAAAGGATTCGGAAATAATAAAGGACGTTTTGAAAGCATACGGTACGGTAAATGTCGATACGACTTCCTATCAATATCCCGAAATGGTACAATATTACTGTTCCGATTGGGACTTCGCCTTGTCGAGGGCTGATGCCAATGGATTATTTATATATACAAGAGAAAAAGAAATAAACGTCTTTAAGCCTAAGGTAAGTGGGAAGCCAGTACTGACCGTTACTAATGGCGTTGATTTGATAGACTTCGATGGCGGACTTTCGGGCAGTGAGCAATATGGCAAGTATGAGGCTGTTTCTTGGAATCCAGCCACGCAGAACCAAGTGAGGCAAACTGCATCTGCGCCAACTTTGAACGAACAAGGCGACATCACCATCAAAAAGTTGGCAGGAGATGATAGTCAAATATTGCAAACTGATGCCCCTCTTGACAAGAACGCCCTAAAGCAATGGGTTGACAGCCAAGCGTTGAAAGCTGGATTGGCAAGATACCACGGTTCGTTCAGCTTTTATGGAGCTGCCGAAGTCGTTCCTGGATGTATCATCGAGTTAAAGGGATTAGGCAAGCGTTTTAATGGAAAAGTCTATGTGGGTTCTGTGACGCATACGATAGAACGGAATGAATGGATTACAAAGGTAGGCATGGGAGTTCCTGCCAACAACATAACAGACGAAGCAGATGTGATTGCTCCTACTGCCGCAGGATTTTTACCGGGAATGGAAGGGCTTCACATTGCGGTGGTCAAGAAACTTGATGGTGACATATCCAAGGAATGCCGCATACAAGTAGAGTTGCCATGGATGGATGGCGAAAAAAAATTGCTTTGGACTCGCCTTTCGTCAGTATATGCCACCAATCAGTCGGGAATTTTCTTTCTTCCCGAAATAGGCGACGAGGTGGTTGTGGGATTCATCAACAACAATCCCAATTACCCGATAATCCTTGGAGGAATGTACGGAAGCAAACATACCCCTCCATTTGGATATGAGGCAAAAAACGACATAAAGGCAATTGTGACTCGCTCAAAGATGTCTATAGAGTTTGACGAGGAAAAGAAAATAATAACAATTCACACGCCTGCAAAGAATACGATAGTAATGAGTGATGAGGGAAAATCCATCTCTGTTACAGACCAAAACAAAAACAAGATGGTCATGGACAGTAATGGTATAGAACTTAGCTCTTCAAAAAATATAAAGCTGACAGCAAAAGGTAACATTGCACTGAATGCAGCCGGAAAAGTCAGTATAGATGCAAAATCGGATGTCGATATAAATGGAACAAACGTAAAAGTTACAGCCAAAGTTGGTGCGAAAGTCAAGGGCAATGCCACAGCGGAGCTTTCTGCTTCTGGTCAGACCACCGTCAAAGGCGCAATGGTAATGATAAACTGATAAAGATATGCAAAATGCTGCAAGATTAACAGATATGCACACCTGTCCGATGCAGACACCAGGACTTCCTCCTGTTCCACATATAGGCGGTCCGATTATTGGGCCAGGAGTGCCAACGGTACTGATAGGAAAACTTCCTGCAGCCGTTATGGGTGACATGGCTACTTGCGTTGGGCCACCCGACACCATCATCAAAGGTTCAACAACAGTGATGATAGGAGGTAAGCCTGCTGCAAGGATGGGAGACTCTACAGCACATGGTGGGAGCATCATCATGGGTTGTCCTACTGTTATCATAGGTGGTTAGAAACTTTTAAAAGAATACGAGATATGACAGATACAAAAACTTTCTTAGGAATAGCATGGAACTATCCACCACGCTTTAAAAGTGGCGGAAGTTCGCGACCCACTGAGATGGTTGCAAACGAGGCTAATATTCGGCAAAGCATCATGACCTTGTTGAGTACATCGCCTGGAGAAAGAGTACATCGCTATGATTATGGTTGCCCTATTAGGGAATATGCCTTTGAAATGATGACGGCATCCACAAGAACGATGTTGCGAGACCGAATAGAACAGTCGATAGTTCTGTTTGAGCCACGAGTGATAGTCAATCGGATTGATTTCGAGGAGAAACAAGACGAGGGGAAAATGAACATCCTCATAGACTACACGATAAGGCAGACGAATCGACGAACCAATATGGTTTATCCATTCTATTTTGTAGAGGGAACAGAATTAGTAAACTTATAAAAACAAAATATTATGAGCATAAGAAAAATTATCTATACAGTAATGGCTCTTGTTACTATGGGCTTTACTGCATGTACGCAAAATGAGGATATAGTTCCAACGCTGAAAGGACAGGAAATCAATGCGACCTTCTCTGTTGGAGGTGTACAAACTCGTGTCAATACATTGGGGGCTGGCAACCGTTGGGAGAATGATGACCAAATAAATGTACTGCAAATTTACGGTGATGAATCTACAAACACAGGCAAATATCAATATATAGAAGAAAATGGACAAGCACGTTGGAATTCGGTCAAAACAATTCGTTGGGAAAGAGAGGAAAGATGCGAATTGATTGCTTGGTTTCCTTCTGATATAACAAATCCTCTTACCTATAATTTACATCCTGACCAAAGTGATGAAGACCTTTTGAAAAAGGCAGATTTAATAAATGGCTATTGGTATGATGTTCCTAATAATTATGTCGAAATTGACATGTATCATCGTATGTCTATGGTTTCGATAATATATCATGTCGGTACAGCAGATTATCCAAATAAGGATATTAGCACCCCACAAGTGTATTCTAAGCACACCAGTGTTTCTTTTAAAAGAGACCTAGAGCAAAAGCAATTTGTCATGAGTACACCTACAGGTAATCCTGATTGGGTAAAAGCTTGCATGCATGACGGTGACATGTTTTCTGCAATTGTTATTCCTGGTTCGTACATTAAAGATGAAGTCTTCTTGAAATTCAAGATAGGCGATAATAATTTCAATGTAAAAATGAAGACTCCTACTGAGTTTAAAGAAGGCGAGCGCTACACCTATAAACTTGATGTAGGAAAAGATAAAGTTGAACTGACTCAAATCGGAGTAAATGATTTGGCAGGTTGGGACAGTGACAATGAAGAAGAACTCAAATAACTGGAGGACAAGAATATGAAAAAGATATTTCAATACATTATGCTAACTGTCGTTACAATAGTAATGGCTTCATGCACAAGTGATATAGAAGAAACAACTGCATCAACAGCCAAGAACTACGTACAGTTGGTTGTTGGTGAATTTCCTGCATTCGGAGATTCGCAGACTCGTGCTATCGGTACATCTGACCCAGGCAAAACCTCATGGGTAAATGAAGACGAACTACTTTTGGAGATAGACAACACCTCTTATGGAAAACAGTATGCAACTTTTGTATATAATGGCAAGAGTTGGGAATTGACAAGTGGTAAATTGAACTATAGAGAAGGAGACGCTGCATACATACCCCATGTGTATTATGCTCCTAATTATAAGTGGGTTTCTAACAAATTGGCTTTGAAAGATGGTAAAGTTGCAGGAACGGATGAATATATCGAGGGAACTGCAAGCATAGTCAATGATGGCACAACTATAGCTGTCTCTTTTTCCAATGCTACACGCAATTACTCTCGCCTGCGTATTGCAACTATGCCAAATAAGCCAATAACAGTTGCTACCAAATATTTCACCCCTGCGGGCAGCAGCGATATAGAAAATGACGGAAATTATACACTTACTTCTGATGAGAATGGCAATGCCTGTTTATATGGTACTTTTGAAAATTATTCCGAAGTTACAGTGAAATATAGAGAAGCAGCTTTGACAACTTACACATTCTCGCAAGCAACAGTAAATGCTAAGAGCTATGCCTTGGATGCTACCGTCATTTCGGCAAATAGTGCAGAAGAAATAAAGTCAGCTATTGAGCAAAAAGTAGCAGATGGCAAGACTACTATAAAACTCAACCTCGCTTCTGATGCTGGCGATAATGAGTTTGAGGCAATAAGAGAAGCCCTCAAAGATGCCGCCCCTAACGACTTGGGTACAATTGAGTTGACCATTATTGGTGTAGAAACTATTCCAGAAAAGGCATTCTATGAGATGTTGCAACTTAAGTCAGTCAAAATGTCTGACGTAAAAGAAATTAAGAAATATGCTTTTGAAAATTGCGAATATCTCACTGTAGTAGAAGCGCCAAATCTTAATAAACTTAATTCTGGTATATTTAAAGAATGTTCTCAGCTTTCAAAGCTGACTTTTGGCCCTATAAACTATGCAGATGCAAGAAATTGGCCAATATTTGAATACATTACCCGAAATATAGATTTAATTTTGTCAGACTATCAAAAAGAAATGATTGAAACTGACTCTTATTTATATACAGCTAATAACGATAGAGATTATGCTGGTAGTGATGAACATAACAGCAAAAAATTCCTTGGACGTGAATTTAAGTCCGTAACGTGTAGATCAATAGTTCGTTAAAAATTCAATAATGTGCTAAGCAGCCTTGCGCTGTAAGCACGAGAGCTCTTTGAAAATCTTACTAATTAAAGTTCGGTTCGGGGTGTATCCACATGCTTTAAAAATTCGCTTCACAAGATAAGCGTTGGTCATCAACAACTTAAAAGAAGACATGGAATATTCCATTCCCATCTCTTTCATCGTTACCTTGGCAACATTTAGTGATGTGAACGAAGCATTAAAAGCAAAGTCGAGTTTCCACTTATCACGTGCTTGGCAATCCATTAGGCCAGTATAGCCTTTTGCATCGCGAAAGCAAAATTCAATTTGGAACCTTGTTCTGTAGTAAAGAAGAACTTCCTCACCTGAAAGTGAGATGTCGTTTGAGAAGAACAGTTTCTTCTTGCCATTTGGCATCTGCCAGATGACGAGTCGTATCTTACATTTGAGGGCCTTGGAATAGGCAATCAATGTATAAGCAGTTCCTTCTCCATCTTTCATCTCCATCTTCTCCATTCGAGTGAGGTCAAGATTCTCCATGTCAATCTTACCGTCCATAGTCTTTGGCCTTCCACGTTTGCCAGTGCGAGGTCCATCGAAGACATAGAAAAGGCAGGCATTGTCACGAAGGCGACTTACCAAAGAAAAACCTTCTTTCTTGATTCCACTAGCAAATGTGCTTGTAGAGAAGTAAGCATCTGCTACAATGAGAGTTGAGAGTTTCAGAAGTTCCTTTCGATAACGCTTGATGACGCTGATATAGTAATCGACCATGGTCTTGTTTCTAAGTCCTAGTTTCTTGCTGCTGAGAGATTGGTGAGCCCTTAGCATCATGCAGTCATTGGCATCAATGTCTATGAGACCAATGCCCATGATTTCGAGACCATGCTTCACTGACTGATCACATCCCGACCAAAAACGACCGATATGTGGAGTTTTCTTGCCAGCTTTGCTGATATAGCTTGGATCTATGGCTATCGCCCATCGTCCTTTCTTGTCACCAAAGTAGCGCTTGGCAAGAGATACATTAAGTTTGAGCCAGTTGATGCTTTTCGACTTTTTTAAGCCGAATGCATTGCGATAGGTTTGCTCAACATGCGAGCCATACCTAGCCAACTGGGTAAAATTAATCTTTCCTGGTATAGCCATAATTAAAAATATTACCTCGAAGAGTATTTTTTCAAAACTTTTTGTTATCTTTGCAGCTGAATTATCAACTGCATCTCTAAAGATATCCATATATTGGTCAAGTCCTGTATTCATGTAAAATTGTATTTGTTGTGATTTACAAAGTTACTGAAAATCAGCGACTTGACCAACTTTTTATAGTTAAGTTTTCATAAGCATTTCTTAATATAAGTTATTGATTTACAGACGATTAAATATTAATTTAACGCAGTATTGATGCTGGTATTCTACAAAAAAGTAGTATCTTTGCCTAAAACTTACGTACATGAATACAGAGAAACAACAACGCATAGCTGCCGCTGCCTTCGCCAAGCGATGGGAGGGCAGGGGATATGAGAAGGGAGAGAGCCAAACCTTCTGGATTGAACTCCTTACCGAAATATTCGGGGTGGAGAATCCTTCCACGTTCATTCGATACGAGCAACAGGCACAGCTCGACCACACTTCTTTTATTGATGGCATGATTTCCGCAACCCATGTGATGATTGAACAGAAGTCACTGGGCAAAGACCTGCGACAAGCCATCAAACAGAGCGACGGCTCCTTGCTCACGCCTTTTCAGCAAGCCCAGCGATACAATGCCTCCTTGCCTTACTCGCAACACTCTCGTTGGATTGTGACCTGCAACTTCGCCGAGTTTGATGTCTATGACATGGAGAACCCGAAGGGCGAGCCATCCCGCATCCTGTTGAAGAACTTGGAGAAGGAATACTATCGCCTCCAGTTCCTCGTGGAGCAGCAAGGTGTTCATCTTCAGCGAGAAATGGAGGTGTCGATGAAGGCGGGCGAGATTGTGGCCAAGCTCTACGATGCCTTTATCGAGCAATATGATGCCGATGACCCTCAGTCGCTCCGCTACCTCAATATATTATGTGTGCGCTTGGTGTTCTGTCTCTATGCCGAGGATGCTGGCATTTTTGGCAAGCGAGATATGTTTCACGACTATCTCGCCCAGTTCGACGCTGGCTTCATGCGAATGGGGTTGGGGCAGCTCTTCGAGGTGCTCAACACACCTGCCGACAAGCGAAGTAAGTATCTCAACCCTACGCTTGCCGCCTTTCCATACACCAACGGCGGCCTCTTCGCCGAGGAGATAGACATCCCACAGTTTACCGAAGAGCTAAGGGAAACGCTCTTGCAGCACGCCTCCCTCGACTTCGACTGGAGCGAGATTTCGCCAACCATCTTTGGTGGAGTGTTCGAGAGTACGCTCAATCCTGAGACTCGTCGTTCGGGTGGTATGTACTATACCTCGATAGAGAATATCCACAAGGTTATCGACCCTCTCTTTTATAACGACCTTCTAACGGCATTCGAAGACTGTTCGGAGGAAACGAATATCAAGAAGCGTATGCTGCGACTCCATGCCTTGCAAGACAAGATGGCTGCTTTGCGTTTCTTCGACCCTGCATGTGGCTCTGGCAACTTCCTCACCGAGACCTATCTGTCTTTGAGGCGACTGGAGAACAAAATCATCAAACAGATATACAGCGTGGAGCAGCTCGATGCCTTCGAGAATCCTATCAAGGTAAGCATCCACCAGTTCTACGGCATCGAAATCAACGACTTCGCCGTCACCGTAGCCACCACCGCCTTGTGGATAAGTGAGGCGCAGATGATGGCGGAGACGGAGAAGATTATCCACCACGACATCGACTTCCTGCCATTGAAGAGTTATGCCAACATCCATGAGGGCAACTCGCTGAGGATAGACTGGGAAGAGGTTTGTCCGAAGGATAAGCTGGACTATATCATTGGCAATCCGCCGTTTGTAGGCGCACGCTTGATGAGCGAGAGCCAAAAGGCAGACATGATAGCCATCTTTGGCGAGAAATGGAAGAACGTAGGCAACATCGACTATGTAGGGGCTTGGTACAAGCGTGCAGCCGACTATATGAAAGATACTCGTATAGAGGCGGCATTGGTATCTACCAACTCAATCTCGCAAGGCGAGCAAGTGGCAAATCTTTGGCAGCCTCTCTTTGCCGATGGCATACGCATCAATATTGCCCATCGCACTTTCCGTTGGGATAGCGAGGCTTCGCTTAAAGCCCATGTGCATGTGGTGGTCATAGGATTCTCTTACGTAGAGCGTAAGCAGAAATTTCTGTTTGAGAATGGGCAGAAGATGGAGGTGGGCAATATCAACGCTTACCTATCGGATGCGCCTAATATCTTTATACACTGTAGGAGTAAACCTTTGAGCGATATACCTACAATCGGCATAGGAAACCAACCGATAGACGGTGGAAATTATCTCTTTGAGAAAGAGGAGATGGAAGAGTTTATCAAGCGAGAGCCTAAATCCGCCGACTTGTTTCATCCTTGGTATGGTTCGGTAGAATTTATCCATCAAAAACCTCGCTATTGCCTATGGCTGGGC
>CAVKXW010000145.1:0-8338 GCA_963660215.1 Bacteroidaceae bacterium | reverse complement strand
ACCTTTTACCGTGTAAACATGCTTAAAGAGTGATTTTAAGTATAGGTGAGCATACTTTGAAATCACACTAATGTCAGTACCCTGTCGACGGCTGAATCCATTGGGTACACTCTCCATGGTGAAACGTTCATATTTACCTTTCCAGTAATTGCGTTCTATTTCAAGCTCATGGCGCTTTCTGATAATATTATCCTTTTGCTCTTTATTTGTAGCTCCTTTGGAAGCTCCTTTTAGTTTGCGAATCTGCTTCTCTAAACTTTCATATTTGTCTTTCCAGTTCGCTATTCGAATCATAATATCCTCATGATTGGCCAATTGGGTTGGTAATAATGTCTTTTTGATATCACGATTAAAGTGACTATCACAAAGAGTTAAATTCATGTTGGTACTATCTCCACCAACACTTCTTGGAACGGTATGTTCTATGTCATACTTAGTATTTGTTCCGATAAAATCTGATATTCTGATTTCTTTACCAGTATAGAGGCATACATGGTTTTGCTCATTCCAAAGTCTATACTTAAGAATGTCTCTGTCTTTTAGCTCGATTGTTTTGCCAGTCTCGCCTTTGTAAAGAGTAATGATTTCCTTTCGTGCTTTATCATTTTCTCTTTGGTTGTTTTGGACAACTGTAGTAATGGCATGGCGCATATTTGCATCATTCAGTTCACGTGCAAACTCAATATGAATTTCCGTGTCTTGGTCAATCTTTCCTTCCTCTAGTAAGCAGTTCACTAACTTGCGTAATCTGAACATGGAACGCATGGCCATGGGGTTGCGCACACTGTCAATTCTAGGTGAACCAAGTTGGTATACTCCGTATTTGTTAGTACGTTGTACTCTAGGATAGGTTTCCGTCATGGAAGGGTGATAGAGCTTTTTGAGGCTTTCATCAGTAACATGGTATTTTTCTTTCAAGTATTCCTTGATACGGGTCTCGAAAGTGCGCTCGTCACTCGTTTCATATTGGTTCATCTCCTTGATAATGTTATCAATAGCAGCTTCACGCATTTCTTTGATGCCCCATTCATAAGATGGCATTACTTCGCATAAATTACCCAGAAAGACAGCATGAGAATAGGTCAACCCTTTTCTAAGATAAGGAAGAATCTTGCAAATAGCTTTCAAACTTAAAGAGGCATACGTGGTTGGCAAAGAAATTTCACTGAATTTCTTTGCTTCTTCATCGTTCAATTGTAGGCGATCAGTTGCAAATTCGGCAAGTTTGTCCTTATCGGAGTAGAAGAACAAAGCATGCCAAATGTCGTTCATTATATCTAGACGGCTTTTGCCTTCTCCTAATGTGTATACTTCGCAGATGGCATCAAGCCAGTTATCTCCAAATATATCCTTTAGGGCTGCAGTAATAGGGCAGCCTGATACAGAGGTGTCCATTGGATAGTTGAAAAGATAAGGCATTTCAGAATCTGTACTCTTTTTGTAAAAGCCGTACAATCTTTTAGGAGCTAGCTTTTTTGCAATATCTTCAAAGTCGAATTGTTTCTTAGACTTTCTGAAAAATAAAGGCACAATGAGTGTGCGCTCCTCTTTGTTTAAGGGGCGCATATTTTCATCTCTAGGTGTTTTTATCTTGATGTTGTTGATGAATGCCAACATTCTAAATTCCTCGAAAAGTGGATGTGATGAAGGACATTTAGTCTTATTCTTCTCAAATATGCATTTACCAACTTGACCTTTTTGAGACTTTAATGGCCTTTGTTCAAATATGGCCTTTTCGATGTTGTTCACGACCTCTTGTCCCAGTTCTTTGTTTAGTTCTTGCTTCTTGCAAATAGCTTTGAACTCATTTAAGTAGTGCTCGTTGCGAGCAGTATAGTGATTGCGAATCTTCTCGCCCTTATTGTAGAGTGTGTAAAAATAATCGCCAAGATACTCAAATCCTGTTTCTTGCATTTCTTGTGTAAGGAAAATAGGTCGTGATAATCAATGATTGACAACGACAACGAATGATAGTTAAGGTGCTCATTTTGAGCACCTTTCTTTTTAGCCTTATTATTGGTACATATCAATAGTAAGGCTTTTTTAGCACCTTTTTGTACCGCTCTTGTACCGCATACATGAGATAGTAAGAAATTGAGACACCATTTTCGGCAGATGAGTGCGAGATTGCCGAGAGTTTTGGACGATGGTGGACTATGATTTAAGACTATTGAAAGAAATCGGGTGAAATGACAGACGACTTTATCTGCTATAAATTAGGTTAAACGGTATAAAAAGCGTACAAATGACAGCAAGTAAAGAGAAAATTCTAAGAGTTTGCGAGTATTGTGGCAAGAGCTTCTATGCGCTGAAATCCACCACTCGCTTTTGTTCAAAGCAATGCAACAGCTATGCTTACAAGGCAGCACGCCGCAAAGAGAAAATCAAGGTGGCAGAAACCATGAGTCAAAGAAAGGATTCGGAGAAATCCATGTCAAAGATTCTTGCCAAAGAATACTTGACCATTCATGAGGTTGCCATTTTGTTAGGGCTCAGCAAGCAGACTATATATAATATGGTATATAGTGGAAAGTTGAGGGCTTCAAAGATTACCTCTCGATTGTCATTCATCAGAAAACGAGATATAGATTATTTGGTAGATAGCCTGCCTTATACCAAGCAAGTTAGCATGGCATCCCGACCTGCAACTGAAACAGCAAAAGAACTGCCTGTTCCAGAATACTATTCAGCCAAGGAGATTGCGGAAGTACACAACACCTACGATTCCGCTATCTATGAGATTGCCAAGAAGACGAAGATTTCAAGAATCTCCATTCAAGGCAGAGTGTATTGGAACAAGAAAGAAGTGGATGATTACTTTGCCAAGCAAACTCCCGACCCTACCATCACAGAATGGATGTCCGTCATGGATATTCAGCAAAAGTACTGCATGACCAAGACTGCCGTGTATAGTTTCGTCAATCATAATGCCATTCCTCGAAAGATGGATGGCAACTACGTGCTTTACTCCAAGCGCCATGTAGAAATAGCCAAAGGCGAATCTGTAGAAGACAAACTGTATTACACGATTCCAGAAGCCATGAAACTATATGGATTGAGCCAAGACCAAATCTATAAGCGCATCAAGAAATATGGCATTGGCAAGGTGAAAATTGGCAAGTATATCAAGATTTCAAAGCGAGATTTGGAGAAAGCTATCGGCAAACCAACAGTTATATAATGGTTATTTTGGGGTTAAGTCTATCCCCAGAATATCACCCATTAATTTTGCAACCGATTTACAAGAATTGCCGGTGCAGGTAATCATATCAGAAATAAGTTTCACCCTATAAAATCAGTAACATCATGGTTAATACATGTACAAGAGTTTCACTTCGCCAAAGAGCGATTAAGAACGACCGCATTTCACTTTACTTGGATTTCTATCCACCTGTTCGTAACCCTGAGACCATGCAGATGAGTCGCAGAGAGTATCTTGGCATCTACATCTATGCCCATCCCAAGAATGAGATGGAGCGAGAGTTTAATGCCGACATGCTCAATAAGGCAGAGGCTATCCGTTGCATCAGAACGCAATCGCTCATCAATGAGGAGTTTGGCTTCTTGGATAAGACAAAACAGAAAGCTGACTTTCTGGCTTACTTTGAGAAGATGACTCGCAAGAAAGATGAAAAGTGGACTTTCGTCTATAAGCACTTTTACAATTTCGTTAAGGGGCATTGTACCTTTGGCGAGGTTACCATTGAACTTTGCCAGCAATTCAGAGATTATCTCTTGAATGCCCATCAGTTGAAGCGTACCGACCAAAGGGTTTCGCTCAACTCGGCATCTGGCTACTTCTCCACCTTCCGTGGTCTCTTGAAAATCGCCTATCGTGACAAGTGGCTGCGTGAGAACATCAACGACTATCTGGACAAGATTGAGCCACAAGACGTAAAGAAGGAATTTCTTACCCTTGATGAAGTAAAGCTATTGGCTGCTACTCCATGCGACATACCGGTGCTAAAGGCAGCTTCCCTCTTTGCTTGTCTAACAGGTTTACGCATCAGTGACATCTTGAAATTGCGTTGGGAAGATTTTGAGATTGCTCCCGACCAAGGTTATTGTTTGCGTATCCGTACCCAAAAGACACAGACCGAGGTGACCTTGCCCATCAGTAATGAGGCATACGAACTATGTGGTGAGCCAAGTACTGGCATTGTGTTCAAGGGATTAAAGCGTAGCATGATCAACTATCCTCTCAAGACATGGTTGAAGAAAGCAGGCATCACCAAGCCATTTTCATTCCATTGCTTTCGGCACTCGTATGCAACCATCCAGATTGCCTTGGGCACAGACATTTACACCGTATCAAAGATGCTTACGCATAAGAATGTGAGCACGACACAGATATATGCCGACCTCGTCAACTCCAAGAAACGAGAGACCGCCAACAAGATTTCTCTGAAATAGCATAATGTTCATTTCTTGTTGCCCGATATTGAAAAAAGTGTTCAATATCGGGCTTTTTAGTTAAAGGCTTCTAAAAGTTTTACGGTAGTCACGCGTTACTCACGTGTCAGTTTCTTCAATTTTCTCTATTTTTGCGCCAAGAATTGATTAACAATACGCAATATGAAACAGATTAATAAGGAATTTATGACACAACATTTATTGGTTTTGTGTGCAATGTCTATCATTGGCGCACTTGTTCGTAACGCAGCTATGAGATACGGCTTCGATGGCTTCAGCTGCAACTTAGTATTCGTTGTCTCAACAACGATACTCATGGTTATCTATATCCATGTTTCCAATGGAATCAGTAGATGGCTTATCCCATTGCTTGACAAGCACATCTTCCACAACTTGGCACACAACACAGGAGGAGGTTCCTCTCCTGTTTACCCAGACTATGAATTGTTGAGAAAGGAAGCACTGGTGGAAAAAGCCAAGAAAGAAGAGGCTCTCTTGGACATAGCTATCATCTATACAAGAAAGACCTTTGCTGCCTACATGAAAGAGGAACATCTGAATCAGCTATGCGAGTATATCAGCCACTTCCATCGTTGTACTGATACTCCAAGTAATCCCCATAACATGAAGGTAGACAAGGCTATCCGCACTATAGACCTATACCATTATGCCTGGAACATTGGAAACATGTTCAAGAAGAAAGGCATCCATACAGCAACCTTTATTAAACAAGCCTTTGCTGAAGCTTTGAATGATGTGGAAGTGACAACTATCATTCGTAAGCTACGTATGGAAGGCGACTGTATCATACCATTAATGCATCCTTAAAAAATCGAACGCAAATGACAAACGAGAGTATCACCTTTGATAAGCTTCCGCAAGCGGTGTCTTATCTGACAGAACAAGTTATCGAGTTGAAGATGATGGTGTCGGCTTTACAACCTCCAACGATTACCAACAATCATGTACTGGTTGAGATTGACGAAGCTGCCAACATCATCATGAAGTCGAAACCTACCATCTACAGATTGGTGAACCAAGGCATTCTACCGTCTTATAAGAAAGGCAAAAAGCTCTACTTCTACAAGGATGAGCTTTTGGCATGGATAGAGAATGGTCGCAAGGCAACCAAGGAGCAGAACTATTCCGAGATGCTGCAAGCCATGCAAACAGGGATGAAGCGCAAGCCCAAGTCTAAGTATAACTTTTAATCACAGAGCAATATGACAACATTAAGCATGCGACCAGAAGCATCTATCAATACAATGTCTATCATGGACAAAGCCATTGACCTCAGTGCACGTATATCAGGAAGCCAGTTCCCTGTGAGCGTCTTTCCTGCCAAGATTCAGAGAATCATTAAGGAAGTACATGAATGCCACAGTTACCCTACCGATTATATATCAGCAGCCATTCTCACCGCCTTGGCTGTTGGCATCGGTAACACACACTTGGCACAGATGAAAAAAGGTTGGCTTGAAAGTCCAATCTTATATATGGCACTTATCGGAAGACCTGGAGCCAACAAGAGCCACCCGCTTAGCTTCGCCATGAAACCTTTCCTTGAATACGACTATGAACAGAACAAGTTGTTCGAGGAACAATACAAGAAATTCGAGGAACAGATGTGTATGTCTCGCAAGGAACGCATTGAAAATGGAGAGGATAGTTTTCCGCAAGAGCCTATACGCAAGCGTTTCTTGGTCTCTGATGTCACACCTGAAGGTTTGAGCTATATTCATGCACAGAACAAGAGAGGTTTATGCCTATGGACAGACGAGTTATCTGCATGGTTCAAGAACTTCAACCGCTATAACAATGGTTCTGAGGAACAGTTCTGGCTATCGGTCTTTAGTGCCAAGACAACCATATCAGACAGACGAAGCTCCAAGAGTTCCATCTTCATCAAGCGTCCCTATATCTCAGTAATTGGAACTATCCAAAAGAAGATACTGAGTGAATTGGCAAAAGGCGAACGCTCCAACAATGGCTTCATCGACCGCATCTTGTTCGTTATGCCGAACCTTCAACAGAAAGCGAGATGGAGCGACCGAGAATTGCCCGATGATATAGAGCGAGATTGGCAAGCTATCATCCGACACCTTATTAATATGGAGTGTCACTTGAATGAGCAACAGGAAATCGAACCTCATATTCTAAGATTCACCGATGAAGCCAAAGCAAGGCTCTACGAAAGGCAGCATCACTTCTCCGAGCAATGCGACAATAAAATGAACGACACCATCGTCAGCATCTACTGTAAATTGGAGATTTACATCATTCGTTTCAGCCTCATCATCCAGTTGGCAAGGTGGACATGTGGGGAATGCGGAAAGGAAGCCATCGACCTACTGAGTGTAGAGCGAGCCATCCGATTGACTGAGTATTTCAAGGACTCTGCCATATCAGTGCAAAATATCCTCAACGAGAATATGCTCACCGCTCAACAACAAGCAATCGTCAACCATCTCCCTGCAACATTTACAACGGCACAAGCTCATGACGTCGCCAAAGAGAACGGCATGAAGTCAAGAACGTTGGAAAGATTTCTGAATGATAACATTGGCATTCTGTTCCGCAAAGAGAAGCATGGAGAATATTCAAAGATTAACTCATGACGGTATTGTCGGAACTGACGCTTTTGACGGTTTCAATACCCAAATCGACAAAACCGACAGAACCGCCACATAAGAAAGAAGAAAGATGAGTACACATAGATTCATATTAGAGCCATACAAAGGCATCGCTACCCGACATACATGCCCAGAGTGTCATAAGAAACGTTGTTTCGCTCGATATATTGATACGGAAGGGAAGATTGAATTTTCTCCCTACGTTGGGCGATGCAACCATGAGCAGAGCTGTGGCTATCACTTCACTCCCAAGGAGTTTTTTGAGAAGAATCCCGACAAGAATGAAACATTCACAAAAGAAGCGGGTGTTTCATATAAGAAGAGAGAAATACCGAAGCCATTACCCACTTCTTATATTGACGAGAACATCATGCGAAGTTCTCTGAGATGTTATGAGGCAAACAACCTGTTCTTGTTTCTTTCGTCTCAATTCGGTGAAACTACCACCCTATCATTGATGGAGAAATACAATGTAGGAACCTCCAAGCATTGGAACGGTTCCACCGTATTTTGGCAAGTAGATAATCAAGGCAAAGTTAGAACAGGTAAGGTGATGCTCTATAATCCCGATACAGGCAAGCGAGTAAAGGAACCATACAACCATGTATCATGGGTACACTCGCTTATACCTCACAAGGATTTTAATCTCAGTCAATGTTTCTTTGGCGAGCATCTTATTAATGAAGACAAGACCAAACCCATTGCATTGGTGGAAAGTGAGAAGACTGCACTGATCGCCTCCTACTACCTTCCTCAGTTCTTATGGATAGCGAGTGGTGGTAAGAACGGTTGCTTCAATGCCAAGTCGCTCTCTGTTTTGAGAGACAGAGATGTGGTGTTATTCCCAGATTTGGGTGCGACAAATGCCTGGAAAGACAAGCTTTCAGTGATGAAAGTTCTTGGCATCCGAGCCTTGCTTTTCGATTTTTTGGAGCAACAAGCCACCGAGGAAGACAAAAGCAAAGGCTTAGACATAGCCGACTATTTGCTAAAAATCAAACCATCCGAGGCTCGACCTCAAGCGATGATGAAGAAGAATCCTGCCATTCAGAAATTGATAGATATCTTCAAACTCGAAATCGTTGACGAGCCTTTACCACGTTTTCACCCACCTAAAAGGCAACGTGGTTTCAGACTCTGAGATGATTTGAAAAATCGAGGTATCTAACGATAGCAAGTTATGTTTTGAGTTACTCAAAACCTTTCGAGTTACTCTCGAAAGCACTTGCCTATCGGTAGATACCTCTCCAAAGTCGAGTATCTGAACCAACCTATCGGTAAGCAAAGAATAG
>CAVKXW010000144.1:3714-8369 GCA_963660215.1 Bacteroidaceae bacterium | reverse complement strand
TTTTTCTACAAATACATCGGGGCGTAATCCCTCATCCCACTTATTCCCTTTCACGAAATTCCATAGGCGACATGCCCATTATCTCCCTGAACTTGCGATTGAAATGAGGAAGCGTGTTGAAGCCACAGCGATAAGCTATCTCGGAGATGGAACGCTGGGTATTGCGAAGCATCTTGCAAGCAGACTCTATCCTCAGATGGATGAGGTATTGGAAGATGGTCTCGCCTGTTTTCTTCTTGAACTTTCGGCAAAGTGCCGTAGCATTGCATCCGAGCAAATCGGAAAGGTCTTTGAGATTGATGTCGCTCTGATAATGCAGTTTGAGGTATTGCTTGCATTTCTCCACCATCGCTTCCAAACTTTCCCTTTCAGGCATCTCGCTCAAATGGCTGATGGTCGTACCCGTCTGCAACTCTCTTCCCAAGGCATCCAACAATTCAAGCAAAAGGCATAAACGCCGAATGCCACTCGCCTGATGTATCGAGGCGAAGAGAGAAGAGGGAGCATTTTCTTGTTCAGGACTTGGATGAAAGAGCAAGCCACCCAACGACTTGCAGAGCAGGGCGGAGACAAAATGAAAGTCTCCTATGTCGTGCATGTCTTGCGGGAAAAGACTCTGCTTAAACTGTATCAGTATGCCCCTGCAAGGCACTCCATCAAACGCCTCTATTTTATGAGGCAACTTCGGGCCAAGCATCAAAATGTCGCCTACAGAATAGACATGGGCTACCTCATCTATGGTAACTATCACCTTACCCTCCTCAAGATACATCAGTTGGTAGTCCTCATGACTATGATAACGCTCATAGCCATGCTGAGTAGTATCGTCCATCTGCGTACCCAAACTATTGTAAGTGGAGCGAATCGCCGACTTGCCGTCATATACGATTTCTCTGTATGTAAGATTGCGCTGCATCATAATCCTATGCCAATATCCGTAAAGCATTTGCAAATATACGCATATTTTCTTTCCCAGCAAAGCCGTACCTTTGCACCCATCAAATAAATAACATTATTTAATGAGTGATATGAGAACAATAGACATTACGACTTGTGTCTCTGCCGAACTTTTGGCTAAGGCACACCAGAACTTGAATTTGGCATTCAATGGGCACGTGGGCACTCACTTTGACGTGATGAACAAGGAGTTTCCCTTGGAGTACATGGAACTTGACGGCGTGATATTCGATGTGACGAACAGCCACAAGAAGGTCGCCATTGGAACAGACGGAACGTTCGTGGATGAAATCGGCATGTCCGACATCGACTTGGATGGCATAAAAGAAGGTATGTTTGTCGCATTCCACACTGGGTACATCGAGCAAGAGGGGTATGCCACGAAAAGATACTTCACGAAGCATCCACAACTCTCCTTCGACTTAATCCATGCCTTGCTCAACAAGCATATCTCCATCATCGGCGTGGACTTCGCAGGAGTTCGCAATGGCAAGGAGCATACGCCGACAGACCAGCTCTGCGCAGACCAAGGAGTCTTCATCGTCGAGAATCTCTGCAACCTTTCCTCCGTGCTTGAAGGGAAGAAGCAAGTAATGTGCAAGATAGGCACCTATCCCGTCAAGTTCGAGGGGCAAACAGGTCTGCCTTGCCGAGTAGTGGCGAGAGTTGAAGGGTGACACAATTGTCATGAACACATTTTCTCCAACTATGCTAAACGATGTTAAACAGTAGGCTTCTTTGCAGTTAAAAGAACCTAAAAAGCAAGAACCTACAGGAAGGATAAATCAGATTTTATTTGTATTTTTGCAAGAGGAAAATAGAACATATAAATCATTTAATTCAAGCAAAAATGACAAAGACTATTGAACTTTTAATAGAGAAAAGCCGTACGCTCGCTAAGGGACTGCGCCGACATGTGAGCGAGATGGGCGAACGTGGAGTTACAAGTGCAGAAATAGAGCAACTGGAACAAACTCTCTGTATGCTGGAGCAGCAAAGTGCCGATGTCGAAAAGCATCGTGCCGAGCTTGCCAACAAGGTAAAGCTTCAAAATGACACGATGGCTTCTGTCAAGACATCTTATGCCGAGTTGAAGAAAACGCTCAAAGGCTTCTATCCACAAGAGCGTTGGGGAGATTACGGAATTCCTGACCGTCGATAAAAGTATCGTCCCATTAGATATTTTTGCAAACATTAATGGTTTGCAGACCAGAACGAAATGAGGTGAATGGCTTTTTGGCATTCACCTTTTTCGTTTTTATACTTTTTTCAATTGCTGGGGTGTCAGCCCTGTGTGCTTCTTGATATATCGGCAGAAGAAGCTGACATCGGTGAAGTGATACTCCCAGGCTATCTCCTTGATGCTCTGACCGCTACGTTTGAGTTGCATCTTCAGTTGGAGGATGACGTATTGGTCGATGATGGTCTTGGGCGTGTGACCTGTCACTTGGCGCACAATGTTGGTGAGGTACTTGGAGGTGATGTTCATCAGATTGGCGTAATAGTTGACATCACGAGACTGTTTGTAATCTCGCTCCATCAGCATCATGAAACGATTGAAGAGCTCTCGCACTCGATAGGACTTCACATCGTCGGGACGATACTGCGGATTGCGCTGAAGGTATTCGTGGAAGCCGATGAAGAATGCCTTCAACTGGCATAATACCAGTTGGGAGATGCAGGTGCATTCCGACTGATCGAAATATACCTTTAGCAAGGCGAACATGCTGTTGATGATGTTGGTTACCACTGGGGTGTCTTGGCGACAGCGGTCTTCTCGCAAGGAGGAATAGACGGTTTGCTCCAGTTGCAAGCTTGCTTCTCGAAGCAAAGAAGGATTGTACTTTAGAACCTCAAATTTTAGTGAAGAACGAAGAGTGAAGAGTGAAGAATTCTCTTGTCTTATTGCTTCTGTTTCGGAAGAAAACTCAGCCTGAGAAGCTATTGAATTCTTCACTCTTAACTCTTCACTCTTCACTTCCACCACGTCATTTGGGAAGACGGTGATGACCGCCCCTTCGTAGAGTTCCCAATCCTTATAGTTCACGCTCAGCGTAGCCCTGCCCTTGCGACATATCAATATCGCTCCGTAAGTCAATACTTGCGGACCGCCTTGCCATTCCTCCAAACTCGTCGTGAACAGCTCTGCCTCTTGATGGCTACTCAATTCTGATAAATCCATACTTTCTACCTTATTACATATAGGGGAAGAAAAACTACCTATTCCCTTTTATTCTCTTTTCGGTTGCAAAAGTACGCAATTAATGTGATATAAAAGAACATTTGTTCCCGAAAAGTCCATCCACTGCGTGATATTTAAAACGAGCAATTGAGAAAAACGCCGTACCTTTGCACCCGAAAAAACTTTTAAAGGTAAAAGGGTAAAAAAGTAAAAAGGTAAAAGGATAAAAAAAGAACATTATAAAACTATTCAAATGATAAAGAACATCTTATTTGTTTGCCTCCTGTTGGCAGGAGGCTCGGTTTGGGCGAAGGAGAAACAAGACGGTAGCAATGCGCAGACGATGACCCTCTCAACGCTCTACTCTCTTGCTGACCAGAAGAGCCAGAAGGTGAAGGTGAGCGAGGTGGCTCTTCGTGCAGCCGGCGAAGGGGTGGAAGCGGCTAAATCGGCTATGCTTCCGAGCATTGACCTGGGGCTTCAGGGCAGTTACACAGGCAATGCCTTCATGTTGTCGAGAGGCTTTTCTGCTGGTGGAACGACGGATTACATCGTGCCTGGCGTGGGAGTCATCCCTGTGAAAAACGGAAAGCAGGACACGCCTCACTGGGGCAATAGTTTTACCGCACAGGTGGCGCAGGTGGTTTATGCTGGCGGTGCCATCCGTTCGGGCATTCGCATGGCGGAACTGGGCAAGGAAATGGCGGAACTCGATGTAGAGAAGAATCGGCAGGAGGTGCGATTCCTCTTGACTGGTTACTACCTCAACCTCTACAAGTTGAGCAACCAGATGGACGTGGTACGCCAAAACATCGAACTCACCCAGAAGGAGATAACCCAGATGAAGGCTCGGCGTGAACAAGGCACGGTATTGCAGAACGACATCACTCGCTATGAGTATCAGTTGCAGAACCTCCAGCTCACGCTGACCAAGCTCACCGATGCCTCAGCCATCATCAACCACCAACTGGTCACCACGCTCCATTTGCCTGAGCAGACCGTCATCGTCCCAGACAAGCAAGAGTTGAACACGGAAATCAACGCCCTCTCTGCCATCTCCGCACAAGACGCATGGCAAGCGAAAGCAGCCGACAACAACATCGGCATCCGACAAGCGGAAGTTGCCAAGAACCTTGCAGAGCAGAAAATCAAGCAGGCGAAAGCTGGTTCATTGCCTTCGGTGGCTGTGGTGGCAGAGAATCATCTCACAGGGCCTTACACGCAAGACCTCATACCGAAGGACTGCAACGTAAACGTGTGGTTCGTCGGCGTGGGCGTGAAGTTCAGCCTCGGAAGCATCTGGAAGAACAAGCATCAGATACGCAAGGCTCGCATCGAGCACCAGCAGTCGCAGGAGACGATTTCCTTGGCACGCGAGGGAGTGGAGAACGCCGTGCAAGCCAACTACACCAACCTCCTCACCTCCTACACCGAGGTAAACACGCAGGAGAAGCAGGTGGAGCTGGCGAAGCAAAACTACTCCGTGGTGCAAAACCGTTACCAGAACGACCTCGCC
>CAVKXW010000144.1:0-3530 GCA_963660215.1 Bacteroidaceae bacterium | reverse complement strand
TACTTATACAATGCCCTCATCGTGGTTTGCCTGCTTGGTGGAGCAGCATACGCCGTAAGTCAGTTCATGCACTTCGGAGGCGGTGAGTTCACCGACAACGCACGTGTGCGCCAAAACATCGTGCCACAGAATTGCCGTGTGCAAGGTTTCATCCGTGAGGTACGTTTCGCCGAGTTTCAGCAGGTGAAGAAGGGCGACACGCTCGCCATCATCGAGGACTCGGAGTTTCGCTTGCGACTGGCTCAAGCCGAGGCTGACCTTGTGCGTGCCCAACAGGGTTCGAAGGGGACGGCAAGCAGCATCGTCACCACCAAGACCAGCATGAGCGTAACCGATGCTGGCATAGAGTCGGCACGTGTGCAGATGGAGAACGCCAAACGTGAGGATGCCCGATTCGAGAAGCTTCTCGGTCAGGATGCCGTCACACGCCAGCAATACGACAAGGTGCATACTGGCTATCTGAGTGCCAAGGCGGCTTACGAACAGGCGGTTCGCTCACGCCAGATGCAGTCTGCTGTGGTAACGGAGCAGGGACATCATCTCTCCGCATCGGAGCAGAGCATCGAACTGGCTCGCCGTGCTGTAGATCTCGCTCGCCTCAACCTCTCCTACTGCTACATCATCGCCACTTGCGACGGCACCGTCGGTGCAAAAGACATCCATGTGGGCCAATTGGTCAACCCTGGGCAGACCTTGGTGAGCATCGTTGACAAGGGCGAACGCTGGATAGAGGCGAACTACAAGGAGAGCCAGCTCCCTCACATCAAGGTGGGAAGCAAGGCGAAGATTACCGCCGATGCCGTGCCTGGCATCGAATACACTGGCACCGTGGAGCGCATCTCAGATGCCACAGGCAGTGCTTTCTCGCTCATCCCTATCGACAATGCCACAGGCAACTTCGTGAAGGTTGAGCAACGTGTCACCGTGCGCATCAAGCTCGATGGCAACAACGCCGACATCGCCAAGCTCAAGGGCGGTTACAATGTGGAATGTATCGTTGAGGAATAAATCATGGGACAATTAACAGAATTCTTTATGAAAAGCCCGGGTGGACCACCACCCAACATGGGCTTCTCGATGCCGATGATGAGGGGCTGGGTGCCTCGCTCGATACAACCTTGGCTGTACGTGCTGACCGCCCTCTGCTTCCAGTTCGGCGGTGGAATGTACCTCGGTGCGCTGGACGGAATCCGTGGCACCACCAACTTCATGATAGAGGACGTGCTCTTCCTGCTCTACGCCACGCTCGCAGGCATGGCGGCATACTTCCCGATGCTCTTCCGTATGAAGTTTCGCTTCACCAACAAGCAGTTGCTCTGCGGTTCGGCAATCATCCTCGCCGTGTGCAACGTGGTGACGATGCACTCCCAGTCGATGCCCGTGCTGGTGGTGGCTTGCTTCATCGCAGGAATGGCGAAGATACAAGGCACGTTCGAGTGCATGAGCAACATACAGCTGTGGATTACCCCACGACGTGATTTCGCCGTGTTCTTCCCAGTGCTCCACATCATCCTGCTCACCGCCATCGAGGGCGGAGGATGGTTGGCGGCTTGGTTCGGACACCACTTCACTTGGCAGATGATGCACGTCTTCACGGTCGGCACCATGTCGCTCGTGTTGCTCATACAGGCTATTTGTTGCCGTCCGTTCTGTCCGATGCCCCGACGGCTCTCGCTCAGGGGAATCGACTTCCAGGGGGCGTTGCTCATCTGTGCGCTGATGCTCGTGGTGTCTTACATCGTGGTCTATGGCGACCACTACATGTGGTTCGACACCCTACACATGCGCATCTTGCTCGGCATAGCCATCGTGCTTGCAGGCATACTCCTTTACCGTCTGCGCTATTATCGCTATCCATACGTGGAGTTCAAGCTCTTCACGTTTCGCAACGTGGTGCCCATCCTCCTCGTCACCTTCTTCGCCGAACTCGCTTTCGGGGCGGAGCATACGATGGAGGAGATTCTATACAGCGAGGTCTGCCATCTGGAGGAGTTGACCAAGGAGTCGCAATACATGTGGGTGCTTCCCGGTATGTACCTCGGCATCCTGTTCGACCTGTACTGGCTGAAAGTGAGGAAGTGGAAGGTGTGGAAGCTCTTCGGCATCGCCTTCCTCTGCATCGCGCTGTATGGCATCCTGATGTATTCCACGCTCGGCATCGGGGTGAACATCGAGCAGTATCGCCTCGCCATCTTCCTCAGAGGTTTTTCCTATGCCATCCTTGCCCCTACGCTGATGTGGGCGCTGGACGAGTCGGTGCCGAGCCTGGAGCTATTCTTCATGGGCTTGTTCGTGTTCAACATCTTCCACATGTACCTGGCAGGGGCGACGGGCTATGGCATCTACACCACCATCTTCTCTCATTTCCTGAACGATGACATGATGAACTATGGCCGTCAGCTCACGCTCACCCACCTGGACTTGTCGCATTTCAACTTCGGGGGATATGTAGGAGGCGACTTCCTCCACTCGATGATGCTGGTGGCGATGAAGCAGGTGTACGGCTATGTCATTTGGTTCGCCTTGGGGCTTGCCGCCATCTTCCTGCTGTGCGACATCCCTGCCGTAAGAACGAATATCCGCAAGGTGCCACGGTGGTCGGTCTATGCCATCGAGTATCTTGCTGGGAAGAGGTAAATGTTTTTACAAATATCATCCAATCATAAACAGAAAAAAGGGATAGACAAGTCTTGTGGACGAGTCTATCCCCTTTTGTTTTTAGTTTCTTCCGATGGAAGTTTTCACGTTACATTGCCGTGCAACTGGTGATGCCGAGCGTGGTGGCAAGAGCCGTGAGGATACTGATGGCAATCTGAAGGATGGTTTTCCAAGTTTCTTTCTTCATAGTGGGTTGGTTGTTTAAAGGGTTGTTTTAAAGGTAAAAAGGTAAAAGGGTAAAAAGGTAAAAGATGAGAGGAGAAAAGGCTTCTGCGGACTTATTAGAAGAGAGTCCGCAGAAGGCTCTTGCTCAAATCCTACTCCAAGCCTCCGTCGTCGCCCGAGCCAGAGCCGCTTCCTGAGCCGCTTCCGCCTGAGGTAGAGCCTCCCGAAGTGCTACCGCCAGAGGTTGAGCCTCCGCCTTGCGAAGGAGTGCTTCCGCCGCCAGCGTCGCCACCGTCTGCATCGTCGGCAGAAGCGTCGTAGGTGCCGTACTCCTGGAGCTTGCACTTCTTGGAGAGTTCGGCGTTGCTCCAAGTGCGAGTGTTGCGGAGGATGAGGTGAACGCCCTGGATGCTCTGCGCGGTGACCTCAGCTCGGGTGTCCTCGGCACGTGAGGTCATGCCCATGGAGAAGAGGCCAAGTTCGCCGAGTCGCACGCTCTTGCCGTCGAGGATAAGCTCCTGCAGGTGGTCGAGGGCATCCATCAGCACGCCGTGGATGCAGCCACGAGAGTAAGGAGAGCCGTGGTCGGAGATGTGGGAGACGAAGTCCTCGAACGACATCTCACGGTCGGTCACTGCGGTGGCGTACCACTTCTTCTTGCCAGCGTTCTCGCCAGTCTGAGGGGTGCGCTGAATCTTTCTGTACTT
>CAVKXW010000143.1:0-8410 GCA_963660215.1 Bacteroidaceae bacterium | reverse complement strand
GCATTCGCAGCGACTGAAATCCAGTCGAAGACGAATGAGCAAACACCGAATGCCACGATACCTACGGTGCAGATGGCAAGAGCCAACTTAGTACTGCATGCGCTCTGGAAGGTTGGCAATGGGTTATCGTTGTGCTTGATGAACATAGCCTTCACGATGAGCAAGTAGTAGTACAAGCTAATCACTGTGTTGACCAAGGCGATGAATACCACGCCGTATGCCCAAGCGCCGAGTGTGGTGTGGATGTCGTGTGTACCTACGGCAGCCATGAACACGAAGAACTTAGAGAACATACCTGCGAATGGAGGAATACCACCGAGTGAGAACAATGCCAAGGTCATCAAGAAAGCCAAACGTGGGTTTGTCTTGTAGAGACCATTGTAGCTATCCATCTGTACGGTGCCATTGTTGTGCTCCTCTACGGCTGAGATAATGGTGAAGACACTCATGTTGGCTACCACGTAGATGAGTACGTAGTAAGTCAAAGCGGTTACGCTCATCGCAGAGTTACCAACCACTGCCAACATGATGTAGCCTGCCTGAGAGATAGAAGAGAATGCCATGAAACGCTTCAAGTCGCTCTGACGGATGGCGAAGAGGTTGGCGATGGTGATAGAAAGTACGATGACGATGTACAACAATACTGTCCAGTACTCTACCATTGGCGCAAACACCTTCATCAAGATAGCGCAGAGAGTGAATGCTGCTGCACCCTTGGAAACTACAGAGAGATAACCTGTAACAGTAGTAGGCGCACCCTGGTAGGAATCGGCTGTCCAGAAGTGGAATGGAACCAAGGAAATCTTGAAGCCAAGACCACTGAAGAAGAACACCATACCAGCGATGGTCAGAGGTGACGCTGTGATAGCTGTTGCGATGTCGTTGAAGTACAAGGTACCTGTAGCTGCATAGAGCAAGGAGATACCATAGATCATCACGCCGCTGGAGAAGGTAGCTGTCAAGATAAACTTGGCACCAGCCTCGGCAGAGTTGTGACGGTACTTGTCGAATGCCACGAGGCAAGCCATTGGCACGGAAGCCATCTCAAGACCCAAGAAGAACAAGAGGAAGTGGTTGGCACTTACCATCATGTTCATACCGAGCAGTGTAGAGAGTGTGAGCATATAGAACTCACCCTCCTTGAACGCTGTGTCCTCACGGCTCAACCATTCCTTAGCCTGGATAAGCACGATGAGCGTACCGAGAGCCAAGACGGTCTTCAATACGCCAGCGGCAGGACTGGTGGTGTACATGCCACCAAACGCCTCGGCTGCTTCCGTTGGGCAGATGTTGACGGCGATGTGAGCCACCATCAAGAGACATACCAGAGGATTGAACCACTTACGGTCTGCACTCTTGGAGCTGCAGAAGTCAGCTATGAAAGTGATAAGCAGGACTGCCATCAAGGTAGCCTCTGGAATCATATTTAAAAATTGACTGTAATCCATTTCTTCTGATATTTATTACATATTAATTACACTAAAGATAGGACCTACGGCGTCCATGATGATCTCCTCTGCCCAAAGTGGGAACATACCGAGACCTGCCACGCAAGCGATCAAGCCTGCTACGGCGATACGCTCGTCCCATGTAGCATCGTGAAGTTTCTCCAACTTAGGGTTTGGAACCTTCTGATACAAAATCTTACCCACGCAACGCAAGATGTAAACCGCTGTCACTACGATAGAGGTACATGCGATGATGGTACATACACGGTGGAACATATCGGCGTTCTGGAACGCACCTACGAAGATGGTCATCTCAGCCACGAAGCCTGAGAAACCTGGCAAACCGAGGTTGGCGAGACCTGCCACAGCATAACCTACAGAGAGGAATGGGATAATCTTCATCAATCCACCCAAGTAGCGTACATCACGTGTACCTGCCTGGTGATAGATCATACCGATAACGGCGAAGAAGAGGGCGGTCATCAAACCGTGAGACAACATCTGGAGGATAGCACCTGTAGCTGCTGTCTGGGTCATCATACAGAGAGCGAAGAGCACCATACCACAGTGAGACACTGAAGAGTAAGCGTTGATGTACTTCAAGTCGGTCTGTACACAAGCTGAGAGCGCACCATATACGATGGAGATGGTGGTCAATACCAAGAACACCTTGATCCAGAATCCGTGGGTAGCGGCTGGCAAAAGGAACATGGCGATACGGAAGCAACCGTAACCACCAAGCTTCATCAATACACCGGCGTGCAACATAGACACGGCTGTTGGCGCACTTGCGTGACCGTCAGGAGACCATGTGTGGAATGGGAACAAAGCTCCAAGAATACCGAAACCGATGAAGAGCAATGGGAAGAACACGTTCTGCACGCTCTCTGGGATGGCATGGGCACCATTGGTGTGGTGAGCGATGTCCATGATTTCGAAAGTCTGGGCGCCACTGTAGAAGTAGATACCCAAGATACCGATAATCAAGAGGGCTGAACCACCCATCAACATCAAAGTCAACTTCATGGCTGAGTACTCCTTCGCACCACTACCCCATACACCAATCAAGAGGTACATAGGGATGAGGGCTACCTCGTAGAACATGAACATGGTGAACATATCCACCGAGATGAAGAAGCCATATACACCGATGCTCAAGAGGGTGAACCAAAGGAAGTACTCCTTCTTCATAGGCTCCATCTGCCAAGAGGCGAATGTACCTGTGAACACGATGATAGAGGTCAAGAGCAACATCACTACAGAGATACCATCCACTCCGAGGGAGTAGTTGATGTGCAATGGCTCAAACCAAGGCACGCTGTAGGTGAAGAGCATAGGATATTGGTCGGCTGGCATTGTCTCACGAGCGTCGAGAAATGCAAACACCAAATAGACGGAGAGGGCTACCAAGACGGTGGCACCTGCTACCATCACACCACGTACCTGCTTATCGTTGCGAGCCAACCAGAGGCCGAGCAACATCAGGAGTGGTACTATGACGAATATACTTAAATTCATTTCTTTTCTATTTACTTAATTGTGAGACATTGATTAGAGAAGTGCGAGCAAGCAGAGTGTCAATGCCACGGTACCTGTGAGGAACCAGATAGCATAGCTGCGTACGTCGCCGCTCTGCCATGGACGAATCGTCTCGCCTGCCTCCTGTGTACCCCAAGCCATGAAGTTGAAGGTGCCGTCGATGACGCGACGGTCGAACCATGCGATTGGCTTAGAGAAGCAACCGAAGACAATCTTGTGTGTGAAGAACTGCCAAGCGTCGTCGATGTAGAAACGATTCAAGGCTGCCTTGTGCAACTTAGGCATCTTCTTAGCCAAAGCATCTGCAAGAGGAGTCTTCTTAGGAGCGTACATGTATGTAGCGAGACCGATGCCGATGATAGCCACGATAACAGAGGTGGTAGCCACGCTCATGTCGATGTGGATGTCATAGCTCTGACCTGTAGCTGACACGAAGTGACCGAATGGAATCAAACCGCATACACAAGAGATGATGGCGAGGAATACCAATGGACCCCACATCACGAATGGAACCTCCTGTGGCTTGCGACGATGCTCAGGGTCAAGCTCGTAGTAGCTCTGTCCCCAGAAGATAACGTAGTAGAGACGGAACATGTAGAATGCGGTCATACCTGCTACGACTGTCATGAACCAGCCCATGTATGGAGAGAACTGGAAGCAAGCTGAGATAATCTCATCCTTTGACCAGAAACCTGCGAATGGAGGAATACCTGCAATCGCCAAGCAACCGATGAGGAAGCAGATGTTGGTGATAGGCATGTACTTGTGCAAGCCGCCCATGTAGTCCTTGAAGTTGCTGCCGATGATGACGATGATGGCACCAGAGCAGAGGAACAACAAAGCCTTGAACATAGCGTGGGTGAACAAGTGGAAGATACCTGCCATGTAACCCAAGCCACCGTGGTGGTTGTCTACTGCGAAGCAGACACCGAGAGCTACGAGCATGTAGGCAATCTGTGAGATGGTAGAGAATGCCAAACCACGCTTGATGTCGCGCTGGCAACATGCAACGGCTGCTGCATAGAATGCAGTGAAGGCTGCGATGTAAGCTACATAGTGGAGGGTGTTAGGAGCATACTCCACCCAGATTGGGAAGAGGCTAGCCACCTGATATACACCAGCTACGACCATGGTAGCAGCGTGAATCAACGCAGATACAGGAGTTGGCCCCTCCATGGCATCTGGCAACCAGATGTGCAATGGGAACATCGCACTCTTACCAGCACCACCGATGAACATGAGGAACAATGCGGTTGGCATCACCCATGCTGCACCAGCCAAGGCACTGTGAAGCTCTGGCTGAGCGTTCAAGTCGTAGTTGAAGGTACCTACATAGAAGCTATAGAACAAGATACCAATCAAGAAGAAGAGGTCGGCGAAACGAGTCACGATGAACGCCTTCTTGCTGGCATGTACTGCGGCGTGCTTTGGATAGTAGAAACCGATGAGGAGGTAAGAACATACACCCACCAACTCCCAGAACAAGTACATCTGGAAGATGTTGGTAGCCACTACCAAGCCCAACATGGACATGGTGAAGAGGCTCAGGTAAGCGTAGAAACGCTGCATACCCTTCTCATATTCCTCTACCTTGTAGTTCTCATCACGCTCTGCCATATAGCCGAACGAGTAGATGTGTACCATGAAGCTGACGGTGGTAATCACGATGAGCATCAACACAGAGATTGGTGTCAGGCGGAAACCAATGTTGAAGGTCAGCAACTCGGTAAACTTCAACCAAGTAAAATTAAATACGGTAACAGTTGGGTACATGCCTGTGGAGGCATCACGACCAACGGCGAAGAAGTATTCGTATGCTGTGTAAAGAGACATAGCGAACACACAGCCCATCAATACGGTACCGATGAAGGCTGCTACCGGTCTTTTCATCTTCATACCCGCAAGTCCCAGAACCAGGAAGCTCAGGAATGGGAGAAGAAGTATCAAAAATGCATAACTGTATTCCATTGTCTTAATTAGAATTTCATGTTTTCAATACTGTTCACCTGGTCACTGTTGTAGTTGCGGTAAACGTTAATAATAATTGCCAATGCCACGGCTGTCTCGGCTGCTGCCACTCCGATGCTGAACAATGTGAAGAAGAAACCCTCCAACTGTCCTGGGAAGAGGATGCGGTTGAACACAGCGAAGTTGAGGTCGGCTGCATTCAATACAAGCTCGATGGAGATAAGCATCGCCACGAGGTTACGACGGGTAACGAAGCCATAGACACCGATGAAGAACAAGAGTGCTGATAGCACGAAGAAACATTGTACTGGAATCATTTCTTATCCTCCTTTCTTGCGATTAAGATACCACCGATGATACATGCCAACAAGAACACTGAGATAAACTCGAATGGCAATACATAGCCATACTTGTCAGCACCTACGAGTGCAGAACCTACCTGGTCCATAGGCACCTCGGTGTCGGCTACCGTAGCAGCCATGTCAATAAAGTGATTCTTCAGCACGATCACTGCCAAGGTGACGAAACCTACGAGACATACGAGGGCACGGCTGAGAGCCTTGCTGCCCTTGATGTGCTCAAGGAGTCCCTGGAGTGTGCGCTTAGATACCAACTGGATAGCGAATACGTAGAGCATGGTGATACCACCTGCATATACGCTAATCTGAGCAGCACCAAGGTATGTGTAGTCGAGCAAGAAGTAGATGCCTGCTACACCAAAGAGCACGAACAACAGGAATGTTGCCGCACGCATGATTCGCTTGGTGGCTACGCACATCACGGCTGAGCCAAGGATGACTACTGCCAAGATGACGAACATAAATAAATTAGCTGTTATCATATTGTTTTATAGTCCTCCTATTACTTAGTCTTGGTGTTAAACTTACCGATTTCCAATGGAGCGCCACCGTCGATGAGGTTTGGAAGGCTTCCGCCCTTATATACCTCCTTGTCGAGGTGCATCACCAACTTGTTGCGGTCGAAGACTGCGTTCTCGAAATCGTTGACAAACTTGATGGCACCGAAGTTACATGCGTTGACGCAAAGCTCGCAGAACATGCAGTCGCCCAAGTCGTACTGGTAATCCACCAACTTGCGCTTCTTCTTGCCTGTCTCTGGGTCCTCCACCATCTCGGTCTGAATCTTGATGGTGTCGTTAGGGCATGACTTCTCGCACAATGTACAGCCCACACACTTGTAAGCCTCGTTCTCGTCGCGAACGAAGACCAAGCGACCACGGAATCGTGGAGAGATGTGGAGTGTAGTCTTGCGGTTCTCAGGATACTGCTCGGTGCTCTTAGGTGTGAAGTACTCCTTCATGGTAGTCTTCATACCGATGGCGAGGGTCTTGAGACCCGCAGCAATACCGCCGAAATATGAATTGTTAGACATACTTTCTTATTATATTAATAATGTGTATTAATTATCCGTGGAAACCAAATGCTACGCACATGGTCATCATGATCAAGATAACCAATGACAATGGCATCAAGTACTTCCACTCCAACTTCAAGATCTGGTCGATACGGAGACGTGGGAATGTCCAACGTACCCACATCAAGAGCCAAACTACGGTGAAGGTCTTGCCGAAGAACCAGATGAAACCAGGGATGAGGTTCATCAAGTTGTCGAAGCCCTCGATACCGATGTTCAATGGAGCCCAACCACCGAGGAATACGGTAGAAGCGATACCAGAGATAACGAAGAGGTTGAGGTACTCGGCGAGGTAGTAGAAACCGAAGCCCATACCAGAATACTCTGTGTGGTAACCTGCGGTCAACTCGCTCTCAGCCTCAGCCAAGTCGAAAGGACCACGGTTAGCCTCGGCGTTACCTGCTACGAGGAACACCAAGAATGCCAAGATAGCTGGCACGTGTCCCTTGATAATCAACCAGTTCCAAGCACCTGTCTGTGCCTCTACGATACCGCTCACCTGCATAGTGCCAGTGAGAACGACAGCAGAAATCAAGCACAAGCCGAGAGACATCTCGTAAGAAATCATCTGTACGGCACCACGCATGGCAGATACCACAGAGTACTTGTTGTTAGAAGCCCAACCAGCGAGGAACACTCCGAGCACGCCGATAGAACTTACGGCGGTGATGAGGAATACACCCACGTTGAAGTCGAGGATATGAGCACCCATGTTCCAAGGAAGGAATGAGAAAGTACCCACAGAGGCAATGATCACGAGGAAAGGAGCCATGTAGTAGAGCAACTTGTCGGCTCTATCCACAGCGAAGATTTCCTTGATCAACATCTTGAGCACGTCGGCGAACACCTGGAAGATACCCCAAGGACCTACACGCATAGGGCCAAGACGGCACTGGAAGTAGGCACACACCTTACGCTCCATGAAGATAAGAGCGATGGCTATCAAAGCGTAAGCAGTCAAGATGCAGACACCGACGAGCACGCACTCTATCAAAATCGACAAGAAATCGCCGAGACCCAAGGTCTCACGAAGAAGACTGTCGATGAATGTTGTTACTATACTAAAATCAAACATTTCTTGTATTAATGTTAAGTGTTAAGTGTTAAATTATTCATGTCCCATATTTTCCTTGCTATATCCAGCTCAGTTAACATTTAACATTTCAAATTTAACATTGTCACATCACTATCGGTCGATGTCTGGGATGACGAAGTCGATAGCCGCACCTGTGGTAATCAAGTCGGCAATCTTCTGACCACGAAGCATCTTGTCGAGCGCACCTGTCAAAGACAAGCCCATTGGACGCATCTTCATACGGTAAGGACTCTTGTCGCCCTTAGAGTCGAGATAGACACCAAACTCGCCGCTGGCTCCCTCTACAGAGAAGTACCACTGTCCCTCTGGAACCTTGATGATAGGCTTCTGCTTCATGTAGAACTCACCCTCTGGGATGTTGTCGATGAGCTGCTCGATGATGTCGAGGCTCTGGTACAACTCCTGGATGTGGCAGTAGTAGCGATCCATAGAGTCGCAACCTGTCATGGTGATTTCCTTCCACTCCACCTTGTCATACATGTCGTATGGGTGACGCTTACGAGTATCGTTCTTCCAACCTGACGCACGACCAGCAGGACCAGTCACACCGTAGTTGATACAATCCTCAAGACTCATAGGGCCAACACCCTCCAAGCGGTTGTGAGTAATCACATTGTCGCCGAACACGTCGAGGTACTCCTGAATCATTGGGCGAAGATACTTGCAGAGAGTCTTCACGTTGGTTACAAAATTAGGGTCGATGTCAGCCTGGCAACCACCGATACGGTAGTAGTTCTGAATCAAGCGACCACCAGTAGTCTCCTCCATCACATTGAGGATATGCTCACGGTCACGCATACAGTAGAGGAATGCTGTGAGGGCACCCAAGTCCTGTGCGGTACAACCGAGGTAGAGCAAGTGAGAGTTCAAACGCTGCAACTCGTCCATGATGGTACGGATGTAGTGGATACGATCAGAAAGTTCG
>CAVKXW010000142.1:0-8600 GCA_963660215.1 Bacteroidaceae bacterium | reverse complement strand
ACTTGCGCCGATGGTACTGCAATGCAATGCGGGAGAGTAGGTAGCCGCCTTCTTTTATCAAGAGCCTCAGATTTCGAAAGATTTCTGAGGCTTTTTCATGTTTTGTCGTACGGAACTTATACGGATTACACGGAATTTTATTATCTTTGCAGCATGAAAAGGAAATTTAAGAAGAAGTTTCAGACATTGGCTAACCGTTTGCTGCGTATGCCTAGGACGAGAGGGTTCGGAGTGCAGTCTCCCACTGCCTATTCGTTCTTGCGAAAGGTTGTGAACGAATCTTGTTTTCTTTCTTCCCATCTTGACGCTTCATGGATGGCTTCCTATCCCACGGGTGCCAACCGAAGAGAGCGCTTACTCCATAGGCTTCGTTGTGTATACCCACAGTCGAGCGTGGTGCCCGTGGAAGAGTGGGCATGTGCTGAGGGGGCGGACTCGTTGTTGTCCACCAGTTCCAATGATACTGTCCTTATCCTTTTAGACTTGAATCGCGACAAGAAAAGTAAGCTCTTTTGGCAACGAATCATTGTAGACAAAAGGTGTGTGCTGACCTTTGATTTGCAAGATTGTGGCATCATATTTTTCGATAAAACCAAATTTAAGCAGAATTTTAAAGTAAATTATTGATTTCTATGTAAAATTGTGGCGTAATAATTTGGAAATTAAAATAAAAGTATTACTTTTGCAGCCAAATTAGTAGAAACGTTAAATTATAGAGCTATGTATTGGACACTTGAATTAGCTTCAAAGCTTGAAGATGCACCATGGCCTGCAACAAAAGAAGAGTTGATAGACTATGCAACTCGCTCGGGTGCGCCTCTGGAGGTTCTGGAGAATTTGCAGGAAATAGAAGATGAAGGAGATGTTTACGAGAGCATCGAAGACATTTGGCCTGACTATCCTTCAAAGGATGACTTCTTATGGAATGACGACGAATATTAATGTCGATGATAGGGCTGCTCTCTATACTTGGAGAGTAGCCTTTTTCATCTTTTTTGCGTGATATGATTGTGTTGAAACGTGTTGGTATCATTATGCTCTTGCTGGAGTGTGCCTTGACCTTGAAGGCGCAGTATGATCCCTCCTTCAGTCATTACTTCGACTTGGAGCCTTCATTCAATCCGGCAGCTGTGGGTAAGCAGTCTAAACTGAATGTGACGGCTGCTTATGCGCTCGACATGGCTGGTTTCGAACACAATCCTCGCTCTTTTTGGGCATCAGCCGACATGCCCTTCCTTTTCTTGAATCATCGCCATGGTGTAGGCTTGGCTTTGCTCAACGACCAGATAGGTCTCTTTACCCATCAAAAAGTGGCTTTGCAGTATGCTTATCAGCACAACCTGTTGGGCGGAAAACTAAGCTTAGGTGTGCAGGGGGGCATGATAGGAGAGAAGTTTGACGGTAGCAAGGTTGACTTGGGTGAAAGTGGCGACCCAGCCTTTGCCACTTCGGATGTCAACGGCAGTGGTTTCGACCTGGCGCTGGGCTTGTATTATCAAAACGCAGGTTGGTATGTGGGGCTCTCGGGGCAACATGTCACTTCGCCCACCATCAAACTGGGTGAGACCAATGAGCTAAAGATAGATGCAACATATTATTTGACTGGCGGATACAATATTCGGCTCCGAAATCCGTTCTTAACAATAAAGCCATCATTGCTTGTGAAATGTGTGGGCAATACATGGCGTGGTGACTTGACGGGCAGGCTCGTCTACCAATACGACAAGAGAATGCTCTATGGGGGCTTGACCTATAGCGTGGACAGGTCGGTGACGATGCTTGTGGGAGGTATGTTTCATGGTGTGGTGTTGGGCTACAGCTACGAGGTTTATACCTCTAAGCAGATTGTGGGGAATGGAAGCCACGAGCTGTTTGTGGGCTATCAAACGGACATCAACCTTTCGAAGAAGGGAAGGAATAAGCATCAAAGTGTAAGAATATTATAGATATACCATAAAATAAATATAGAACATAGATATGAAGAAAAGTATATTGCTCCTGAATGCAGTGGCCATCCTGCTCACCTTGAGTGGATGTTTTGGCGCCAAGCAAGCTTCTGTGGCTGGCAGAGGCGGCGAAGTGGTTGGAGTAAGCGGTAGGAGCTTCGCGGAGCCTACTCCGTTCGGCATGGTGAAGATAAACCGTGGATTCTTGAAGATGGGATTGGAGACGCAAGACTCCCTTTGGGGCATGAAGACTCCGAGAAAAGATGTATCTGTGGAAGGATTCTGGATGGACGATACCGAGATAACCAATTCGGAATACAAGCAGTTTGTGGCATACGTGCGTGATTCCATTCTCAGAACCCGACTCGCCGACCCTGCTTATGGAGGCGATGAGACCTATATGATTACGGAGGATAAAAATGGCGACCCCGTGACACCTAGGGTCAACTGGAAGAAGCCCCTGCCGAAGAAACCTAATGAGGATGAGCAACTAGCCTATGAGAGCCTTTATGAGGTGAATCCCGTGACAGGAGAAAAACTGATAGACTGGCGACAGCTCAACTACAAATATGAAATATACGACTATGCTGCCGCAGCACAACGCAAGTATCGCTTGAACCCGGCAGAACGCACCTTTAATACAGATGTAAAGGTGAATCCTGACGAAGTGGTGATGATATCCAAGGATACAGCCTATTTTGACGAAGAAGGAAAGGTGGTGCGCGAAACCATCAATCGTCCGCTATCAGGACCTTGGGATTTCTTGAACACTTATATCGTCAACATCTATCCAGATACAACTTGCTGGGTCAACGATTTCAAGAACGCCGACAATGAAACCTACCTGAGAAGTTATTTCAGCAATCCTGCTTATAACGACTATCCAGTAGTGGGTGTAACCTGGGAGCAGGCGAATGCTTTCTGTGCTTGGCGTACCGACTATCTGCTGAAAGGGCTTGGCCCCGAGGCTAGATATGTGCAGCGTTATCGCCTGCCAACAGAGGCAGAATGGGAGTTTGCCGCAAGAGGCAAGAACCAGAATGAGTTTCCTTGGGACAATGCCGACGTGAAGAATGCGGATGGATGCTACTATGCCAACTTCAAGCCAGAACGGGGCAACTATACCAAGGATGGCAACTTGATAACGAGCAAGGTGGGCATCTATTCGCCCAACTCGAATGGACTCTATGACATGGCAGGTAATGTGGCGGAATGGACGAGCACTGTATACACTGAAGCTGGGGTTGACGCCATGAGCGACCTGAATCCTACCTTGCAGTATAACGCAGCCCAAGAAGACCCTTATCGCTTGAAGAAAAAGAGCGTGAGAGGTGGCTCTTGGAAAGATCCAGAATCCTTTGTCCGTTCTGCCTGGCGATCTTGGGAATACCAGAACCAGCCACGCTCTTACATCGGATTCCGTTGCGTGAGAAGCCTGGCGACTACAACGAGTACAAAACAAACCAAATCGAAAAGGAGATAAAAAACATGAGTGATTATAGTAAATTCAACCTCATATACCGCTTGCAGAAGTGGATGGATAGTGTGCCAGGACAAACCTTCTTGAACTATGCCTATAGTTGGGGCGCATCTATCGTCATCGCAGGTACCCTCTTTAAGTTGACTCATCTGCCTGGGGCTAACTTTATGTTGTTCCTAGGTATGGGAACGGAAATCGTCGTATTCTTCCTGTCGGCTTTCGACCGTCCTTTCGACAAGACTGCCGATGGCAGGGAACTGCCTGTTCATCCTACTGAAGAGTATCTGGAAGGCAATGCATCCGCTTCGCTTGGGAAAAAAACTTCTCCTGTCCATGGCTCTTCTCCTGTCAGTTCGCCATCAGCAGATTTACCTAAGCTCAATCCTGAAGTGGTAGAGGTGCAGAACAACTACGTGGAGCAACTCAAAAACTTGGTGGAAACACTGGGAAAGGTAAACGAACAAAGCAGCAGACTGACCCGAGACAGTGAGGAGATGGAAAACTTGAACCGAACCCTTACGGGCATCAGTCGAGTCTACGAGATGCAGCTGAAGAGCGCCAGCCAGCAGATTGGAACCATCGACCGAATCAATGAGCAGACCAAGATGATGGCCCAGCAGATAGAGCAGTTGAACAAGATTTATACACGCATGATAGATGCCATGACCGTCAATATGCGTGCAGCTGCACCGCATGTAAGTGAAGAGTGAAGTATTCTATAGATTTTAAGTAATTCAATATAAATGGCAATCAAGAAAAGACCGATTTCTCCTCGCCAGAAGATGATCAACCTGATGTATGTCATCTTGATGGCGATGCTGGCACTGAACACTCCTTCGGAAGAGGACTTGGGTGTCAAGGGAAAGTCTGTGGTCGAGAAAATCAAGAAAAGCTTGGCAGACGATGGCTTGGGCAAGAAATCGGATGCCGAGAAGAAGAGCGTGGATCTGGTAGAACTGAACGTGAACGAACTGGATGCCTTTGTGATTCCTGAGAAGACGACCCTCTATGCCGGCGAACGATTCAACTCGCAGGTGGTGATGGCGGCGGTGGACAGTACGCAGCGCCCGGAAATCTATGTGAATGGTAGCAAGCTGAATGCCGAGAATGGCAGATATAGTTTTGTGGCAGGTGGCGTAGGCGAGCACCAATTTGGCGGATATATCCTCATGAGGGGAAAAGACGGTGAGATGATGCGCCGCAATTTCGTTCAGAAATATACGGTGCTCCCTGTGCCAAATACAGCAACAGTGGCTGCCGATATGATGAATGTGCTCTATGCGGGCTATGCCAACCCTATCAGCATCAGTGTGCCAGGAGTGCCAGCCAATGCCATCTCGGCTTCCATGACAGGTGGTTCGTTCGTATCAAAAGGCAACGGACACTTCATCGCCACGCCTTCTGCGGTGGGCAAAGATGTGACGATACATGTTACTGCTCGCGACAAGGGACAGGTAAGAAGCATTCCGCCTTTTACGTTCCATGTGAGAAAACTTCCTGATCCAACGGCGTATATTGCCATGGGAGCAGACAGATTCAGAGGCGGAGCGATGTCGAAGGCTTCGCTGATGGGAGCGCCAGGCATCCATGCTGCCATCGACGACGGCTTGCTGGACATCCCGTTCAAGGTGTTGGGCTTCGAAACCGTATTCTTCGATAATATGGGCAATGCCATACCTTTGGCTTCCGCAGGAGCCAACTTCTCTGAGAGGCAGCGTGAGGAATTTCGCAAGCTCTCTAGGAACAGACGTTTCTATATTTCGCATATCAAGGCTGTAGGTCCAGATGGCATCACGCGTAATCTGCCTGCTGCCATGGAGGTAATCGTAAGATAAATAAATTCTATGTCAATGAAAAAGATATTATTCATATTCATGCTCTTGGGGATGGTGCAGGGCATCATAGCTCAGCCTGCTGCCAAAAGAAAGCAAATGCAGCAGAAAGCTCAACAGTCGAACGCTGACAATATCACGTTGCGTGCCCAACTCTATTTTCCTACGGCTCTCCCCATGGACGAGGACGTGGTATGGAGAAGAGACATCTATCGTGAGCTCAATCTTGACGAGGATGCCAATGCCGCCCTATATTATCCTGTGGAGCCTGCCGACGGCAAGATGAACCTCTTTACCTATATATTCAAGTTGATGTTGACAGGCAAGATTGCGGTTTATCAATATCGCATGGATGGCAACGAAAGCTTTGCGGAGACAGACAGATTGGCGCCTAAGGCTTTCCTGGATAATTATCATATCTATTATGAGAAAACGGGTAACGGGAGAGTGCATATAGACAATAGCGATATTCCTTCTGCCGAGGTAAAGGCTTACTATATCAAGGAAACCTCTTACCTCGACCAGAAAACGGCTACTTTCCATACCAAGGTGTTGGCTTTGTGCCCTATCATGACCAGAGACGATGAGTTTGGTGATGCGGGCAATAAGTATCCACTGTTCTGGGTGAAGTATGATGACTTGGCGCCTTTCCTTGCCAAGCTGCAACTGATGACTAGCAATATGAACAATGCTGCCGTGATGAGCGCGGAAGATTATTTTACCAAGAACTTGTATCATGGCAAGATTTACAAGACCAGCAATATGCAGGGCAAGACGTTGGCGCAGTACTGCCCTAACGACTCTGCCATGAGCAAGGAGCAGAAACGCATCGAGGCTGAGCTGGTGGCATTCGAGAAGAATATCTGGGGCGACCAGGCCAAGAAGGACTCCTTGGACAGCATCGCTAAAACTCAAGGCGATAAGAATCAAAAAGCAGTGAAGAATGTGCGCAATCGTAGAGCCAGTCTTTCTTCTACAACGAAGTCTGCCAAGACCACTTCCGTGAAAAACCGAAGAGCCAAGGGGAGCAATGCTGCCTCTGGAGGTTCGGCAAGAGTCACGGTTAGACGTGAGCGCCATTAATTTTTTGTAATTTAAAATAATTGAACTTGTATGAAAAAGATTGTATCTTTATTATTTATGGTAGCAGCAATGATGTATGCTACTAGTGCCAGTGCCCAGATTAAGTTTGGTGTGAAGGGTGGTATGAATTTGAGTAGCTTGAAACTGAATGATGATATGTGGGCAACTGATAACAAGGCAGGCTTCTTCTTTGGGCCGATGGTGAAGGTTACAGTGCCTATTATAGGTTTAAGTTTTGATGCTGCGGCTCTTTACGACCAGAAGGAGGCTAAGATGCATTATTCTGATGATGTGGATGGTGTGGATTTGGACAGAACTACAACCATCAAGCAACAGTATATTGATATTCCTGTAAATGTGAGATATGGCTTTGGATTGAGTAGCTTGGCAAATATATTCTTATTTGCTGGTCCTCAGTGGGGTATTAATGTTGGTGATAAAGACTTTAAGTGGGATGCGTCAAGCAGTTACTCTTTGAAGAAGGCTACATTTAGCGTCAATGTTGGTGCTGGTATAACGATATTGAAACATTTGCAAGGCACGGTGAATTATAATATCGAATGCAATAAGTCGGGTAAGATGGAAACGGGGCATGCTAATGATGCTAAATGGATGAAAGGGCACAATAACACTTGGCAGATTGCTCTCGGTTATTGGTTCTGATGAAGTATGTAGACGTCATATTGCCGCTTCCTCTCGAAGGAACCTTTACTTATTCTGTCCCAGAAGGGATGGAAGGGAAGGTTGTGCCTGGCAAACGCTTGCTGGTTCCTCTGGGGAAAAGCAAGAAATATATCGCCATGGCGACGAGAGTGCATGAGGACAAGCCTGCCTTCGACTGCAAACCCATCGAGGCGGTGCTCGATGAAGAGCCTTCTCTTCTGCCCCAGCAATATCGGCTTTGGCAATGGATAAGCGAATATTATATGTCGCCATTGGGCGATGTCTACAATGCGGCGATGCCTGCTGGTATGAAGTCTACCGAGAAGTTTAAGCCGAAGAT
The DNA here is from genome assembly GCA_963660215.1 of Bacteroidaceae bacterium. GTDB lineage: Bacteria > Bacteroidota > Bacteroidia > Bacteroidales > Bacteroidaceae > Prevotella. The sequence goes on along the minus strand of CAVKXW010000142.1, from coordinate 1,256 downwards.
GGAACTGTATGTGGAGCTAGCCACTGGCTATCGCTCTGAGCAAGCCCTGCATGTCGCTCTCAATCTCGTACAACGAGCTTTGAAGCAAGCCAAGGCGCTTGCCACGTTCTTGGCGTTAAGCCACTGGGACAGTCTAGAGGGTGATACACCTCGCGAGGGCATCAAGAAGGTGACCAAGGAGGAGCTGATGAACGAGAGCCATTGTACATCGGCGGTAGTGAAGGCTCTCATCGACCGTGGCATCCTCTTCACTTACGAACTGGAGGTGGGTAGGCTCAATACCTCAGGCGAGGCTCATTTTGAACTGATAAAACCGCTCTCGATGGCGCAACAGGATGCCTACAATGGTATCTTGATGCAGATGATGAAGAAGGATGTAGTGCTCTTGCACGGTGTTACTTCGAGTGGAAAGACGGAGGTGTACATGCACCTCATCAAGAAGGCTATCGAGGAACACAAGCAAGTGCTCTATCTCCTGCCCGAAATCGCCCTTACCGTTCAGATTATGGAGCGACTCCACAAGGTCTTTGGCGACCGACTGGGCATCTATCACTCCAAATATAGCGATGCCGAAAGGGTGGAGATTTGGCAGAAGCAACTCTCTGGGCATCCATACGATGTCATCTTGGGCGCAAGAAGTGCCGTGTTCCTGCCATTTCAGAACCTCGGACTGGTGATTATCGACGAGGAACACGAGACCTCCTTCAAGCAGCAAGACCCTGCGCCTCGCTATCATGCCCGAAGCGCCGCCATCGTATTGGCTAAGATGTATCCAGAGGCAAAGGTGCTTCTTGGAACGGCGACTCCTTCGATGGAGAGCTATTACAATGCCCAGCAAGGCAAGTATGGACTGGTAGAAATGAAAACTCGCTTCAAGGATGTCCAGTTGCCTGAGATACAGGTGGTGGATGTCAAGGATTTGCGACATCGCAAGATGATGACGGGAGCTTATTCCCCTCAGCTCTTGGCGGCTGTCAGGGAGGCTCTGAAGAATGGCGAGCAAGCCATCCTCTTCCAAAATCGCCGAGGCTTTGCCCCGATGATAGAGTGCAAGGTGTGTGGATGGGTGCCGAAATGCAAGAACTGTGATGTTTCGCTTACCCTGCACAAGAGCATCAATCTCCTCACGTGCCATTATTGCGGCTATACTTATCCTGTGCCTACGGAATGCCCTAACTGTGGAAGCACGGAGCTTCAAGGTAGGGGAATCGGTACGGAGAGAATCGAAGACCAGATAGCAGAGATATTCCCAGAGG
>CAVKXW010000141.1:0-8663 GCA_963660215.1 Bacteroidaceae bacterium | reverse complement strand
GTACTGCAATGCAATGCGGGAGAGTAGGTAGCCGCCTTCTTTTATCAAGAGCCTCGATTACGAAAGTAGTCGGGGCTTTTTTGTTTGATTTATGTCAAGAAAGGCACTTTATTTACCATAATAAGAAGGCTCATATTTCTAGATTTTCAGAACGACCTTATCAGCCTTCGAAAATACAAGAAATATGAGCAATGGCAAATTTTGCAATAAAAGACATCGTCTATTGCTTGATAAACTTCAGTTTCTTTGGGATTTTTACCCATTTGCGATTGCGAGCTATCTTCATGCTGCTGCCATCTTTCTGCTGGAGTTCATAGCTTCCATCGGGTAGGGCGACGAGGTCGGCTGTGAGGTCTTCACTTCCATAATCATTGATGATGGATAGGTGAGCGGTTTGTCCGTCTATGTCTGCGTCAGTGATAAACCATTTCCTGCTATCGCGCCTATCTCCAAAATAGCCTGGCATTTCTCCAAAGAGTTCTTGACCTGGAACTTTTAGATCTTTCTTATGGAAATCGATGTTCAAATACACGTCAAACTCCTTGTTGTCGAGTCTTCCCTTGAACAGTGTACTGTCATTTTGTGCCATGCAAGATAGGCTTGCTAGACACAGAACGGATGCTAAAATTGTAGTTTTCATATCCTTATTTTCAATTAACTGCGACAAAGTTATTACTTTAAATCAAGAAATCCGCTCTTTTTTTGAATAATATTACTTAAATCTTCGTTTTTTTGCAAATATTTAGTTATCTTTGCGGTGTTTTATTGATATTTCATATGGGAAAAGAAAGATTATTTCCAGATTATATATTTGAGTCGAGCTGGGAAGTGTGTAATAAAGTAGGCGGTATTTACACCGTTTTGTCTACACGAGCTAAGACTCTAAAGGAAAAATTGCAGGACCAACTAATCTTCATTGGACCTGACTGTTGGGGAGACAAGGTGAATCCTTATTTCTCAGAAGACGATACGCTTTATGCGGAGTGGAAAACCGAGGCTCTCAAAGAGGGGCTCAAGGTGAAAGTAGGTAGATGGAATATTCCAGGGGAGCCTGTTGCTGTCTTGGTAGATTTCGCACCTTATTATGCTATTAAAGACCAAATCTACGGACAGCTTTGGGAGGATTATCAAGTAGATAGTCTTCACGCTTACGGCGATTACGACGAAGCTTCTATGTTCTCTTATGCCGCCGCCTTGGTAGTGGAAAGTTTCTGTAAACATGTAGTGGAGAAGGGCAAGAAGGTCATCTATCATGGTAATGAATGGATGACAGGTCTTGGTGTGCTCTATGTTAACAAGCACTTGCCTGAGGTGGCTACCGTCTTTACTACTCATGCCACTAGCATCGGTCGTAGTATAGCTGGCAACAACAAGCCTCTTTATGATTATCTCTTCGCTTACAATGGCGACCAAATGGCGCAAGAGCTTAATATGCAAAGCAAACATTCCATCGAGAAGCAAACAGCGATGTACGTGGACTGCTTTACAACTGTGAGCGACATTACCGCCAATGAGTGTAAAGAGTTGATGGACAAACCTGTAGATTTCGTTTTGCCAAATGGATTCGACAATAGTTTTGTTCCAAAGACTACGACCTTCAACAAGAAGCGCAAGGAGGCTCGCAAGCGTCTGCTTGATGTGGCCAATGCCTTGATGGGCACAGACTTGGATGATGATACGCTCATCGTTTCTACCAGTGGTCGCTATGAGTTCCGCAATAAGGGTATCGATGTCTATATCGAGGCGATGAATCGTTTGCTTCGCGATAGCAATCTGAAGAAGAATGTGTTGGCTTTCATCGACGTACCTGGTTGGGTAGGGGAGCCACGTCAGGATCTCTTGGATCGTCTGAACAGTGGCAAGAAGTTTGACACTCCTTTGGAAGTGCCATCGATTACCCACTGGTTGCACAACATGAGCCATGACAATGTGTTGGGCATGTTGAAGTATTATAATATGCACAACAACAAGGAAGACAAGGTGAAGCTTATCTTCTTGCCATGCTATCTGACGGGAGATGATGGCATCATCAATAAGAGTTACTATGATGTAGTGCTTGGCAATGACCTCTGCATCTATCCTTCTTACTATGAGCCATGGGGATACACTCCATTGGAGGCAGTGGCTTTCAAGGTGCCTTGCATCACCACAGATCTTGCGGGCTTTGGACTCTGGGCTAATACCGAGAAGGGTAGCTATAGCGAGATAGAGGACGGTGTGAAGGTTATCAAGCGTACTGACTACAACTACTCTGAGGTGGCTGATGCCATCAAGGATACGGTAGCCAAGTTCTCTGGATTTACCAAGACTCAGGTGAACAAGTGCCGTAAGAATGCGGAGACCCTCTCGGAGAAGGCTCTTTGGAAGCACTTCATCGAGTATTACTACGATGCCTACGACTTCGCCCTTCGCAAGGCAGAGGCTCGTATGGACAAGAAGTAAATCTTACACCTATTTATATATAGGGACAGAACAAGAAAAATAAATACTTTAATATAAATCGAAACACAATGAAAATTAAAGCAGACTATGCTAATGCTCCTCAATGGAAGGAGACAACTATCAAGTCAAGCCTTCCTAAGGAGTTGAAGTGCTTGGACGAGATTGCTCACAACATGTGGTGGGCTTGGAACTATGAGGGTCGTGATCTCTTCAAGAGTCTCGATGCAGATCTCTACGAGAAGTGCAACGCCAACCCAGTATTGCTCTTGGAGCGTTTGAGCTACGACCGCAAGGAGGCCATCGTCAAGGATAAGGCTACTATGGCTAAGGTGAAGAAGGTCTACAAGATGTTCCGCGACTATATGGATGTAAAGCCTAACGCTAAGCGTCCATCTGTAGCTTACTTCTGTATGGAGTATGGCTTGAACCAGGTACTGAAGATTTACTCTGGTGGTCTCGGTATGCTTGCTGGCGACTACTTGAAGGAGGCTTCTGACAGCAATGTCAACCTCTGCGCTGTAGGTTTCCTTTACAGATTCGGTTACTTCAAGCAGTCTTTGAGCATGGATGGTCAGCAGATTGCTAACTACGATGCCCAGAACTTCAACTCTCTCCCTATCGAGCGAGTATACGATGAGAATGGCAACCCATTGGTAGTGGATGTACCTTACACCAACTATCAGGTTCACGCATACGTATGGCAGGTGAATGTTGGTCGTATCAAGTTGTATCTCCTTGATACAGATAATGATATGAACTCTGAGTATGACCGTCCTATCACTCACTCTCTCTATGGTGGTGACTGGGAGAACCGCTTGAAGCAGGAAATCTTGCTCGGTATCGGTGGTATGCTCGCACTCAAGAAGATGGGTATCAAGAAGGACATCTATCACTGCAACGAGGGCCATGCTGCTCTCTGCAACTTGCAGCGTCTCTGCGACTATATCGAGGAGGACGGCTTGAACTTCAACCAGGCTCTTGAGTTGGTTCGTGCTTCTTCTCTCTATACTGTTCACACCCCAGTGCCAGCTGGTCACGACTACTTCGACGAGTCTCTCTTCGGCAAGTACATGGGTGGCTATCCACAGCGCCTCGGCATCTCTTGGGATGAGTTCATCGGCATGGGTCGTGAGAATGCTGACGACCACAACGAGCGCTTCTGCCTCTCTACCTTCGCTTGCAACACTTGCCAGGAGGTAAACGGTGTAAGTAAGCTCCACGGATGGGTAAGCCAGCAGATGTTCTCTAATATCTGGAAGGGTTACTTCCCAGAGGAGAACCACGTAGGCTATGTAACCAACGGTGTACACTTCCCTACATGGACAGCTACTGAGTGGCGTCATCTCTATGACAAGTACTTCGACAAGAACTTCATGAACGACCAGAGCAACGAGGAAATCTGGCATGCTATCTACAATGTGGATGACAAGGAGATCTGGAACACTCGTATGACTTTAAAGAAGAAGCTCGTAGAGTATATCCGTGAGAAGTTTACCGAGACATGGTTGAAGAACCAGGGTGACCCAGCTCGTGTGGTATCACTCCTTGAGCGCATCAACCCTAACGCATTGATGATAGGTTTCTGCCGTCGTTTCGCTACATACAAGCGTGCTCACTTGCTCTTCACCGACTTGGATCGCTTGGCTAAAATCGTTAACGACCCAGAGCATCCAGTATTGTTCTTCTTCTCTGGTAAGGCTCACCCTGCAGACGGTGCAGGCCAGGGCTTGATCAAGAAGATTTTCGAAATCAGTCAGCGTCCTGAGTTCCTCGGCAAGATTATCTTCTTGGAGGACTACGATATGACATTGGCTCGCCGCTTGGTTTCAGGTGTTGATATCTGGATGAATACTCCTACTCGTCCATTGGAGGCTTCTGGTACATCTGGCGAGAAGGCTGAGATGAACGGTGTTGTCAACCTCTCTGTACTCGACGGTTGGTGGGTAGAAGGTTATCGTGAGGGCGCTGGTTGGGCACTTCCTGAGAAGCGTACATACCAGAACCAGGGTTATCAGGATCAGCTCGACGCTGCCACTATCTACAATATGTTGGAGAACGACATCGTTCCTATGTACTACAACAAGAACAAGGACGGTTACAGCAAGGAGTGGATACAGGTAGTAAAGAACTCTATCGCAACTATCGCTCCTCACTACACCATGAAGCGTCAGCTCGACGACTACTATGACAAGTTCTACTGCAAGCAGGCAGCTCGCTTCGCTAAGTTGAGTGCCAACGACAATGCACTTGCCAAGGAAATCGCTCTCTGGAAGGAGCAGGTGGCTGAGCGTTGGGACAACATCCATGTAGTTTCTAAGGACGACTGCATGTTGATGGCAGCCGAAACAGGTCAGAAGATTCAGGTTCAGTATGTCATCGACGAGCAGGGCTTGAACGATGCTGTGGGCTTGGAGCTCGTAGTATTGCGTGAGCAGCCTGAGGATGGCAAGCAGATTTATGCAGTTTATCCATTCGAGGTAATCGGTCACGAGGGCAACAACTATACATTCAAGGCTGAGATTGAGCCAATCAACGCTGGTTCATTCAAGACTGCCGTTCGTATGTATCCTAAGAACGACAAGTTGCCACATCGTCAGGACTTCTGCTACGTGAAGTGGTTGAACTAATACAATAGGTAATCAAAATAAAAAAATCCTGCACTCCAAAAAGAGTGTGGGATTTTTTTATTCAATAAGACAAAAATAGAAAAGGAGCCATTCCCATGTTGAAGTAGGGGATGGCTCCTTTTTTTATATTATATAATAATGTGTATATTATACGAGATACTGAGAAGAAATACTCTCGTTGTCCTCTACACGTCGGATGGTCTCGGCAAACATATCTGCGATAGAAATCTGCTTAACCTTGGCGCAACGGTTGGTGTAAGGAATGGAGTCTGTGAAGACAATCTCCTCAAGGGCAGAATCCTGAACACGCTCAGATGCTGGACCACTCATCACGCAGTGGGAAGCACAAGCGCGAACAGTCTTAGCTCCAGCTTGCTTCATGATGTCAGCAGCCTTGGTAATAGTGCCGGCTGTGTCCACCATATCGTCGATGATGACAACGTTCTTGTCCTTTACGTCACCGATAATCTGCATACTGGCTACCACATTGGCACGGGCACGTGTCTTGTTGCAGAGTACGAGAGGGCAACCGAAGTACTTGGCGTAAGTGTTGGCACGTTTAGAACCACCAACATCAGGAGATGCGATAACCATATCCTTGAGACGAAGGCTCTGGAGATATGGCAGGATGACACCAGAAGCATAGAGGTGGTCAACAGGTACATCGAAGAAACCCTGAATCTGATCGGCATGTAAATCCATGGTGATGAGGCGGTCGATGCCAGCAACGCTGAGCAAATCGGCTACTAACTTGGCACCGATGCTGACACGTGGCTTGTCCTTGCGGTCCTGACGTGCCCAACCGAAGTAAGGAACTACAGCGATAATTTGGCGGGCAGAAGCACGTTTAGCGGCATCAATCATCAAAAGAAGCTCCATTAAGTTGTCTGAGTTAGGAAAGGTGCTCTGAACAAGGAATACATCACGACCGCGAATCGACTCCTCGAAAGAGACTCCAAATTCACCATCAGAAAACTTGGTTACAACCAAATTACCCAGTGGGCAACCTAAGCTAGCGCAGATTTTTTCTGCAAGGTATCTCGAGTTAGTACCAGAGAATACCAAAAAAGAGTTCTTGTCACTCATTTTTAATTAGTGTTTATGTGTATTAATAGTTTATTATTTTCAATTTTTGCTGTTTCCTGCTATGCAAGACTTTAGCTGACGGCTTTTCTGAGACGTTCAAAATGCAGTATGAGTTCTTTGAAATCTTTTTCGTTGTGTATGTCGAAACGATTCCATAAATCACCGCAAATCACGACTCCTCCAAATCCGAGATCTTTGGCTATTTTGATGTTTTCCAAACTCATTCCTCCCAAGGCATAAACTTTCTTGTCTATGAGTCCTGCTTTGGCGGCGGTCTCTAGTTGTTGCATGTTAAAAGATGATTTTTCGTCCTTGAATTCTATGCAGTCGAAAATATTCTTTAAGAAAACATAATTAGATTTCTTTTTCATCTCCTTGAGCATAGAAAGGTCTGTGCAGGTACGACTATATTTCCCCTTGTAGCCGTCAGGGACATTTGCGCTAGGAGCATCTATGTGTATACCTGCTAAATCATACTCTTGTTTCAAGTAGTAATGATCGTGAACAGTAATCTTGTGCAGATAGTCTTCTGGCAACAACGTGAGCAGTCGCTCCGCATACATTGGCGACGAATTGGGCTTGAAAAGGTGTAGGTTGTCCATGCCCTCGTCGAACAGCGAAGTGAGTATCTTGTCTTCTTCCACAAAGAATGTGGACTTGGTCATTATTGCTAATTTCATCATTAAATTGCTTTTTCTTTTGCAAAAGTATTAAAAAAATAGCAAACTAGCAATTATATTGGAGATAAAAAGCTATCTTTGCACCATAAAATTAATATTTATCAAGATATGAAAGTAAATTTAGAGAATTTTAATGAGATTCAACGCCCAATTTATGTGTTAGAGGAAAAACGTTTGAGAAGAAATCTCTCTCTTATAAAAACAGTGGCTGAGCGCGCTGACATGGAAGTCATCTTGGCTTTCAAGGCGTATGCTTTATGGAAGACATTTCCTATTTTTAAAGAATATATTTCTTCTACTACGGCTAGCTCTTTATGGGAAGCTCGCCTCGCTTTTGAAGAGTTTGGGAGTAGGGCACATACTTTTTCGCCTGCTTATACGGATTATGAAATAGATGAAATTGTACAGTATTCCAGTCATCTTTCTTTTAATTCCCTGTCGCAATATGAGCGTTATCATAAGCGTGCTCGTATGATTAATCCTGAAGTCAAATTGGGGCTGCGAGTGAATCCAGAGTATTCTGAGATTTCAACTTTGCTCTATAATCCATGTGCGCCTGGCACTCGTTTTGGTGTGTCGGCGGATAAGTTGCCTGATGCTTTGCCTGTTGATATTGAAGGATTTCATTGTCATTGCCATTGTGAAAGTGGGGCTGATGTATTTGCGCGTACCTTATTGCATATAGAGGAAAAGTTTGCAAAGTGGTTTCCGCAGTTGAAATGGATTAATTTTGGTGGGGGGCATCTGATGACTCGTAAAGATTATGACGTAGAACTCCTTGTTCATATCATAAAGGATTTCCATTCCCGCTATCCACACCTGAAGGTTATCATGGAACCTGGAAGTGCTTTTGGATGGCAAACGGGAACGTTGGTAGCCCAAGTGGTGGATATAGTTGAAGATAAAGGCATACGAACGGCCATTATAAATGCTAGTTTTACTTGTCATATGCCAGACTGCCTGGAGATGCCATATATGCCAACTGTTAGAAATGCTGTGATTTTAGAAGGAGTTGAGCAAATGAAGGCTCCGGCAGGAAAATATATATATAGAATAGGTGGAAATAGCTGTTTAAGCGGTGATTTTATGGGCTTTTGGGCTTTTGAACATGAATTGCAGGTTGGTGAGAATATTATTTTTGAGGATATGCTTCATTATACGACGGTTAAAACGAATACTTTTAATGGCATCACTCATCCTGCAATAGGGATTGTTCGTTTAAATGGAGAATTGGAAATATTACGAAAATACGGATATGAAGATTATCGTAATCGCATGGACTAAAAATATAGCAAATGCAGGAAAAATGGGTGTAAAAGCTCAGTAGAGACATGAAAAAAGCACATTTGAGATAAGAAAATTAAGTAAAATGTGCTTTTTTTTGAAAAAAGTCATTGAAAAATTTGTCAGTTCGGAAAAAAGTAGTACCTTTGCACTCGCATTCGGAGGAACGCTCCTATGATGAGTAGGAATTTGCGGAAATAGCTCAGTTGGTAGAGCACAACCTTGCCAAGGTTGGGGTCGCGGGTCCGAGTCCCGTTTTCCGCTCTTCTTTGAATTATTGTAAAAGCCCAGGTGGCGGAATTGGTAGACGCGCACGTTTCAGGTGCGTGTGTTTCACAACGTGCAGGTTCGAGTCCTGTCTTGGGCACAGATGTTTAAATTAGCTTAGTGTTGGAGAGGTGGCGGAATTGGTAGACGCGCTACTTTGAGGGGGTAGTGACAATTGTGTCGTGGGAGTTCGAGTCTCCTCCTCTTCACTTTGTTATTGTTAATTTGCGGAAATAGCTCAGTTGGTAGAGCACAACCTTGCCAAGGTTGGGGTCGC
>CAVKXW010000140.1:0-8669 GCA_963660215.1 Bacteroidaceae bacterium | reverse complement strand
AAATGCGAGTGACAGTAAAATATTATTATTTTTTATCGGAGAACTGTATAGAAGATAAAAAGCAGTACACAATGTTGTTTTCTTCAACTTTGCTTCCTAAATCTCTATGTTGCTTGAAATTTTCAACAGCTCACCATGGCATTCCTTTCTTAAAGGTAGCTCTTGGACGGGTGTTGAATATGAGCGATGGAGAATTACGCAAGTATGCGTCTAAAAGAAATAATCCGCTATGGTTTACTGTCAATATTGTCGGATGTTTTAAAACTATGTCTGGCTTTTTAGAACAAGCATATCGAGCATACCGTAAAAGAAGATAATTCTGTTCATAGAACTTATGAAATGAAATCTAAATTTTTACTCGCGCAATTGCGATATTTTTGTTATTTGTATTCATTCAAGTGGTTTCCTTGATGATGTGCATAAGATAGGATTTACTTTATGTTGCGATATGTTTTACCATTCAATTGAAGTTTTGACAGAATCGGCTGTGAAAATATATAATCCTCACCTAATAGCACGACATTGGTATGAATTGTTTTGTTCTCTTGCAGAAAATAAGCAGATTGATAGGCTGCGAATTTCTTCTCCTTGGTGGAATAATTACAAAATACTGAGATTGATAAATTCTTACTTGAGATTTAATTTGGGATTAAGTTTCTTACCATCAGTTGTGTCATTGAAAACCGTAGCTAATGATTTCTTGAAAAAACTAAAATAGCAATATGGTTATGTTAAAGCGAAAAAACTTATATTTAGGGGTGTTGCTGGCTCCATATCGTCTAGACTATTATAACTATCTGTATGAGCATATGAATTGTGAAATCTATTTCCAATTGCATGGCTTTGATGGACAGTTGTTTTCAACGGAAGAGTTGGAGGGAAAATGCACTTTTACCCCCAAATATCTAAAAATAAAACGTATGTTGGGAGACCGACAAATCGTGTGGGGGCTTGTTTCCTTGATAAGAAAAGCCAATCCGCAGTTTGTGATGGTTCCTGAGTTCTCTTTCTTGGCGATTCAGGTTATTTTGATAAAGAAAATACTGGGCTTTAAGTTCAAAATCATCTCCCAATGTGATGATAGCTATGCCATGCTTACAGGGAAAGGATTCTCTCGCTTATGATTCGCCCAAAAATATTCGTTAAAACCCTTGGTGGTTACGAAGAAAAAGTGTAAATTTGCAGGCAAATACTTAAATATAGGAGGTAAACATGAGAGCAAGTAATGTCAAGATACAAAAAACTCCTGTTTGGAATGAAATAAAGAACTGGGATGTTGAGGATAAGCGAATGCTTATCACTTTGCTTTATACATCCATCAAGGATGAGGAGCAGAGGAACGATGTTGAAGAGGTTGAAGTTTTTGCTGATGAAATCTCGAAAGACCTTCTTCTTCAAGCTGGTGAATATGCCTTGGAGGAGAGTCGTGCAGGTCGTTGCATTCCTCATGCCCAAGCTATGGAGATGATTAAAGAGCGTATGGGATGGAAGTAGAGTGGTCAGATATGGCTTTAGCCCAATTAGGCGATGTCATGGAATACGTTTCTGAAAATTTCGGCGAACGTGTTGCTATGAACGCATACGATAAGGTAAAAGTTAAAGTTGATGGGCTGGTCAAGTTTCCTGAAAGTGGACGTTATGATGGCGTGAAGCTATCGTTGCGTTTTCCTTTGCGCCATTTAGTGATAGCTCCGAATGTCTTGTATTATTTTGTTGATACAGAATACGATAAGATAGTGATTCTTGCTTTTGTCCATTCCAAGCAGTCTCCACGAACCGTTAATGCCCTTTTGAAGAAAAGCTTGGAGCAATATAGGTGTAAATAGAAAAATACATAAGTCTGGTGAAAATAGTTGTAAAACAAGAAGACCATGGATAATACATTATTTATATTGGGTAATGGCTTTGATTTAGGTTTAGATTTCAAAACCTCATATGGAGACTTTATGAAAAGTAAGGAATTCCTTGATTTTCGTCGGTCTACGTATTTAGGAGAGTATCTCTATAAGGAGCAAAACCAAAACAAGACATGGATAGACATAGAAAAAGAATTATCAAAATATTGTCTTGAAATCAATAGTGGAGGGGTAATGAGTCCGATGAAAACAAATGGACCTGGACTTCTTCAAGTGGAGTATGAAACATTGAAAGATACTTTGAAAAAATATTTGAAGAGAGAAACTGAGAGGGATTCAACAATCAGTTCTTCTTCTAATGCATTAGCATTATTGAATCAGGGTAAGTGTTCTTTTACCTTTGCACCCGGAACCACGAAAGCCAAAGTTGGTTAATGGGTGTTAAGGTGTACTAGTAAGTGTTCAAGATGTGCTCTCCTCACCGATTAAGTCCTTCGCCAGTCCAACTTCCTTTCTTGATTCCGTTAAACTTAAAAATGTCAAGATAATGGATAAAGAACTTTACATTGGTGTAGATGTCTCCAAGAAGACTCTCGACCTAGCCTATTATGATGGTGAAAACATTGATTGGAAGAATGCGCACGTCAAGGTGACTAATGACAATGTGGGATTCAAGCAGATTGCTTCGTGGGTAGCAAAGGTCGGTAAGAACTTTGACACAATTTTATTCTGTATGGAATACACAGGGCTCTACAACCAAAACTTTAGATTGTGGTTAGAATCCCAAGGGTATGTCTATGGTATGGTGGAACCTCGCAAGATGCATCGCTTTGAGCCTGACTTAGACGATGGTCAGCGTTCCCTCGACCGTGTGAAGACCGATGAGCTAGACTCATTTCGCATAGCCATCTACTGTGAGCAGAACCACAAGAAGATTTTGCGTAGTCCATCCAAACTGCCCTCTCATGTCTATTTCAAGTTGAAGAGACTGTTGGCGGAACGTAAGCAGAACACCAAGCAGTCAGTCCTCTACAAGCAACAACTCCATGACATTTGCGCATACGATACAGACCAAGCTGTGGAACGTAAGAAAAATCTCCTCCAAAGTCTCAAAGACGCACAAAAAGCTATAGACAGCGAGATTGACTGTTGCATGGGAGAGGATTCCAGCATCGGCAAGAACTTTGAACTCTTGACCTCTATCCCAGGCATAGGTCGCCTGATTGCGTTGGAGACGATAGTGTTGACGGAAAACTTCACGGGCATCAGCAATCCTCGCAAATATGCCTGTTATATTGGAATAGCCCCATTCAAGAATGAATCGGGCACATCTGTCCGAAAGGGAACGAGCGTTTCCAAGAAAGGCTTTTCCGAAGCCAAGGCGGACTTGTCCATTGCAGCCTTGGCAGCCATCAGGTACAATCCTGCCATAGGGGACTATTGGCAACGAAAAAGAAAGGAAAAGTGCGGTGGCATCGTACTCAACGCCATCAAGTTCAAACTCGTACTCCGCATGTTTGCCGTTGTCAAAAGAGGGACACCATACGTGGAGACAGACGCATACAAGAACTAAAAACGCAGCAAAAGTGAACTATCATATTTTCCAGTCCATAACTATTGCCTGAATCAGTCTTTTGTCTGCGTATTTTTCACTACCTTTGCAGGAGCATCTGAAAAGGAAGGAACTCCGGACGGGGGTAGTGAACTATTTTGTCTTAGACAAAGACCTTTCCCTGATCTAGTCTCCCCCTGCCTGAAATGCCAGGCCAAGTGCCGTTTAGGGAATTAGCTGTGGAATGCTTTTAAAAGATGTGGCTTACCCTGGCATAGAGAGTTCCTTCCTGCAAATGCGCTGCAAAGATATGAAAAATAAGTCATTTATCGGCATAGACATCTCGAAAAATGTCATCGACGCATCAATTTTCTGTGAGGGAACCAATATCAAGGACTTTCCACACGCAGTGTTTGACAACTCTCGAAAGGGATTCAAGGAACTGTGCTCATGGATCAAGGCCAATCATGTGGCACTCGCTCATGCCTTGTTCGGAATGGAGTTCACAGGATGTTATTCCGTGGAGCTGGAGAAGTTCCTGACGGCCAAGAAATACCAGTTTTGTATGTTGGGAACTCAGGTGGTAAAGCACCACCCAATTGGACCTCGTGACAAGAGCGACAAGATAGACTCCGCCAAGATTGCCGACTTTCTCTCTCGTTACGATGGTTCCGAATGCATCAAGCCATACGAGTTGCCTAGCAAGACCTTGATGAAACTGGAAAAGCTCACAAGCGAGCGTAAGTTCTTGGTAGAGCAAAGAACCTGCTTCATAAACAGGAAGCAGACATTTGACAAGAAAGAAGACGCAGCAATATACGCTAAGTACATCAAATCCCTCGACAAGGACATCAAGAAGATTGAGCATGAGATGGAAGAGTTGATAGCCAAGGAGAGCGACCTAATCGAGACTTACACGAACCTTCTTACAATCCCAGGAATAGGACTGGTAAACGCCATAAATGCAATAGTCATCACTCGTAACTTTACCTCATTTGACACACCCAGACAATATGCAAGATATGTCGGCGTTGCTCCATGCCGTCACACTTCAGGCACAAGCGTGAGATGGAGAGCCCGACCTTCCGCACGCTGTGACGGTCAGGCGAAAGCCGACCTGTCCATGGCGGCTTTGAGGGCTGTGGAGATAGATGCAGAACTGAATTCATTTTACAACAGAAAGTTAGGAGGCAAGAATGACCCGGACATAAAACGCAAGGCATTGAACGCCGTCAAGTTCAAGCTCATTCTCAGAATGTTCGCTATTGCCAAACAAAAGAGAACATGGGAAACTTTGGATACGAAAGGCAACAATGCAATATTTGCACAATCATAAGTCTGAAACAAGTGAACTATGGCAGTCTGTGCTGCTGCCCCGTCTAGAGTCTTGTGAAGACCTGTACACGGATAACTAATTAGGAATCTAGCCATACGCTATTAAAAGAACGAGTTCCGTGTCATTTTGTAACAGAAAAGTCAATTAAGACCTCTTCTGCTACCGAATGTTTAGTGCATATAGCCTCCAAAACAAGGTCTTTGCATTTATTAACACAAAAAGTTGCTGAAAAATTTGGCTATGTCTTAGGAATCGGTGAATGCCGTATTGCCGACCTGAGAAAAGTTGCTTACCTTTGCACCGTGATTTTTAAATATTCAAATTATGGTACAAGGCAAGAAACAATTAAACAGCAAGCCTAAGTTCGCCGAGGTTGTAATCGGCGACAGTGAGGCAAGGGAGATGCGTGAGTCAGTGAATGCACGCAGCCATCGCAACCCTTATCTCAAATTAAGTTATCCCAATGGTGTAACACTAATCCTCCCAGCTGACATCAGCATCGACCAGCTTCGAGCCTACATTAGTATAACGGTATAGGCTTATGGCTAGAGTTTGTCAGTTGACGGATGACCTGAAGTACTACTTGTGCATGGAACCAGTCGATATGCGCAAGCAGTTCCAAGGTCTCCAGGGAATCGTGAACCAGGAGTTCGGACGTTACCTCACACAAGATGAAGCCTTTATATTTATAGGTAAGACTCGCAAGACAGCCAAGGTCTTGCATCGTGAGAGTGATGGCTTGACTCTTTATGTAAGAAAGTTGAGCGAGGGTCGTTTCCAAATGCCTCGCCTTAATGAAGATAATCGTACAACAACGTTGACACCAGATGAGTTCACCCTCTTGATTTTGGGTGAGAAATGGTATGATGCAACACCATCGAAAGTGTAATTTTACTATTAGTTTTTATTAACGTAAATAGCTGATATTTAGGCGTAAATATCAATCGAAATATTCGTTTTTCTCAATATTTTTTAGTACCTTTGCATGGTAAGAAATAAGGTAAACGATATGTTTGAACAGCAACAAAATACAGGGAAAAGTGCGTCTTTGGCAGAGAAGTATGCCAATGTGCGAGGTCAGGTTGCCACGGCAGTGGAAAGGGCTGACCTCGCAGAACACGCCTTGGATGCCGAGCGTGCTTCTCGTCAGCAGTTGATTGATGAAGAGGTGGCTCGCCAAGTTGCTGCAGCAAAAGAACGTATCAGACAAGAGGTGGAAGCGGAACTTGCGGAGCGGAAGAAAGCGTTGGAAGACCAAAAGCTGGAACTTGATGCCCGTGAGCAGGAAATTACCAAAAAGGCTGACACCATAGTTCAAAACATCGAGGCTCGTGTGAACAAGCGGCTTGCGGAACTTCGCTCAAGAGCAGAGAAGACCGCATTGACTCGGCTTGCCGACATGTTTGAGACCTTCCTGCAAGCTTTTATGGCAGTAATGGACAAGGACTCGTCCAAGGGACAGGAGCTACTGGCTAAATATCAGCAGGCTGCCGAGGAAACACAGGCTGCCTTAAAGGAAGAAATCAAGGAAAAGCTGGACAAGGCAGAAGCCAAGAACAAGGCTAAGACAGACCAGGTGGCCTCGCTTGTGAGAATGTTATTTACCCAAAAACGTGAGCGAATAGTCTTTACCCCGGAACAGCGTGAGAGTTTGTATGAGCGTGCGATGAAGTCCTTAAACCTCACTCCTGAGACGAAGAAGAAGTTTGAGAGATGTAGGGATTATTGCCGTGACTATAGGCAAAAGCAAGAAACTCTAAAACTATTGAAGGGGGATGGTAAAAAGAGTGGTCATGGCAGGAACAAGTTGCCAGCCTGCTTGCCTCGCTTGGCAGAACAAGTGATTTGGCCTGATTGCTATAAAGGTCATGAGGATGAATATGACATCATTGGCAAAGATGTTCAAGAGTTTGTCTTGCCAGCACCTTCGCCGTATGTCGTTCAGCCGGTCGTTCGCCCGATAGTGAGACGAAAGGACAATCCAAACGGACCGACGGAACAGGCGGATTGCTATGAGGGGCTATTTTGGAAGAGCTATGCCACGCCAGAGTTGGTAGCCAAGGTGGAAAATGGAAAATATGTACTTCACCAACCGTTCAACCGCCAGATAAAGAAGATGAAGCAGGATGGTCTTCCGATGGCTCCAGCCACGATAGATGACTGGCACCAGGCAACTTGCGAAATGGTAGAACCATTGTATGAGCTGCAAAAGAAAAGAGTCTTTTCTAGCTTGATGCTCGCAGGTGACGGTAGCCCATTCCCAATTATCAATTGCGAGAAGCACAAGACGGTTGGGCATTACATGATCCAGTATCGCTCGGTGACAACAGGCATCCCCATCTTCCTCGTCAACACCAAGAATAAGTGTGGCAGAGGCAAGGCGGACATCATGGATAACTTGAAGGAGTGGACAGGCAATGTCTTTATGTGTGATGCCTACGCAGGTTATGATTGGATGAAAAAGGTCGAAGGTCTTATCCTGTGTCGATGTGTGGCTCACTCTCGTCGCATGGCAGAGCGAGCCTTGAAGGAAAATCCGACGTTGGCTCAGATTGCATTGCTCTTTTACCAGGATGCTTATCTTGTTGAGGATATGATAAAGGAGGATGGCTTGACTGGGGCGGAAAAAGCCAAGTTCAGAAGGGAACAAGCTGGTCCTATATGGGAGACCTTCCGATTGTGGGCGGCGAGTGCGATTCTTGAAGTGCCAAAGGACAGTCTGATCTTCAAGGCGTTGAACTACTTGATTCGTAACTATGACGAGCTGACTCATTACTTGGACATACCGGAGATGCCAATAGACAACAATGATACCGAGCGTCTCATCCGAGACATGGTGATGGGCAAGAAGGCATACTTGTTCTGCCGAGACTTGGATGCTTGCAAGCGAGCAGCAATAATGTACTCATTGTTTGGAGCTTGCAAGGTGCTGGGTAAAAATCCTGAGCGTTGGCTCTGTTATGTGTTGAAAAACATAAAGACAACGCCGAAGGATAAACTTTATACTCTTCTTCCAGAGTTTTGGGAAGATGAGGAACAATGAAAATGAAATTTAATTTAGTCAAAAACAAGGTGTAACCTCCATTGGCATAGGCTGATGGAGGGCTAAACCTCGTATGCTTGGTTGGAGATATGGGGAGATACCGAATACTTACGAATCAGGTAGGTTTCGGTAAAAATAATAGAATTGTGACTTTTAATTATACAGAACTTGTTGAAGGAATTACAGCAAATATGTTTTCTCCACAAAATCACAATCTTCTTCATGTTCATGGTAGTTTGGCAACCGATGACGATATAGTGTTTGGTGTGGAAGATGAAGTTAAGCTTCCTAAGAAGCATGCTTTCTTGTACAAGGCTTATAGTAAGTTTAAGCAGACAAGGATATTCTCTAAATGGCTTTCTGAAGCTAGTAATGTTGTCTTTTATGGCTATTCTCTTGGTGATACAGATAAACAATACTTTGCTAGATATTTTCAAGATTTGTGCAAAATAAATGATTTCAATCGAAAAATAGTCTTTTATCATTATGGCGCTGGTGCTTATCATGATTTAAAATGGCAGTTGCTATCTTTTACAGATAGACAATTGTCTGCTTTGGAAATGTATAATGATGTGCAGTTCTTGGATTGTTCAATAAAACGCCATTTGCCAAGTATTCGTTGAAAGTATATCTGCGTTTTACAAAGGTTGTTTTAATAAGTGTGAGTGATTTGAAATCCTGAAATTCTGATTTCAAGGAAAACACATTAGATAGTTAAGATTTTATTAATTACTCGATAAGTACCGAGGTTGTTCTGGCAGTGGAAACTGCTGGAACAACTGCGTAGTGTATTCCTTTTTTATAGAAAGTTGTTTTTTTTCTCTATTAAAATACTTATGAAAGCTTTATATTTGATGATATATAGTTTTAGCCTATTTGTAT
>CAVKXW010000139.1:0-8681 GCA_963660215.1 Bacteroidaceae bacterium | reverse complement strand
CCATTATTGCTGTAATTTATTGAGCAAAAGCCTTTTTTACCTTTTTACTCTTTTACCTTTTTACCTTTAAAACACTGCCGTTGCAAACCTTTTGCTGACCTTCCACGATGAGCTTGTCGCCAGCTTTCAGTCCGCTCTTCACAATCACTCCGTTGCTTTGGTATTCGCCTAAAGAGATGGTGCGACGTACTGCCTTACCTCCCTCGTCGAGCCAAACGAAAGACGAGTTGTCGTCGGCTAGTTGGATTAAAGTTGCTGGGATGATGATAGGGGAAGAGGCATCTATCTTCGAAGCCTTTCCGCCCAGTAGCTTCACTTCCGAAACCATGCCTGGCAAAAGGTCCTTGCTGGCTCCCTGCACCCTGATCTTTACATCGTAGGAGCGAGAAATAGGGTCGGCGATGACGCTCTTCTCTGTTACATAGCCTGAGAACATCTTGCCGTTGAGAGCCTGTACTCGGATGTCGGCACGTTGGTGAATCGCTACGTTTGCCATTTCGCTCTCTGGTACGGAAATCTTCACGTTCAATACCTTGGTGGTGACGAGCTTGGCTACAGGCATCCCAGGGGCTACATTTTGTCCTACCTCGGCATTCTTCTCGGAGATGATACCGTCGTATGGCGCATAGAGATTGCAGTCGCTCAGGTTCTTGCGGGCGATGTTCTCGGCAGAGACAGCCTCTTGCAGTTTGCTCTGCACCTCCACCCATCTGATGTCGGGAAGACTTCCCTTGTCGTGGAGTTGCTTATATCTGTCGTAGGCATCCTGCGCTTGGATGCGGTTGGTGCGAGCCATCTCGTAGCTGTTCTTCACGCTCGTAGGGTCTACGGTGGCGATAAGTTGGCCACGGCGCACACGATCGCCTACCTTCACGTTGAGCTGGCGGATGGTTCCGCCCATCGAGAAACTCAGGGCGGTGCCTGTCTCTTCCTCCACGGTGCCCGAATAGTTGAAGTCGCCATAGGAGGATGAGGCTGTCCCTATCGTCATCTCCTCGACGAGGATGGCATCCTGGGTAGCGTCTCCCTTGGCTTCGTTTCCCTTGCTGCTGCAACTTGTCATCATCAGTGATGCCGATAAGAACGACATCATCACAATACCTTTCTTATATTTCCCTTTCATACTACTTGATTGTTGTTTTATTGTTCGATATGTACTATTGTCTTCGTTTTCGGCTGCAAAATAACTACTTTTTAGTGGTATATAATATCTCTTGATGGAATAAAAAGTATTCTATACGAGAAATGATTGCCTTAAACTTCTCGCATGGAACAAAAATAAGCCGCCAAGAACACAAGACTTTCGGAATATTTGTCGTACTTTTGCAGGCGAAAAGGAATAAAACAAGAAATATCAAATGGAAATAAAAGGTATTATGGAACAAGCAATGGATTCCAAGGAGATAGAGGCGGAGTTCCGTCGCAAGCTACAGGAACTCACCTCGGAAGACCTCGCCGTGTTCGACGAGTTGGGTGCATTGCCCATCAAGAACGTTCATGCCGAGACATACATTATTGTATTATGCCTGGAGGGGAAGGGCACTTGCACGATGGAGGGCAAGCACTACGAGATAGGCAAGCACGACCTCATCATCGGGCATCCTAACACCTTCGTGGAGGATGCGATGGTGAGCATCGACTTCAAGTGTGAGGGACTGGTGATGTCGCCAGCCTTCTTCGAGAGCATCTTTTTCCTCGGTGGCAACAACTGGGAGGCGGTGATGGCTGTCAAGAAACAGCCTGTGTTCCATCTCACGGAAGAGGAGGTGGAGCGTTCGCTCTTCAATATCGGCATCATCCGCCATAAACTCACCGACGTCCAGTTGCCTCATCACAAGGAAGCCCTCAAGCTCCTGCTGCACTCGATGATATACGAGTTTTACGACTGCCTGTCGCCTAAGCTCAACCTCGACATCAAGAGTTATGGCTATACGGCAGCCGAGACCCTCTTCAAGCGTTTCGCCCAGTTGCTCGCCGAATCTTCGCCTCGTCGCCATGAGGTGGGCTATTACGCCGACAAGCTCTGCGTTACTCGCAAGTATCTTTCCTCCATCTGCAAGCAGCAGAGCGGCAAGACAGCCTCCGACCTCATCAACGACATGACGGTGAACAACATCAAGCAGATGCTCCGTTCCACCGACAAGACCATCAAGGAGATAGCCAACGAGACAGGCTTCGACAATCTCTCCTTCTTTGGCAAGTATGTGAAGCGAGAGCTGGGCATGTCGCCTAGGGAATATCGACAGAAGGGGGCGTAGCCATTGGCTCGCCCCCTTCTTGGGTGTTATAATTTTATCTCGCTCCCTTCTTCATGCCCTTGCGCATGTCCTTTCTCATCTTCTTAGCCTCCTTCGAGTTGTTGCCGAACTCTCGCTTGCCCTTGTCATAGCTTGGCTTGTTAGGAGTGCCGAAATGGCGGTTCTGCTTAGGATATTTTCCGTAGATGTTGTGCACGTAAGCATTGTTGCGCCAGCCGATAGGGCGATAGAAGTAGTAGCTCTCCTTGTACTTCTTCCACTGCTTGGCAGAGAGCATCGCCTTCATCTGCTTGTTGCGATACTTCCAACCGTTGCCGTCGAGGTCACGGTAGCTGTTGATGCCGTCGAGGTAAGTGAGGTTGAGGTTCAGGATGTTGTTGCGCTGTATGTTGCTCAATCCCAGTTCCACTACCATTTTGTCAGTGATGAAGCGAGCCTCGGCAGTAATGTCGGTCAGTCGCTGTGCGTTCATAGATGTTGTCATCACCAGTGTTGCTACTATAGCTAATAATGTACGTTTCATAATCTTCTCTTTTTAATGGGTTATTACTACTTTTGATGGTGCAAAGATAGCGAGAATCGAGGAGATGGGCAAGGGGAAACGCATAAACCGCAGTAGGATTTTCCCTAAAGTAACAAGGAAATTCCGTAATATAGTTACATCTTGTTTGGCAGATTATTTGTAATTTTGCAACCGAAAGAATACAATAACATACAAAAAACTATAACAAGAGCATTATGAAAATAACTGTGATTTCGGGCAGTGCCCACAAGCGTGGCACATCAGCCCTGTTGGTAGATAAGTTTATCGAGGGAGCGAAGGAGGCAGGACACGAGGTGTTCCGCTTCGACGCAGCTTTCAAGGAGATTCATGGGTGCATCGGTTGCGACACTTGCATCAACAAGGGCAAGGGATGCGTCTACAAGGATGGTATGGAAGAACTGAATCCGCATATCTTGGAGGCGGATGCCATCGTCTTCGCCTCACCTATTTATTATTATAACATCAATGCGCAGCTCAAGGCGGTGATGGATCGCTTCTATGCCAACAACGCAGCCTTGCAGGGTAACAAGAAGACGGCGCTCTTGCTCACCATGGCAGACAACTGCCTGGAGTCGGCAGAGGGACCTATCGCTTTCTTCAAGAATTATGCGAAGTATATGCAATGGGAGAACAAGGGCGTGCTTTCTTGCATCAACTGCTGGCAGCGTGCCGACATGGAGGCTTCCGACTATCCGCAGCAAGCATACGAGATGGGGAAGAACTTCTAAAAAGCTAGAGAGTACTGAGCTCAAAGCCTTGGCTCTTATTTCTTGGTCTTGATGATGACATACGCTCTCCCATCACCGTCCTTGCCATATTGCAGGGCAGCCTTGGAGCCAGCTTTGAGCACCTCTATGTGGTCTATATTAGAAGAAGGAATGCTGTTTAATTCCTTCTCCTCGATTTCCTTTCCGTCTAAGATGTAGTGTGGCTTAGGCTGTTTCTTGGCAGGAGGAGTCGTGGTCTCGATGAGATGCGACTCGATGACGCTGTTGTCAGTTACCTTGGCATGGTGTACTTCATACGACTTGATGGTCTTGCCGGCAAGTTCCTTGCCAGTGAAATTCTTGATGTGCACTCCGTCGATGGTGTAGGTACGAATCGTGTCGGCGACGGATGCCGAGCAGTGGGCTGCGGTAGCCGTGATGAATGCGATAATGAAAAGAATCTTTTTCATAAGCGATATGTTTTATAGGTTGATATCGGATAAAAGCGGTTGCAGTTGGTAGGCACCTTCTGCCGCATTGTCTACTGATACGGAGAAATGCTGGGCGTTGCCATTGTCGTCTATCGCCGTAATCACCAGTTTGTCCCCTTGGTTTTCTATCTTCAGCTGTTCTGCGGAAGGAAGAGCAGTGGATGCCACTTCGTAAATCTGATAATAATCATTGCTGCTTGTCGCTTCTTCGTTCGAAGGAATCTCATCGGATGATTGTGTCTTTCCCATAGAACTCCTTTGGGCTAGTAAGTTCCTTTGATTTAGCAAGTTCCTTTGGACGGTTGAAGTTTCCTTGAAGGCAGAACTTTCCTTTGTGGCAGAATCTTTCTTTTTTGACGAACTTGCAAGCTTGCTGACATCCTTGGGATTTACGATGTCTTTGGTGTCTGCGAGGAAAGCCGAGTCTATCATTTCTGAATGCTCGGCAAGGCTCATCGCATCGTGATTCGTGCCGTCGTAATCATTGGATGTGTTTTGTTGCGAGCGAATCACGGTTTGTGCAGGAGTCAATGCTGCAAAGTTTGGCTTCTCGGCTCGATGACTAGGGAATACTAAGAATATAAGACCTGCCAGCATGGCGGCAGCAAGGAATATCGCAGAGAAGCGCACCCAGAGATGCTTCGGTTGTTGCTTTCTGGCTAGCGACTTGCCGATAGGTGCCGATTCTGCCAAGGTAATAACATCAGTTGCTTCTTCACCAAGAAGAGAAACTTCTTTGGTGAAAGTATTGTGGGCTGCAATCTCCAGGCCCAACATCAGATTTCTGATGTAGATGTCCTCTTCCGTCAGCTCACTTCCCTGGCTTTGGCGATAGAAATCAGCCAAAGCCTTCTCTTCCTCGATGCTTGTTTCAGCGTCGAGATAACGTTCTATGAGTTGGTGGCGATATGCCTTGTCTATTAAGTTCATATTTTCTTCCTCCTTATTTTTTATGGTTTTATCATTTTAAGCATAGCTCTTCGGGCGGCGGAAATCATCGTCTTGCTGCTTGTCTTGTTGGCTCCGCATACGGCTGCAATTTCTTCCAGGCTCATTCCCTCGCTTCTCATCAAGAGCATGCGTCGCTGGGTAGAGGGGAGCTTGGAGAGGGCTAGGTCGATGCGTCTCTGCGTGTCCTCACCGATGATGGCTTCGTCGCTTCCAGTGCTTGCGGTGCATTGCGATTTTGCCGTTTGGGGAAGTTCGTCCCAAGAATCCACCCGGTAGGATGTTTGCTGGAGCTTGTCGTGTCTGAGCCTGTCTATGCAGATGTTCTTGGCGATGGTCATGCTTAGCGCCTCGATATTCCTGTAGCTTTCTAGTTTGCCACGCATCTTCCAGAGCCGCACCAATGTTTCTTGCACGATGTCTTCCGCCTCCTCGCTGAGATGGCTCTTTGCGAGGATGCTATGACAATGTGCCGCTAGCTTGGGGCGCATCGACGAGGCGATATGTTCAAACTCCGTTTCTTCCATTAACTATTGCTTTACGAATATAAGACGAATCAAAAGGGAAAAGGTAAACAAAAAAATATCGAATATCGCAAAATACCCCCAAAAATATTGCAAATTCCGAAATAAATGCTTACTTTTGCACCTAGATATAAAATAATAAAGAATAGAATGAAGTACTTATTATTCTCAGATATTCACGGCTGCTTGCCAGCCCTGGAGAAAGTGCTCGACTTCTTCGAGCAGGAAAAGTGTGACATGATGTGCATCATGGGCGACATCATCAACTATGGTCCTCGCAACCGCATCCCAGAGGGCATCGACCCGAAGGGTATCGTGGAGCGTCTTAACACCCTTGCCGACAAAATAGTCGCCGTGCGTGGCAACTGCGATGCCGAGGTAGACCAGATGCTGCTCGATTTCCCAATTATGGAGACCTATGCATTGTTGGTAGACGGTGGCAAGCGATACCTTCTGACCCATGGACATATATATAATAAGGAGAATATGCCTAAGGGGCCTTATGATGCCATCATCTATGGGCACAGCCATCTCTGGGAACTCTCCCACATCGACGTACCATCGCTCCAAGAGGGCGAGCCGTCCATCCATCGTGCCGTCTGCAACACAGGCAGCATCACCTTCCCTAAGGGAGGAAACGTGCCAACCTTCGCTACACTCGAAGATGGGCATTTCAAGATGTACGCCCTCGACACGTTGGAGGTGCTGAAGGAAATGGATGTGTGAAAAAGGTGAAATAGTGAAAAGGTCAAAAAGTCAACTGGTCAACTGTCACTTTTAATCAAGTAAGCAATGATACAAGAATACCAAATAAGAATTCTGCCCGAACAGGCAGCCAGCGAGGAGGGTATCAAGCGTTACCTCTCCAAGGAAAAGGGACTCGACGTGAGAACCCTTAACCAGGTGCGTGTGCTCAAACGAAGCATCGACGCACGCCAGCGCACCATCTACGTCAATCTGAAGGTGCGTGCCTACATCAACGAGTTTCCGCAGGATGACCAATACGTCCACACAGAATACCCCGATGTGAGCTCGAAGCCACGTGTCATCGTGGTAGGAGAGGGACCTGGTGGTCTCTTCGCCTCTCTTCGCCTCATCGAACTAGGCTATCGTCCTATAGTTCTGGAAAGAGGAAAGGACGTACGTGAGCGCAAGAAAGACCTCTCCAACATCACCAAGACGCAGAAGGTGGATGGCGAGAGCAACTATTGCTTTGGCGAGGGCGGCGCTGGTGCCTATAGCGACGGTAAGCTCTATACCCGCAGCAAGAAGCGTGGCAGCGTAGACAAAATACTGAACGTATTCTGCCAGCATGGCGCCAACACGAATATCCTAGCCGATGCCCATCCGCATATCGGTACCGACAAGTTGCCACGTGTCATAGAGAATATGCGCAACACCATCATCCGATGTGGTGGCGAGGTGCATTTCCAGACCAAGATGACTCGCCTGATATTGGAGAGAGACGGCAAACTGTCGGATCACGATACCTCGGCAACAGACCGAGTGATAGGTGTTGAGGCTAAGAATCTTGTTACGGGAGCAGAGGAAACCTATAGAGGACCTGTCATCCTCGCCACAGGTCATAGTGCGAGAGATGTGTACCGCTATCTCGCCTCTGCCAAGATAGACATCGAGGCAAAGGGCATCGCCGTGGGCGTGCGTCTGGAGCATCCTTCGCAGCTCATCGACCAGATACAGTATCACAACAAGCAGGGCAGGGGCAAGTATCTGCCTGCCGCCGAATATAGCTTTGTAACCCAGGTGGATGGCAGGGGCGTATATAGTTTCTGTATGTGTCCGGGTGGTTTTGTTATTCCTGCGGCTACAGGACCAGAGCAGTTGGTGGTGAATGGTATGAGTCCTAGCAACCGTGGCACGGCTTGGAGCAATTCGGGCATGGTGGTGGAGACGCATCCTGAGGATGTGGCGCAGTTCGTACTCGACCATGGCATCCCATCACAGGGCAAGGGCGCAGAGGAATCTTCATCCGAAGCAGATGTCAAGGGTACTCTTACAGCAGAAGAACTTCTGAAGAATCCACTCTCCATGATGTACTTCCAGCAGATAGTAGAAAAACAATGCTGGCAACAGGGCAACATGAAGCAGACCGCACCTTCGCAGCGTATGGCAGACTTTGTGAACAACCGTTTGAGCTACGATCTGCCGAAGAGCAGTTATGCGCCTGGCTTGATAAGCAGTCCGCTGCATTTCTGGATGCCGTCGTTCGTGGCGAAACGTTTGCAGGAAGGTTTCAAGACCTTTGGCAAGAACGCCCACGGATTCCTTACCAACGAGGCGACGCTGATAGCGATGGAGACCCGCACCTCGTCACCAGTACGTATAGTGCGAGACAGGGAAACTCTTCAACACGTTCGCATCCAGGGGCTCTTCCCATGTGGCGAGGGTGCAGGCTATGCAGGCGGCATCGTATCGGCAGGAGTGGATGGCGAAAGATGCGCCGAGATGTGTGCGGAGTATCTGGAGCAGCTATAGTAAATACTGAAGCAGCTTTAGAATTTGGTATGATAAGGCTGCTTCTGTATCAAACTCAATAATTGAATTAATTATCCTTGAAACCGTCGATGGCACCCTTGAACTTCTTGCCAGTTTTCTTGAAAAACTTGGATACGTTCTTGCCGATGCTGTCAGCGGTTTCAGTTACGTCGTTCGACGTATTTCTTACGAAGATACGAGTCATAGCCTTCTGGTACTTCACCTTGTTCTTGCTGCATTTCTGAATGTCATCGTCGCTCAGGCTGTCGCGCACTACCTTATACTCGGTGAGATACAACTGGTAGGTGTTGGATATGTCGGTCTTCTGAGCCTTCGAGAGCGTGTCGCATGCCGCCACTTCCTTTACGAAGTTTTCGAAGCGGAGGGCATAGGTCTTGCTATCGGTGGCATTTTTGTTACTCTGCATGTTTTGTGCATTGCATCCGAGCGTAATAGCCCAGAGCATCAATATATTCCAAATAGTTTTCTTCATTGCCTTAAATATTTTAACGCCACAAATATAGGCATTTTATGCGAAAAATCGCACATGCTAAAAGAAAAAAACATAAAAAATTAGGAGTATTTGATTTTTTTTTCTTACTTTTGCAATTTAGTAGGTGCTTTCTCGATAGGAACGGCACAATAAGCAGAATAGAAATAAAATAATAAATATGAAATATGCATTGGTAACAGGAGCCTCCAGAGGCTTGGGT
>CAVKXW010000138.1:0-8736 GCA_963660215.1 Bacteroidaceae bacterium | reverse complement strand
ATAAAAAAGGAGTATTAAACATGAAACAGACAATTAAGACATGGATGTTTGCCACACTCTTGTTGGCAACAAGTAGCATGGCCTTCGCACAAGGCAACAATTCGCAAGGTAACAAACAGAAAGGCAACCGCCCTTCTCGTGAACAGATGATAGAGAACCGTGGCAACAGCATCGCCAAGCAACTGGGCTTGGACGACAAGACCAGCAAGAAGTTTCTGTCGGTATATAAGAGCGAGCAAAACGACATGATGGAGCTGATGCCTCGCCGTGGTGGAATGCCTCCAAGAGGTGAGCGACCACAGGGCAATCCTCCTGCTCGTCCACAAGGCGAGAAGCCACAGGGCAATCCTCCTTCGATGAACGGCAAGCAGCCGATGGGCAAACCACAGATGAGCGAGGAAGACCAGAAGAAGATGGATTCGCTCAAGCAGAAGTACAACAAGAAATACGCCAAGTTCCTGA
Source organism: Bacteroidaceae bacterium (assembly GCA_963660215.1). Lineage (GTDB taxonomy): Bacteria > Bacteroidota > Bacteroidia > Bacteroidales > Bacteroidaceae > Prevotella. The sequence continues at coordinate 8,274 of CAVKXW010000138.1, read as the reverse complement.
GCCAAGACCAAATCAGCAAGATGTATCAGCTACAGGAGCAGGAAAGAGGCAAAAAACGTCCTGGCGGCAAACGATAGCAAAAATAGAAAGGGGAAGGAATCAAGCGAATCTATCATTTTATGATAATTATTTTATGATAGGTTTGCTTGTTTGAAGATTTCTTTGTATATTTGCCGACAAAAACGAGAATATGCTAAATAATCCCTTTGTTACAAATGGTTATGCTGGCGCAGAGTACTTCTGCGACCGAGTAGAAGAAACCGATTTCTTGGTTCGCATGCTGACAAATGAGAACAACATCGCCTTGATTTCGCCAAGAAGACTGGGCAAGACCGACCTCATTCGCCATTGCTTCGAGCAACCAGAAATCAAGGAAAACTATCATACATTCATCATCGACATCTATGCCACAAAGAACTTGGAGGACTTCGTCAACGTTCTTGGCAAAGCCATCTTGGAAGATTTAGTTTCCTTCGACATCAATGGCAATCCTGTCTGGGGAGTAGGACTTGGCAACATCTCCAATCCATCTATAGCCCTGGATGAGATATTCCGTTATCTTTCACAAGCAGACCGTCATTGCCTGGTAGCCATCGATGAGTTTCAGCAAATCACCCACTATGACGATGGCGATAATATCGAGGCTACCCTCCGCACATACATACAGAGATGCAGCAATGCCAACTTCATCTTCTCTGGCTCGCATCGCCATCTGATGGGAGAGATGTTCACCTCTCCTGCTCGCCCATTCTATCAGTCGGTAACGATTTTCAACCTCAAGCCTATCCCACTGGATAAATACAAGGAGTTTGCCACCGAAAAGTTTGAGCAAGCAGGGAAACACTTGGCAGAAGGGGTCGTGGAGAACCTGTACGAGAGGTTCAATAGCATCACCTCGTACATGCAGAAAGTGATGAACTATATGTACCAACTCACACTGAAGGGAGAGACATGTACCCAACCGATGATAGACAATGCTATCAACTACATCCTTGACATTTCATCTGATACCTACGAGAGTATGCTTTACCAAATGCCAGAGAAACAGCGCAATGTATTCTTGGCAATAGGTAGAGACCGAGAAGTGAAAGGCATTTCGGGCGGCAACTTTTCCAAACGCCATCATCTCCCCTCGCCAAGTGCCGTAGTGTCGGCGGTCAAAGGTTTGCTGGAGAAAGACTTCATCACGCAAGACAAGAATGTCTATAAGATATACGACCAGTTCTTCCAACTATGGTTGGAGAGGGAAATATTCTGAAAACGCCAAACGAGTTGGTGAAGTATAACTTCATCCACCATCGAAGTACGACTTCATTGAAAAGGGCTATATCGCAGAAACCGAGGAAAAGCTTGGTCGTTTCAATTATTAATCGTAACTTTCTCACAGAATCGAGACGGAAAGACTTGTGCTATATTACGCCAACAGTTAGTAGTAAATGCGAGGGAAGCTACACCAGATGAAATCAAGGCTGAGTTTGAGCGCATCGGTTTTCATGCAGAAGACAATGGAGCGTACTTCACTAATGGCATCCACGACATATTCGATGCTGTGCCTAACAATGTACTTGTTGGAGATGATGGCAACTATTATTTCATAGATACCATCATCTTCAAATCTGATGTGGACGGACTTGATACTTACAAGAAGTATTCGCCGAATTACTCGAAAAAGTAAATTCACTATCAAGATTAGAGCCTAAAATTAAAGTTTTTAGGCTCTTCTTTCACTTTTTTGTACCCAAAAGCACACTATTTCAAAAAATAATTGTATTTTTGCAACGTTCAAACATAGGAAGGTCTATCAAGACTTGAACTTTGGATGGACACATATACATAAAAGGCGTAACTGTACGCTTTGGTTTTGATGGTGTAAGAATCTCGCAAATTCCCAACTATCTATCAAGAACAAAGCAACGGGGACGCCCCATAGGGATGTATTGTCATATATCCTCTTATCAGCATAGGCTTATTGTCTTTTGTTGGGAAAGGGGATTTTATATACATTCACCTACGTGGGGCTCTTGCTCGTTGCTCGTTTCGATAGATAGGGCAATGCGAGAGCCTTTACACCATGGAACGAGTGACAGAGCTGGCTCCGCGTTTCTTTTTGTGTATGGCATAACATGATTAGTAAAAAGTCATTTAGGAGTCGAATGGCACAAAAAGAAACATTTATGAGAACCTGCAAACTTCTATCAGTTTTCGTGCTCGCAATGTTCTCCTTCATTGCCCACGCACAAGATGTCATCGTCAAGAAGGATGGCAGCACCATTGCCGCCAAGGTGACAGAAATCACAAGTACAGAAATCAAGTACAAGAAATTCTCTAACCAGAATGGACCAACCTATACCATTGGAAAGAATGAGGTAAGCTACATCAACTATGAGAATGGAGAAAGAGAGCAAATAGGCTTGCCTGCCTCCAACATCAACACACACACAACTAACACACAGTCTATTGTCCAATCTCAAGATGCTCTCAATCCATCAGACGCTTACCTTTTGAGACAAATCCAGCACGACCCTTATTCTAAGAAAGCTAAGACATTAAAAAAGATAGCCTTCATTGGTGGAGGAGCTCTTGTTGCTACAGGAATTGTCTTTTTTGCTCTAAACACTTCTGATGATTATCAAGGCAGCTACTGTTACGAAGATGGGAATAGTTTCTGGATATATGGAACGATTGCTGCTGGAGCAGGAGTTATCTTAGGAACTTCTTGCCTAATAGCCTCAAATATCCAAAAGAAAAAGGCCGATTACTTTGCACAAACAGCCATTCCCCTCATGCAATTGGAACTATCAAGAACCAAGCAGTCTTCACTCTATGCGAACGTTGATATGTTCAAGGACAACGTCACCCACAAGAAAGCATTGGGCATAGGATTACATTTGAACTTTTAAATATTCAGCAACATGAAAGCAAAGATTATAACATTTTCCATGATAGCTATAGCTACATTAGCTATTTGCTCATGCAAAACCACACGCTATGGTTCAACTAATCGCAATGCGTCAAACACTGTAAAGGCAAAGCTTGAAAGCTATAATGAGCTAACGATGGATTTAGCCAAAGACGCCATCACATACACCATAGATGTATCAACCACAGAAGGAAGAATCAAGCTCAATAAACTAAGCCTCCGCCAAGCAGAAGAACTTGCATTGACAGAAGCTGTCATGAACAACAACTGCGCAGCCCTCTTCAACCCACAATATACTCATCTGAAGAAAGGCAAGAAGATTCTAAGAGTTACCGTATATGGCTTCCCAGCATACTACAAACGCAAGAAGTAACATACGAACTTACAAACATTTTTCAAGAAACTCCCCGAGAAACAGGGAGTTTCTTTTATTTTTAAGCCACAATATTCTATCTTTTCTTTGCAAAATATTGGTTAATCGAAATATATTCTGTATTTTTGCACAAGCAATATAAACAAGCAACATCTATGAGCAAAGAAAAAGATAACAACAACTTTTCTTCCTTCGACGAGTATCTCCAGCAAGGAGAGCCTACCCAGAAGGAAAGCGCAGAAAACTGGAAGACAGCAATCGGATTGCAGGCAGTGGACGGCTTGCAACCTTCGGCGTATCTCATAGATGTGGCTCGAAGAAACATCGAGGGAGAAATCAGCATCGAGGAAAGCCGAAAACTCATTGATTCTTATTATCAGAACAAGACCGCTCGCACTCCTCGCGAAGAAGAGGAGGAAGAGGCTGATAAGGTTTCAGCCAATATTGCCAAGATACTCTCCACTCGAACTTTTGCTTTCAACACCAATGGCTATGTTTCGCTCCATCGCCGCATATTCGAAGGAGTATTCAAGCATGCTGGAGAAATCAGACCATACGACATTGCTAAGAAAGAATGGGTATTGGAAGGAGACACAGTGAACTATCTCAACTGGGAAGACTTGCGAAGGGCTCTAGATTGGGACATTGAGCAGGAGAAGAACTTCCGATACACAGGTCTATCCGATGATGAAAAGATGGAACACATCGCCAAGTTCATCTCTGGCATTTGGCAAATCCATGCTTTCAGAGAGGGCAACACTCGCACCACTGCCGTCTTCGCCATTCAATATCTTCGCTCCTTAGGCTACAAAGTAAATAACGAGATGTTTGCCAAACACTCTTGGTACTTCCGCAACGCCTTGGTTCGTGCGAACTATCGCAACATCCAAAAAGGGATAGAATACTCTCCCATCTACTTGGTTCGTTTCTTCCGAAACCTATTGCTAGGTGATGGTTGGGTACTGAAGAATAGATACTTACACATTCACCCTACAGAAGAATGGAAAGTGCAGCCAAACCTTAAGGAAGCCTTACTTAGTAACAACACACGAGAAAAAGTGGACAGAAAAGCAAAGAGGTGGACAGAAAAGGTGGACAGAAAAGGTGGACAGAAAACTAAAGATGCAATTCTTCGACTCATTGCATCTAACCCTACCATATCTTCTACAGAAATGGCAAAATCACTTGGTATAAACCGCAGTGCGATAACCAAGCATTTGAAAAAATTGAAAGAAGAGCGAATTATCGAACGCCAAGGACCAGCAAAAGGCGGAAAATGGAGCATTATAAAAGAGTAAAAACAAGTAGAGTTGGTGCCGAACTTCGCAAAATATTGCAAGTTTGGCATCAACTCATTCTACTTTTTTCTCATTATTCCCTCATAAAAGTGTGCTCAGAAGTCCAACATTCCCTCATAAAAGTGTATCAACTTGCTGATTATTCCCTCATAAAAGTGTGTTTACAAAACGAGAAATGGCAATTAATCCTTTGATTTATCGCCATTTACGGAATATTTATGTACCTTTGCATGCTGAAATGGGGAAGGTTACAAAAGAATTCTGCCCTTAAACAACAAAAGAATTAGAGTATAAACAAATAATAAATAACAAAACAATGAAGAAAAAAGCAACTGTCCTCATCGCCTCCATCATGGCTTTCTGCGGCATCAACACCGCACATGCCGACGAGGGTATGTGGACTATCTACAACTTGCCTAACGCTGTATATGAGATGATGCAGCGTGAAGGTTTTTCGATGACCTACGACCAACTCTACAACGGCGAGAACGCCTTGAAGAATGCCGTGGTCAACTTCTCAGGCTATTGCTCGGGCGTAGTGGTATCGCCAGATGGACTGGTATTCACCAACCACCACTGTGGTTTCGAATCTATCCGTAGCCATTCCACCGTAGAGCACGACTACATGCTCAACGGCTTCTTCGCCAAGTCATACGCCGAGGAATTGCCTAACGAGAACATGTTCGTGAGCTTCATGATCGACCAAAAGGATGTTACCGACAAGGTGATGAGCCTCGGATACGAAGCACTCGACAACAAAAAGCGTGACGAACTCATCGACTCCCTGGAGAATGCGATGACCAAGGAGGTGAAGAAGAATGACTCCACCCTCCACGTTTCAGTAAGAGCATTCTATGAGGGTAACAAGTGGTACGCTACTACCTATCAGGACTTCACCGACCTCCGCTTGGTGTTCACCGTGCCAAAGTCTATGGGTAAGTTTGGTGGCGACACCGACAACTGGATGTGGCCTCGCCAGACTTGCGATTTTTCTGTCTTCCGCATCTACGCCAATCCTAAGACCAACGGTCCTGCCGCTTATAGCAAGGACAACGTGCCTTACCACCCTAAGCGTTGGGCACAGGTATCGCTACAAGGTTACAAGGATGGCGACTATGCCATGACAATGGGTTATCCTGGCAGTACCGAACGTTACCTCTCCAGCTATGGAATCCAGATGATGCGTGATGCAGAGAATGCCCCTCGCGCCCAAGTACGTGGCGTGAAGCAGGAAGTGATGCAGAAGCACATGCGTGCCGACGAAGCTGTGCGCATCAAGTACGACAGCAAGTATGCCAGCAGTTCCAATTACTGGAAGAATGCCATCGGCATGAACAAGTGCATCGATTCCATCGGTATCGTCAACCTCAAGCGTGAGTACGAAGCTCGTCTCCGTGCTTGGCAAGATACCGCACAGGCAGCCAACCAGCTCGCCCACAAGGTTGACTTCGACAAGTTGAAGAAACTCTATCAAGAGAGTACCGATGTAACCTATGCCTGGACCAACTTTGCCGAGTCGTTCACTCGTCGCAGCAACGTGGAGTTCTCCACCCGTGCCCTCAAGCTCCAGACCAACATGGAGGTAAAGGGTTCTGAGAAAAACAAAAAGAAGCAGTATCATGAGTTTGATGACAACAGCGACACTTGGGACAAGGCACTTGACCAAGAGGTATTGGCTACGCTCTTGAAGAACTACAAAGAGCATGTAAGCGAGAAGTGGTTGCCTAAGTTCTATAAGACCATCGATACCCAGTTTGGCGGCGACTACAGCAAGTATGTAAGCTATCTTTGGGACAAGTCGCTCATCATGAAGAAGGGTGCAAAGCTCTACTTCAACCAGAAGAACTTTGCCAAGGACCCAGGTGTAAGCTATGGCATGGACCTCAACGATGTATATGCCGACTTTGCCGAGGCAATGGGCAATATCGCCGACAGCATCGCCGAGCAGGAGAAGTATCTCTGTGCCGCCAAGCTCCGCATGGAGGAAGACATGCCTCACTACAGCGACGCCAACTTCACCATGCGATTGAGCTACGGTCAGGTAGGTGGCTTCGACCTCGGTGGCAAGCCTTCTGGCTATTACACCACAGCCGAGAGCATCGTGGAGAAGATGAAGCACGGCGACAAGGTACTCGATTATTATGCCGAGCCTATCATGCACGAACTTCTCTCAGAGAAGGACTTCGGCAAGTACCAGGACAAGACCACAGGCAAGATGCAACTCTGCTTCTTGACCAACAACGACATTACGGGTGGTAACTCTGGTAGCCCTATGTTCAATGGCAAGGGCGAGTTGATAGGTCTTGCCTTCGATGGCAACTGGGATAGCCTCAGCTCCGACATCAACTTCGACAAGCGTCTCGCAAGATGCATCGGTGTCGATATTCGCTATGTGCTCTATCTCATGGACAAGTGGGGACACGCAGACCGCTTGCTCAAAGAGATTAATGCGAAGTAAAGACAATTTATTATAAACTAAAAAAGGTTGGAATCCACGATGGATTCCAACCTTTTTTAGTTTAGTATTGCGAGATATTATTCAGCTCCTTCATCGTAACCTCATGCGGTTTCTCCGCCAAGGTCTTCTTCAGAGCCTCAACTGTTATTTCATCGGCAGGATTGAAGTCTGATGATTTCATATAGTCCAACACGCTCTGGTAGAACGCCCTGCCCTCAGGGTACTTTGAGGCTTTGTCAAGGTCGCTCATGCAGACGAGAAGCTTTCCTGCTCCTACTTTCCACTCCATCACCAAACCGAGCTTATGGTTGCGCTCGATGTTGTCGATGACTTGCACGATAGGCTTGTAATCCTTGGCGAAGTTGTCGAGCACCAATGGATGAGACTCCTTGATGACAGGGAACCATTGCCAGTTGGTGTGCATCTCCGTAGGGAAACCACGGAAGATAGGATGCTCTGGGTTTGTAAGGATGCCGAGCGTACCTGGAGATACAGACTTCTTGTTGTTCTCACAGATAGTCTTGAACATGCGATAGTTCCAATAGTCGGTTTGGAAGAGACCGCCAACTGTATAAGGAGTGGCATTGTTTTCCTGAGAAACCTCTATGAGTTTTTTCTTGCCATCTACTTCTTGTACTAACACGCTGTCCGAAGCCACGAAGTTATCCGATTCCGTAGGAAGCCAAAGAATCTTCGCCCCGCTTTCGAGTTTGTGGGCAATATCATCCGTCAAGTCCTTGGCTACAATGACATCAGAAACATTAGATGCTACTGTCTTCTTTGCAGTCTTTCCCTTCACCACCTTATTTATATTATTAGCTGTAGACATATTCTTGCGAGGGTAGAACCAAAGTTCATAGGAGTTTCTCGCCTCTGTCCCCTCGATGGCAAGCGAAACATTGAGTTTGACAGGCTTGTCCACACGGATTTCCTCGTTCAGTTCTCCTGCGTCTATTAAGCCTTCATCGTATGTAAAAATATTGAGGATACCCTCGGTCTCCGCAATTCCAGTCTCATCTTCTGTACTGAATGTGCCTTTGTCTGCGGAAATTCTCCATCTCAACTTCTTACCCTTGAGAGAAGAACCGCCATAGTTAGCGATTTGCACCTTCGCCTTCAGACGCTCACCCGACTCATAGCAGAATCTATCCGCCTCTAGCAAAGGCACCACTGGCGAGCACCATTGTCTCCATTCCTCAGGCGTGGTGATTCCCTTGCTCTCCAT
>CAVKXW010000137.1:6212-8873 GCA_963660215.1 Bacteroidaceae bacterium | reverse complement strand
TCATTTACAAGCTACCCCTCAAATAGAAACTGATTAACTGATATTACTGATATTGATATTCATATCGATGACAGACTTCTGGTTAACAACTTGTAAACGATAATTACTTTTTTAGCAACATATTAGATAAATAAGCCAGATAAAATTTCGCCAACTTAAAACTTTTTCGTAATTTTGCACTCTGAAACAGTGAGATGGAGCCAACAATGCCCATCGGCAAACGGCTCAAAACAACAAGATAATAGGGAAAGCAATGTATAGCATCGGACTAGATGTAGGCTCTACGACAGCCAAGATAGCCGTCATCGACGAAAACAACCAGATCGTTTACTCGAAATACGAGCGACACAACGCTCGTGTCAATGAACTCGTGTCTCGCTACTTCCAAGAGATCAGCGAGCAGTTGGGCAATGCGCCAGTCTGCATCTGTGTGACTGGCAGCGTGGGCATGTCTACCGCCGAACAGCTCCAGGCGGAGTTTGTGCAAGAGGTGGTGGCTGCGAGCATCTACGCCCGCAACGCCCATCCTGAGGCGAAGGCACTTATCGACATCGGCGGCGAGGACGCCAAGGTGGTCTTCTTCCGAGGCAACCAACAGAATGCCACTTCCGAAGGCAAGGGCAAGCAGAACGGCAGCATGGAGCTGCGCATGAACGGCAACTGCGCTGGCGGCACGGGAGCCTTCATCGACCAGATGAGCGTGCTGATGGGCGTGGACAACCAGCGGATGAGCGATCTGGCGATGAAAGCCCAGCACGTTTATCCGATGGCGGCACGCTGCGGTGTGTTCGCCAAGACCGACATCCAGAACCTCATGGCGCGCAACCTGCCTGAGGAGGACATTGCCGCCAGCATCTTTCATTCCATCGCCGTGCAGACGGTGGTGACGCTTTCCCATGGCATCGACTTCAAGGCTCCCATCCTGCTCTGCGGCGGTCCGCTCACCTTCCTTCCTGCGCTCCGCAAGGCTTTCTGCGACTACATGAAGCTCTCTCCTGACGATTTCATCGTATCGGAGAATAGCAATCTCATCCCTGCACTGGGATGCGCCTACAGGGCAAAGGCAAATGCCGAAAAATCTCTCGCAGATTTCGCAGATAACGCAAATTTGTCAGATTGCGCCGACTCGGGACGTTCGAAGCAACCCGCTTGTTCGACAAACGAGCTTAGAGTGCGTCTGAACGTGGAATCGAGCGTAGAGTGGCATAGTAGTCTAGAACCGTTATTTAAGAGCGACAGAGAGCACGAGGAGTGGCTTAAATCGAAAGCTAAGTTCGCAACCGAAACCCAACCGCTGCAAAAAGGCAAGCAAAGAATCGTCATCGGCATCGATTCGGGGTCGACAACCACAAAAATCGTCGCCGCAAGACTCAACGAAGGAACCGCATCCTCTGCGGAATCCCCAAAATCAGCGGAATCAGAAAAATCTGCGCAATCCCCAAAATCTGTGGATTCCCTAAAATCTGCGCAATCCGCGAAATCTGCGAGAGACCTCGACATCGTTTTCACGAATTATCGCCTGAACCTCGGCAACCCTATCAAGGCTGTAGCCGATGGACTGAACGCCCTGAAGGAAGAGGCTGCCCTTCGAGGCGCAGAGCTTGAGATCGTGGGCAGTTGCAGCACTGGCTACGGCGAGGAGTTGATAAAGGCAGCCTTCAACCTAGACAGCGGCATCATCGAGACGATGGCGCACGAGAGGGCGGCAGCCTCACTGATGCCCGACGTGAGCTTCATCCTCGACATCGGCGGACAGGACATGAAGGCCATCTTCGTAGAAAAGGGGGCGGTGGTGCGCATGGAGCTGAACGAGGCTTGCTCTTCGGGCTGCGGCACCTTCATCCAGACTTTCGCCAACAACATGGGATATTCCGTGGGCGACTTCGCCAAGCTCGCCTGCCAGTCGAAGGCACCTTGCGACCTGGGTACTCGCTGCACCGTTTTCATGAACTCGAAGGTGAAGCAAGTGCTCCGAGAAGGGGCTTCAGTTTCCGACATCTCCGCAGGAATTTCTTATTCCGTCATCAAGAATTGCCTTTACAAAGTGCTCAAGCTTCACGGCAATGAAAACCTCGGCGGAAAGATTGTGGTGCAGGGCGGAACGATGAGAAATGATGCCGTGGTAAGGGCATTCGAGTTGCTGACTCACACCGAGGTGGCACGAAGCAACATGCCCGAACTGATGGGAGCATACGGCTGCGCCCTGCACGCCGCTGCCATGTTGTCGCACACGAATCTCACGGATTTCAAGGACAAGATTTCTTCAATCGACGACCTCCTCTCCCTCGCCCACTACGACACCAAGCAGCTGCAGTGCAAGGGCTGCGAGAACCATTGCTACGTATCTCGCTATACCTTCGCTGGCGGCAATAAGTTCTACTCAGGCAACAAGTGCGAGCGAGTGTTCAACAACAAAGGCGAGAACGACGTGAAGGGTGAGAATATTTACACCTATAAATATAAGTTGCTCTTCGACAGGCCAGCAAGTAACATCGACAGCAAGACAAATATAGAAGTCCCTGGGCAACAAGAACTTAGCATAGTTGATGCAGTGAAACGCTGCATCAAGGTCGGCATCCCTCGCATTCTCAACATGTACGAGGAATATCCATTCTGGAATGCGCTCCTGCGTGCGGCAGGCTTCGACATCATCCTCTCCTC
>CAVKXW010000137.1:0-5677 GCA_963660215.1 Bacteroidaceae bacterium | reverse complement strand
AATGTCATCAGCGACGACATCGCAAGAAACATCCCTACCGACGGCGAGCAAGGGAACGACCCAAGCCATTGCGTGGCAGAGACTTATCTTGTCAAGCAATGGGCATATATGAACCGCATCATGAAGTCGGCGCAATGGGCTGCCGAACAGGGCAACAATGTGCATTTCGTACAGATGACGAGCTTCGGTTGCGGTCCCGACAGTTTCATACAAGACGAAATCCGCGACATCATGCGACGCCACGGCAAGCCTTTCACGCTCCTGAAGATAGACGACGTGAGCAATATCGGAAGCCTCAAGCTCCGTGTCCGCTCGCTCGTGGAGAGCCTCCGAGGAGTGAATGGAGTGAAGAGTGAAGAACGAAGAGTGAAGAATCCAACAGCAGGAGAAACTCAACATTCAACACTCAACATTCAACACTTACAACAGACGAAAGTCTTCACCAAGCAAGACGTGCATCGCAAGATACTCGCCCCATTCATGACCGAGTATCTCACCCCTATCATCCCCCCTATCCTCAAGCTGATAGGCTACGATGTAGAGGTACTCCCGATGAGCGACGACGTGAGCGCCGAACTCGGCCTGAAGTTTGCCAACAACGAGGTGTGCTACCCTGCCACCCTCATCGTAGGCGACATCATCAAGGCACTGAAGTCGGGCAAGTACGACCTGAAGAACACCGCCGTGGTGATGAGCCAGACAGGCGGACAGTGCCGTGCCACCAACTATGCAGGCCTCATCAAGCGAGCCATGGTATCGAACGGTTTCCAAGACGTGCCACTGCTCACCCTCGGCGTAACCGCCTCTACAGGCGAGGCTTCGGGCAGCACCGACGACAAGCAAGACTACAACGAGCAGGACGGCTTCAACGTGCCTTGGCTGAAGTACTCGCAGATTATCATCACCGCCATCCTCTACGGCGATGCAATCAATGAGATGTACAACGCCTGCATCGTAAGAGAGCGCAAGCCTGGCATAGCCAAGGTGCTAAGAGACAAGTACATGCGCCTCATCGACGAGCCTATCGCCCGAAACTCGGCAAGCGGTCTCATCAAGCTGTTAGGACAAGCAGCCGAGGAATTCGACGAAATGACCATCGACCGAGACGTGCCGAAGGTGGGCATCGTGGGCGAGATCTTCCTGAAGTTCAACCCATTCTCCCACCAGTTCTTGGAGCGTTACATCATATCGAAGGGCATCGAGGTGGTGCCACCGCTGCTCGCCCCATTCTTCCTCCAGGAGTTTGTCAACGTAGAGGTGCAGAAGCACATGCGCCTGAGTTGCAGCAAGGTGCCCGACTTCGTGGTGAAGGGAGCCTACCAAACCCTCATCGGTCGCCGCATCCGACAAATCAACAAGGCAGCGAGCCGATTCCGCTACTTCCGCCGCTTCACCAACATCTACGACGATGCCAAGGAGGTAAAGGGACTGGTCAGTCTGGCGGCACAGTTTGGCGAGGGCTGGCTCTTGCCTGCCGACATAGTGGGTTACATCCGAGACGGCGTGGACAACATTATCTCCCTCCAGCCATTCGGTTGCATCGCCAACCACGTGATAAGCAAGGGCATAGAGAAGCGTCTGCACGACCGTTTCCCTCAGCTCAACCTCGTGTCGCTCGACTTCGATTCGGGAGTATCCGAGGTGAACGTAACGAACCGATTGCTGCTCTTCCTCGACAGCATCGCAGGATAAAGACAAGGGGTTCATAAGATAAAAACTATCACATCACAGAATAAAATATTAAATACTAGGCAGTTTTTTCGCTTTCGCAGCAAAAAACTGCCTTTATTTCTTTGTTAATTCTCAGAATAATCGTATCTTTGCATCGGATTTTATTGATACATATAGAAAATGAGTAAAGATACACTAACTCATCAGCTGACGGAAACCATCGACGAGCTATCCAGTGCGGAGTCATTGCGTGGTCTCTTCCATCAGCATCGAGACGGGAACCCTCTTCCTTCGGGCAAGGCGCTCGAAGAAATCATCAGTCTGTCTCGTTCTATCCTCTTTCCGGGATATTTCGGCAATTCGTCCGTGAATATCTCCACCATCAAATACCATATCGGAGTAAGAGTGGAAAAGCTCTACGAGATGCTGTCCGAGCAAATTTTGGCAGGTCTCTGCTTCGCCAACGACTGCGAGACGGAAACCCAACAGGAGCTACAACATCAACGTGCCAAGGCTGGGGTCATCGCCGCCAAGGCCATCATGCAGTTTCCTAAGCTCCGCAAGATTCTCGCCACCGATGTGGAGGCAGCCTACGAGGGCGACCCTGCGGCTGTGAGCCAAGGCGAAATCATCTCTTGCTATCCAGTGATAAAGGCACTGACGAACTATCGTGTAGCCCACGTACTCTATGAGCTGGGCGTGCCACTCATCCCCCGCATGATGACCGAGCTGGCGCACTCCGAGACAGGTATCGACATCCACCCAGAGGCTACCATCGGCAAGCACTTTACGATTGACCATGGCACAGGTGTGGTCATCGGAGCGACCTGCATCATCGGCGACAACGTGAAACTTTACCAGGGCGTAACCCTCGGAGCGAAGAGTTTCCCACTCGACAAGGACGGCAATCCTATCAAGGGAATCCCTCGCCACCCTATCCTCCAGGACGATGTCATCGTATACGCCAACGCCACGATCCTCGGCAGAATCACCATCGGAAAGGGTTGCGTAGTGGGTGCCAACGTTTGGGTAACCAAGGATATGAAGCCACAAACCAAGAAATACAAGAAAGAAAAAACAAGTTTATTAGATATAGAATTCAATAATGGAACAGGAATTTGAACTCATTGCCAAGACCTTCATGGGTCTAGAGCCAGTCTTGGCTGAGGAGCTCACCCAACTGGGTGCTAACAATGTACAAATCGGTCGCCGCATGGTATCTTTCACTGGCGACAAGGAAATGATGTATCGTGCTAACTTCCAGTTGCACACAGCCATCCGCATCTTGAAGCCTATCAAGCACTTCAAGGCACGCTCTGCCGAAGAGGTGTACGACGAGGTACAGAAAATCAAGTGGGATGACATCTTGGACGTGAAGAAGACTTTCTCTGTAGACTCCGTAGTTTACAGCGAGGAGTTCCGCAACTCACGCTTCGTAACTTACAAGGTAAAGGATGCCATCGTCGATTGGTTCCGTGAGAAGCAGGGCACACGTCCTAACATCAGCGTATCCAACCCAGACATCCGCCTCAACATCCACATCGCAGAGGACAACGCCACACTGAGCCTCGACTCCAGTGGTGAGAGCCTCCACCGTCGTGGCTACCGTCAGGAGCAGGTGGAAGCCCCATTGAACGAGGTGCTTGCGGCAGGTATGATTCTCATGACAGGCTGGAAGGGCGAGTGCGACCTCATCGACCCTATGTGTGGTTCGGGTACCATCGCCATCGAGGCAGCCCTCATCGCCCGCAACATCTCCCCAGGCGTGTTCCGCAAGGAGTTTGCCTTCGAGAAGTGGAACGACTTCGACCAGGACCTCTTCGACATGATTTACAACGACGACTCTCAAGAGCGTGAGTTCGAGCATCATATCTATGGCTACGACATCGACATGAAGGCGGTGAACACAGCTAGCCTCAACGTGCGTGCGGCAGGTATGACCAAGGACATCACCATCGCACAACAGGACTTCAAGGACTTCACCCAGCCAGCCGAGAAGAGCATCATCGTGATGAACCCTCCTTACGGCGAGCGCATCTCCACCCCTAACCTCCTCGGCACCTACAAGATGATAGGCGAGCGTTTCAAGAAGGCGTTCACTGGCAACGAGGCTTGGGTTTTGAGCTATCGTGAGGAGTGCTTCGAACAGATTGGTTTGAAGCCAAGTATCAAGATACCTGTGTTCAACGGTTCACTGGAGTGCGAGTTCCGCAAGTACGTGATGTTCGACGGCAAGATGAAGGAGTTCCGCTCCGAGGGCGGTATCGTGAAGACCGATGCAGAGAAGCGTGAGATGGCACAGAAGCACCGTTTCAAGAAGGAGCGTGAGTTCAAGAAGCGCATCACCGAGGAGACTGAGAACGAGGATGGCGACATCCGCAGCTTCCAGTTCCACAGCCATCGCCTGGAGGATTTCGAGAAAAAGCGTAATGAGATTCGCCGTGGCGGAAGACCAAGAATCGGTGGCCGTGACGATGACGACGACAAGCGTGGCGGCAGCCGTGGCTTCAAGGGAGGCCGTGACTTCGGAGGCAAACGTGGTGGCGACTTCAAGGGCGGCAAGCGTTTCGAGAAAGGCGACAAGCGTGGAGGTTTCAAGGGCGACCGCAAGGCAGGCAGAGACTTCAAGCGTGGTGGCAAGCGTGACTTCTCCAACTACGAGGACGAGGATTAAAAAAACGCCCTGAAAGGGCAAAAGCATTAAATTATGAATTTAAAGAAATCATTTTATAGTATATCTCTAGCTGCGATGATGGCACTCGGCACTGCAAACGTACAGGCACAGGGCGTGGTTCCTGCCCAGAAGGGAGATAAGTCTTTCACATTGGAAGACTTGAACTTCGGCGGCAACAACTACCGCAACATGGTGGCTAAGAATCGTTGGTGTACTTGGTGGGGCGACCAGCTCGTACACCAGGACATCGATGCCTGCTATCTTGTGAACAGCAAGAACGGCAAGGAGACCAAGCTCTTCGGCATCAACGACATCAACCAGTGGATTAGCAACACCAAGGACCGCAAGGTTCACGCTCTCTACAACGCCGAGTTCCCATACGCAGGCAAGACCATCGTCAAGGTGAGCGAGGGCAGCACGACCTACTACATCGACTGGAAGAAGAAAAAGTGCCTGAGAGAAGTAGGCTTCGAGGATGGCGAGAACCTCTTGGAGGCAAACGCACAGCAGAATGCCTACGCTTATCTGAAGGACAATAACCTATACGTGATGACCGCCCATGGCAAGATTTCGCAGATTTCTACCGACGGTAGTCGTGAAATCGTGTATGGTCAGAGCGTACACCGTGACGAGTTCGGTATCTCCAAGGGTACCTTCTGGAGTCCAAACGGCGGCAAGCTCGCCTTCTATCGCATGGACCAGAGCATGGTGACCGACTATCCACAGGTTACCATCCCTGAGATAGACAACTTCAATCACCCTGAGACACAGAGTTGCATCGCCACTCCTGCACCAGACAAGTATCCGATGACTGGCGAGACATCCCATAAGGTAACAGTCGGCGTATTCGACGTGAAGACAGGCAACACCATCTATCTGAAGGCTGGCGACCCAACCGACCGCTATTTCACCAATATTGCCTGGAGTCCAGACAATAAGGTAATCTATATGTTCGAGTTGAACCGTGACCAGAACGACTGCCGTCTCGTGAGCTACAACGCCGAGACTGGCGACAAGATAGCCGAGCTTTATCGTGAGACCGACGACAAGTATGTGGAGCCATTGCATCCTATCCAGTTCTTGCCATGGGACAGCAACAAGTTCATCATGCAGAGCCGCAAGGATGGCTACAACCACCTCTACCTCTGCACACTGAAAGGCGGCAATGCCACAAGCGAAGGTCTCTCTGCTGCCGACAATGCCTCCAGCATCGAGATGAAGCAGCTCACTAGCGGTAAGTGGGAGGTGATGGAGCTTCTCGGTTTCTATCCTAAGCACAAGAGCATCGTCATCGCAAGCAACGAGTGCTCCCCTATCCAGCGCAACATCTTC
>CAVKXW010000136.1:2945-8916 GCA_963660215.1 Bacteroidaceae bacterium | reverse complement strand
CTTGTCCTCGACAGACTTTGATGCAAGGTTTGGCGAGAATGGGACGTGTGTTGAGCCAATATATTGAGGATGAGGACACGGGATGTCCTATGTAATTGATAATTTGGGAATTTAAAGAAGTTAAAGGAAGTTAGAGAGAAGTTAAGGGACATTACCTTTTGTAGAACATCATCAAAAACTCTACCCGAAAGCATTTGTCCCTTAACTTCCGAACGACCGAAGGGAGTGATAACTTCTCTTAACTCCCCTTAAATTCCCCTTTAAACATAAGAAAAAAATGGAAAATGAAGTATTAAAAGCAATCAAGGAGAGAAGAAGCATTCGTCGATACAAGGCAGAGCAGATTACCGACGAAGAGTTGAAAACTGTTTTGGAGGCAGGCACTTGGGCGGCAACAGGCCATGGCTCGCAAGAGCCTTTCATCATCGCCGTGCAAAACCCAGACACTTGCGCTCGTCTTCGCAAGATGAACGCCGAGGCGATGGGCGTGGAGAGCGACCCTTACTATGGTGCGCCTACCATCGTCATCGTGTTGGCTCGTGAGGACGACCCTAACAACGTGAAGGACGGAAGCCTCATCCTCGGCAACATGATGCTTGCCGCACATTCCATCGGTCTCTCCACCTGTTGGATAAACCGTGAGGACGTGATGTTTGCCAGCGCAGAGGGTAAGCAGATGATGAAAGATTGGGGCTTGCCTGAGGGGTTGATGGGCGTGGGTGCCTTGTCGCTCGGCTATGCTTCCGCTCATCCTCACACCGTGAAGCCTCGCAAGGAGGATTACTATCGCATCATCAAGTAGAATTATTTTATCCCCATAAGTACTGAGGAATGCCGTAAATCGACATTTTTCAGTACTTATTTTTATGTATTTTTCTCCGAAAAGCCCCGAAATATTTGGCAATCACGCAACTTAGACGTAATTTTGCAGAAAAGTTTAGAAGTTATGACAAATGTTCTGATAAGTGCCGCAGGACTTTGCGGCGCAACCATCATAGGAGCCATCCTTGGCTTTTTCATCAAGGAATTGCCACACAAGTGGAACGACACGGTGTTGGGCTATTGCGCAGGCATTATGCTTGCCGCCTCCACGCTCGGCCTCATCGTGCCAGCCTTTGAGCAGACAACGCTCTGGTGGCTCGTAACCATCGGCGTGATGGCAGGAGCCTTGTTCCTCAACGTACTCGACTTGGTGACCCCTCACCTCCACCACATCACAGGTCTCGACCCCGAACAGCACCGCCACAACTCCACGCTCAACCACGTGTTGCTCTTCGTGATGGCGATAGCCCTCCACAAGCTTCCCGAGGGTATGGCGGCAGGTGTGAGCGTCTGTTCCACTGGGGAAGAGGCAAATTGGGGCGTGTCCTTCGGCATCGCCCTGCAAAACATCCCTGAGGGAATGGTCATCATCGCCCCTTTGATGCTCGCTGGCGTTTCGGCGACAAGGACTTTCGTCATCTCCGTGTTCATCGCCTTGCTCGAAGTGGTGGGCATCCTGTTGGGCTTCGGCTTGGGTTCAGCCTCAGCCTCTTTCCTGCCTGTGATGCTTGGCTTCGCAGGTGGTGCCATGCTTTATGTTACGAGCGACGAGATGATACCAGAGACCCATGCCCACGGCTTCCAGAAGCAAGCCACCTATGCCCTACTCTTGGGTTTCATCACGTTCGTACTGTTGGAGAAGTGCGTGTAAATGAGCATCCCTACTCCCCCATCACTTCCTTGATGATTTTCTCGAACTCCTCCTTCTGCATCGCTCCCATTTGCGCCGTCGGCTTGCCCTTCATCGGAATGAAGAGGAAGGTCGGGATGCTCTGGATGCCGAAGACGGAGGCAAGCTCTTGCTCCTTGTCAATATCGACCTTGTAGAAATCTATCTTGCCAGCGTAGGCGTTGGCGAGTTGCTCCACGATAGGCGACATCATCTTGCAAGGACGACACCAGGTGGCGTAGAAGTCGATGACGGCAGGGCGAGTGCCTTCATACACCCATTCTTGTGGGTGAGCCTCGTAGTTCACCACTTTCTTCTTAAAGTCGGCGGTGGAGAGGTAGTTTACCTTGCCTGATGCAGCGGAAGTCTTCTCTTTTGCAGCAGAAGATTGGCTCGTTATCCCCGATGAATTCGATGTTTTTGAGGTATTTTCCGTTGGATTCCCCTCTTGCGACTTATCCCCCGACTGCTTATTTTGCGAGCAACCCGACAATGCGATTGCCAGCACTGCCATAATCATTATTTTTCGTTTCATACTTACTTCTTTTTCATTCTTTACACAAACTAATCCCTAATAACATTCCCACCATTGACATACGAAAGAACCAATCGACGAACCACGGCATGGATGTCTTCATTTGGGAATATTTGGCGATACTTCTCCGTGAGGTCTTCACAGAAATACCACTTGCTACCCTCCAAGGATGCAGGAGAGATTCGCTTTACAAACACATCGTATGTTGCTATCGGCTTGCCATCCTCGGTGGCAAAGGGCACTACATCCCACTTATACAAACCCAGAATCCCAGACTCAAAAGAGAACAATCTATAATTTTCTTTCGCTTCTACTTCACCTGCAACAACCAGATGATAGTTGTCTACAACTGTCTCATCCTTGATATTCTGCACTCCTAACTCATACGACGATGGGAGTGTAGAATATTTTCTAAAGACAATTTGGTATTTTTTACTTCCCCCGAAAGGTGGGTTTGCCGTCAAGTCTTGCTCTATTTTCTCTTTTATCTGTGGAGCATCCACTACAAATTCCACTTCCCCTGCATAATTGTAAATTGACTCCGATGGCTGAGATGGATTGGGATGAATACATCCCGCCGTCATCATCACCATTATTCTTGTCGCACGCACAGAATGCAAGGGCGACCAACAGTAGTAAGATTGATAATTTTGATAACTGTTTCATACGTTTTTTCTCTATATTTTATAAATTACTTTCCAACCGCAAAGTTAGCAAAAATCTTGAATAAAAAACACTTTCACATTAAAAAATCTGCAAAATAAGTTTAAATATCATATTTTTGACGCTCAACAAGCCGCAATTATCGAGAAATAGCACTATCTTTGCGATAAATAAAAATGATTATTTCGAGGAGGACTGAAAACATGAGAGAAATGACTTTAAAATTCTTGGAGGAACACCAATGCAGTGAACCTTCCACATTCGTAGAAGAGGCAAAAAAGAGACAAGCAAATGGAACTTGGCTTAAAGAGCCTCAAAGAATCATCAATCACTCATACAAAATTTATAAGCTATGATTAAGAAGTTATTTATGGCATTGCTACTCGCCACCATTACAAGCGTAGCATTTGCACAAGCGACAAAAGACAGCACAGCCAACCCAAATGACAACGTGATGTATAAGACCGTAGAAAAGAGCCTCAATATCAAGGACAAAATCATCGTACAGAACAAGTCCCCATACTTGATTTTACAAATCATGGTGGCTTTGCCAAATGAAGAAGAAGGCTTCACACCTATTAGTTCATCTTCATACATTGCAGCAAACGAGGCAAGGGAAATTGCTTCTTATGACAGCAACAGCCTCAAATTCCTGCGTGGCAAAACGATTGCCATTAAAATCAAAGGGGCAAAAGTTGCCATTCCAGAGAACAACACACAAGTCTATACACCATACGGTTCTGTTGGAGTTCAACATAAAGAGATTGACCCAAACATCGTCAACAATATCAAAGACGAAGATGTCACCTACAATTTTGATGTCAAATTGTTTGAAGCCAACCACGATTTGTACATACAAGTCAACTACAAAGGCAAGGATGGCACAAGCGTCATGGACTTTTGACATTCATCTAATTCTTCGGAGAAACAAATTCTCCGAAGAAGTTAATCGTACCCAAACAAGTCATCCATCGTCACCTCGCTCTGAATCATGCCATATTGCGCATTCTTCACCACCCCATACGCCGTCACCATCGTGAGGTGCAAAGCCTTGTTGGTACCAGTCGCCTGGCGGAACAACTCACGACGAGCGACAAGATGCTGGAGGTAAGGAGGCGTTATCTCGAACGGACTGAGCGAGAACTTCATCTCACAAAGATTGATGGTCTGGTCACGACGGTCGATTACCAAATCTATCTGCCCACCCTCTTGCTTACGACCTGCTTCATCCACCTTGGACGGAATCGCCCAAGAGCAGACATGGCATTGCACGCCCTCTATACCGAGCGCACGCTTGATTTGCCTTACATGATGCAGGCAAACTTGCTCGAAAGCATAGCCACACCACGCTCGACGGCTCGGCGAGTCGATGGTATCCGTCCAAAAAGTCTCGTCCATGCCATTGGCATCTCTCACATATTTCAGATAGAAGAGCGAGAAAAGGTCGGTCAACTGATAGATGACATCACGCTGTTTCTTGTTGTAAGAGGTGTAACGGCGAATGAAATCACAGTTACACAAGTCATCCAACACTACAGCCAACTTTCCATTGTTAGACAACTTACAGTCCTCTATCAACTCCTGCCTCGTCATTCCCTTCGCACGTTTCGACAGTTGTTCCACTATCTTGCTATACACTTTACTTTCCTTGAAAAGCGAGCGAAACAAAAAGTCGAACTCACGCCTCAACTCTGCGTTTTCCTCAAAAAACAGCTTGTTGATGTTCTGCGCCAAACTCAGTTTTGGCTGGAGCATATTGAGATAATAAGGCGTACCACCAAGCATCATATAGCATTCCACTATCTGATGGCGGTTGAAAACCACGTTGTTATGAGACAAGAATGCCTCGGTTTCACCCAAGGTGAAAGGTGCCAAATAGATGCTTCTCGTCACCCGATTATGAAGTCCGCCTTTGTCGCCAAGCAGTTTGTTGACCATCCATGAGGTAGCCGAGCCACACACCACCAACATGAGATTTTGGTCGGAAGCCCACTGATTCCAAAAGAGTTCGATGGCACTGATGAAGTTGGAACGAGGGGTATCAAACCAAGGAAGTTCGTCGATGAACACGACTTTTCTCCTGTCGCCAAGTGACGAAAGGTAATCCTTGAGTTGGAAAAACGCCTCCAACCAAGTCTGCGGCATCTTTCTGGTCTTGCCCGAATAGCTTTCCAACGTCATCTTGAAGTTGAGAAGCTGGTCTTTCTTGGTGGCTTGATAAGCACCAGTGAAGTAGAAATCAAACTTTTCCTTGAAAAATTGCTTCACGAGGAATGTCTTTCCGATTCTTCTTCGACCATAAACAGCCACAAATTCGGGCTTGTTCGAGTCCCAACAGTCTTGCAAAATTTGCTGTTCTTCCTTACGACCTATTATTTCTTGTATCATAATCATGCAAGTTTGTGTGGTAATCGCACCACGATTTGACGGTGCAAAGATAAGATTTTTCTTTGAATAAAACAAGAAATATGCTTGAAATAGGTCGCTAACTCATTTTTTTTAGCACTTAACGACCTACTTCAAGCATATTTCTCATAATACTAATCCCAAAACATAGGAAAAAGACAAAAGTAGTGACGGTGACAGTGACAGTCCATTTTTCCGAGCCTTACCTAAGAGAGCAAAAGAGTGTTAATTATTTTTATATTTATATATATTATATATAAATATAAACTTCTATCCTTACCCTTTTTACCCTGCGGAATTTTGGACTGTCACTGTCACCTGTCACCATTTCCCATTACGTTGCGAAAATCTGAGTGCAAGACAAATCCCCTACATAGTGTTTTGCAGGATAGGGGTAAGTTCGCGAGCCAAAGCATAGGATAACGAGCCATAACTCATAGTTTTCTCCTTCACAAAACATAGAGTGCTGAAAATCGACCCTTATCACATGCCAAAATTTGGTGGTAACAGAAAAAAGCAGTACCTTTGCAACCGTGATGGTCAAAAGTACTGCTTTGTGAAAAGTATGACGTCTCTTTGTGAAAAGAACAATCTTTTATAGCTCCACCTTAGCCAAGACCTTATCGGTTGCGCCCGAAAGACTTGCAACGAACGCC
>CAVKXW010000136.1:0-2470 GCA_963660215.1 Bacteroidaceae bacterium | reverse complement strand
ATCGGATGAAGATTTCCTCGTCTGGAGGCCAAGAGCTTCCTGCCACGAATACCTTGTAATCCGACTTCGGCAAAGCCTCAGCGGAAGATGCTTCGACAGAAGCAGAGGATGTTTCAGACGAAGCCTTAACATCAGAAGACGAAGGCTTAACATCAGAAGCTGAAGCCTTTCCCTTGCGGAATGCCTCGCAAATCGGCAAATGCTTGGCGGCTTCCTTAATCTGAAGCACACGGTCGAATCGAGTGTCGCCCACGACATCCACCTCCGTGATACCGATGCTTTCGAGCAAACGCTTGCTCTCCTCGTTCTGCACGAAGAATCGGGTGAAGCACTTCAGCACGCCAGCATATCCCCTGCCGTACCACTTGAAGAACACCTGCCCTGGGCGGAAGATGCTGCTCACGCTATACGTAGGGATGCCACGATGCGCCAAGATATGAAGGAAGTTGCTCCAGAACTCGTACTTGATGAAGAAAGCCATCACAGGGCGCACCAAGCGAAGGAATCGGATGGCGTTCAGACGAGTGTCTATCGGCATGTAGCAGATGATGTCGGCTCCCTCGTAGTTCTTGCGCACCTCATAGCCCGAAGGCGAGAAGAAGGTAAGCAGAATCTTGTACTCAGGATGCTCCTTGCGGATGCGTTCCATCAAGGGTCTGCCCTGCTCGAACTCGCCCAGCGAAGCCGCATGAAACCACACGTACTTGGCATGAGGGTCCACCTTCTGCTTCAGTATCTTGAAAGCCTCACGCTCGCCTCGCCACATCTTGCGCACCTTCTCATTGAAAAGGCTTGCTACGGCGATGCCGAAAAGGACGAAATAGATTACGATATTGTAAATCATCGCCAAAATCTATTAATTTGGTTGTACAATTTTTATTGGTTGTTTTCTCGAAAGATTCCCTGCACAGAGATGCTTTTGCCCTTACAGGGCGCATTAATTGCATCAAACATTACCCAGGGCGATGCCCTGGGCTTAGTGCGAGTTGGGCTTTCAGCCCGATTTCCGAGAAAAAGGATTTCCCCGATTTCCTAGTAAGGAAAAGAGAAGGGATTTATCCCAACACCTCTATCGCCTTGCGCATACGCTTCAAGGTCTCCTCCTTGCCGAGGAAGGCAGAGATGTCGAACATGCCAGGGCCCTTGCCCTCGCCCACGAGAGTCAAGCGGAAGGCGTTCATCACGTCGCCGAGCTTATAGCCCTTGTCCTCCACCCACTTCATCACGATAGGCTCCTGCCCCTCGATGGAGAAGTCTTCGATGCCTTCGAGCACTGCTGCGAGCTCGGTCATCTGCTGTGCGGAATACTCCTTCCAACGCTTCTTCACCGTCTTGGCATCGTACTCCGTAGGAGGGATGAAGAAGAACGAACACAATGGCCACAACTCATAGACGAAGTTCACACGGTCCTTCATCATGTGTACCACCTGCTTCACACGGTCGAGACTCTCCTCCACACCGTTGTTTGCCACGATAGGCGCAAAGAGATTAGCTATCTCGTCGTCGTTCTTCATGAGGATGTACTCGTGATTGAACCAGATGCCCTTCTTGAAGTCGAACTTGGCACCAGCCTTGGAGCAACGAGAGATGTCGAAAGCCTCAACGAGTTGGTCGAGGGAGAAAATCTCCTGCTCAGTGCCAGGATTCCAACCGAGGAGAGCCAAGAAGTTGACCACAGCCTCAGGGAAGTAACCACTCTCACGATAGCCAGAACTTACCTCGCCCGTCTTAGGGTCGTGCCACTCCAATGGGAACACAGGGAAGCCCAATCGGTCGCCATCACGCTTGGAGAGCTTGCCCTTGCCCTCTGGCTTCAAGAGCAAAGGAAGGTGTGCGAAGCGAGGCATGGTGTCCTCCCATCCGAAAGCCTTGTAGAGAAGTACGTGAAGCGGAGCACTTGGCAACCATTCCTCGCCACGGATCACATGGGAGATTTCCATCAAGTGGTCGTCCACGATGTTAGCCAAGTGATAGGTAGGCAACTCGTCGGCACTCTTGTAGAGCACCTTGTCGTCGAGGATGTCGCTCATCACCTTCACGTCGCCACGAATCATATCGTTGACATGGATTTCCTCGCCTGGCTCAATCTTGAAGCGAACGGTATATTGCTTGCCGTCTGCGATGAGCTGGTCAACCTCCTCCTTGGAGAGAGTCAACGAGTTGCGCATCTGCATACGAGTATGGGCATCGTACTGGAAGTTCTGTATCTCGTTACGCTTAGCCTCCAATTCCTCAGGGGTATCGAAGGCGATGTAAGCCTTGCCGTTGTCGAGGAGCTGCAGTACATATTTCTTATAGATGTCTCTGCGCTCGCTCTGGCGATAAGGGCCATGCTCTCCACCGAAGCTCACACCCTCGTCGAACTTGATGCCGAGCCACTTGAAAGACTCCAAGATGTATTCCTCTGCCCCAGGTACGAAGCGATGGGAGTCGGTATCCTCGATACGGAACACAAGCTCACCTCCATGCT
>CAVKXW010000135.1:0-8940 GCA_963660215.1 Bacteroidaceae bacterium | reverse complement strand
GGTCACGACCTATCTGTTTGTCCCACCAGTTATCCACCAGCACGCCCTCATAGCCTTGTACAGCAGCAACATCAATCATCTTCACTTGGTCATCATAATTGATGGAATTATCCTGCCAGATGAGCCAGCTCCATGTATAGCGAGCAGGCTTATAATCCTTGCTAGCCTCATAGAGAGGGGTAACAACATCGTAAGGGATGGTGGTCTCTACGATAGGTGCGAGCGAAGAGCCTACGGTGATGGTACGCCAAGGAGTCTCGCCTGGCAATGGGATGCCTGCGCATTCAGAGCCGATGCCATTGTTCTCACCTTTCTGAGGAAAGGTAACGGTATAGCCCTTGCCTGGCTCATAATCAGATAGGCGACTTCCAGGGTAAGCACTCGAAACGCCAGTCTCGCTCACCAAAGCCCAGCCGTCCTCGCCTACCTTGAAGAGGCAAGGGAAGGTATAACCCACGCCAAACTGTGATTTCACGTTCATCGGTGCATCGGGCGTGTATTCTTCCTCGTAGGAAGGTTTGGTACGCTCCCATCCCGTCATCGGGGTAATCTGAGGACAAATAAAGGTTGTGGTCTTCTCTGGGAAGTTAAATCCACTCACCTCGTTGTAGATAATCACCGCCTTCGGATTGTCTTTCTTCGGACGAGTCATCTCATACTTATAGGCGACATCGTTGTCGGATACATGCAAATGCAGCGTCATGGAATCCTTCTTGGCATTGAGGAAACCGATGGTTGCCTCGTTTGCATCCTTCTCTATGTGCGACTTCTTGATGCGAGTCATGTCGTAAGAGAGATGTTTTGCCTCACCCTTGCAAGAACCCATGATGAGATTCTGCGAGAAGTCGCCATAATTAGCCACTAGTCCGAGGGCAGAAGGGGTAAGCATCTGTTTCCCATCGTAATCTACTGTATAGGAAGCCTTGCCTCCCTCGCATGTCACATTCACCACCAATTTTCCATCTGGCGATTTCACTGTGTAATTGTTGGCTTGCACACAAACGGCACCAAGCAACAAAATACTAGTCAAGATACTTTTTTGCATCATATTACGTTATTATTTTTTAGGTTTATAGTGCAAAGATAACACTTTATCGTCAGAATCACGAAGAAAGCACCAAATATTTCTCACTTTCTTGCAATTAACGAAAAAGCCCCGACGTCACGTCGAGGCTATTCTTAAGTTTTTGAATGTTTCAGCAGTTTGTGTTTTTATGTAGTTATGATCTTATTTTGAAAATCAGTTTTGTTTTATGGATGCAAAAGTAATATATTTCTTGATATAAATCAAACCTTTTCCACTTTTTTACGCAAAAAAAACACGCAAACGTTTGCGAGATTTGCACAGACAAAAAAGCCAGATTGTGCGAATTGTGCACCAAAAGTTCATTGTGTCTTTGATGTATTCTTCTTGATGCTTACAATAAAAAACTATAAATTATGTCCAAATCTTTACCTATAACCATATTTTTTATTAACTTTGCACCTATATAATATACGTACGTAAAGAATGAAAGAATTTGTTATATCAGAAGTCAAGGCGGAAACCGCAGTGCTCGTAGGTCTCGTTACCAAGACGCAGGACGAAGCCAAGACCAAGGAATATCTCGACGAGTTGGAATTTCTCGCCGATACAGCAGGTGCTGTCACCGTGAAGCGATTCACCCAGAAGGTGGTGGCACCTAACCAGACCACCTACGTAGGAAAAGGTAAACTAGAGGAAATCAAGCAATATATCAAGGACGAGGAAGAGGAAGACCGTGAGATAGGTATGGTTATCTTCGATGATGAACTATCCGCCAAGCAGATACGTAACATCGAGCAGGAGTTGCAAGTGAAGATTCTCGACCGCACCTCGCTCATCCTCGACATCTTCGCCATGCGTGCACAGACTGCAGCCGCCAAGACACAGGTGGAGTTGGCGCAATATCGCTATATGCTCCCTCGCTTGCAGAGACTTTGGACGCACTTGGAACGCCAAGGTGGTGGTTCTGGTTCGGGTGGAGGAAAAGGTTCCGTAGGATTGCGTGGACCAGGTGAGACCCAGCTTGAGATGGACCGTCGTATCATCCTCGGCAGAATGAGTCTTCTCAAAGAGCGCCTTGCCGAGATAGACAAGCAGAAGAATACCCAGCGTAAGAACCGTGGCAGAATGATCCGTGTGGCTCTCGTGGGCTATACCAACGTGGGCAAGTCCACCATTATGAACCTCCTCTCCAAGAGCGAGGTGTTTGCCGAGAACAAGCTCTTCGCTACACTTGACACCACCGTGCGCAAGGTCGTGGTAGATAACCTGCCTTTCCTCCTTGCCGACACCGTAGGATTCATCCGTAAGTTGCCTACAGACTTGGTAGACTCCTTCAAGAGCACCCTCGACGAGACTCGTGAGGCAGACCTTTTGCTACATGTCGTGGACATCTCCCACCCAGACTTCGAAGAGCAAATCCAAGTGGTAGAAAACACTTTGAAGGAGCTCGGATGCGCCGACAAACCATCGATGATTGTCTTCAACAAGATAGACAACTACTCTTGGATTGAGAAAGAGGAAGATGACCTCACACCAATACAGAAGGAGAACATCCCATTGGAGGACTTGAAGAAGACCTGGATGGCGAAACTCAACGACGATTGTCTCTTCATCTCCGCCAAGAACAAGGAGAACATCGACGAATTCCGTGAGGTGCTTTACAAGAAGGTAAGAGAACTGCATGTACAAAAGTACCCTTACAATGATTTCTTGTATCAGGACTACGACAACATGACAGAGTAACAATCAGCCTCCCTTCAATTTTGAATGGGGGCAAAAATATTGATAACAATGAACGACTACAGACCCCTAACCTCCGAGGAAATCGAGGTGCTCAAGCAAAATAGTTGTTGGGCGGAAGACTGGACATCCGTGAATGTGGGCGAGAATTTCAAGCCCAACTACATGCACCGTGTGATGCTCTACGGCGAAGTAAACATCGGTGGATTTGACAAGAACGTCGAGGTAAGCCAAGGTTTCGTGAAGCACTCAGGCATCAACAACGCCACCCTGCGCAACGTGACCATCGGCGATGATTGCCTCATCGAGAACGTGGGCAACTTCATCAACAACTATACCATCGGCGACGATTGCTACATCTCCAACATCTCCACCATGGAGACCACTGAGGGGGCAACGTATGGCGAGGGCAACCTCGTGAGCGTACTCAACGAGGTGGGCGAAGGCAATGTCATCCTTTTCTCCGACCTCAACAGTCAGCTTGCCGCCTTCATGATAAAGCACTTTTCAGACAAAGAACTGAAAGAAAAAATTCGCCAACTCATCAAGACGGACATCGACAACAAGATGCCTGATCGTGGACAAGTGGGCAACAATGTGAAGATTATCAATACCAAAGAGATAACCAACTGTGTCATCAACGATCTTTGCGAGGTCAATGGTGCTGCTCGCCTAAGCGACTGCACATTGCTTGGCTCTATCCATGGCAATGTCTATATAGGCACTGGCGTTATCGCCGAGAACAGCATTATCGCCGAAGGCTCCAGTGTCATCAATAGCGTGAAGATACAAGACTGTTTTGTGGGCGAGGCTTGCCAGTTGAGCAATGGCTTTACCGCCTCAGCCTCCGTCTTCTTCGCCAACAGTTACATGAGCAACGGCGAGGCATGTGCCGCTTTCTGTGGTCCGTTCACCGCCTCACATCATAAGAGCAGTCTGCTCATAGGCGGTATGTTCTCATTCTACAACGCAGGCTCAGCCACCAATTTCTCCAACCATGCCTACAAGATGGGACCAATGCACTGGGGCATCCTGGAACGTGGAAGCAAGACCGCCAGTGGTGCCTACCTATTGATGCCAGCCACACTCGGCTCGTTCTCAGTTTGCTTCGGCAAACTGATGCACCATCCGAACACTCGCAACCTGCCATTCGCTTACTTGATTGCCGATGGCGACAAGATGTTCCTCATACCAGGCAGAAACATCACTACCGTGGGCTTGTATCGAGACATCAAGAAATGGCCGAAGCGAGACCTCCGTGCCTTAGAGAACCGCAAGAGCATCGTCAACTTTGATTGGCTCTCACCTTACTCCGTTGGCGAGATTTTGAAGGGCAAGAAGATACTCGAAAACCTACGTGAGGTGACAGGCGACAACGTTTCGCAATATCTCTATCACGAGTACATCATCCCAGCCTCCTCCCTCCACAAGGGCATCAAGTACTACGATATCGCCCTGCGCATCTACATGGGTGCCGTATTGAAACGAGTGCTCAAGCGAGACCCAGCCATCACGCCTCCAAATACCGTCATCGGACAAGGCGACTGGGACGACCTCTCTGGCCTTCTCCTTCCTGTATCCGAGGAGGAGCGCATCGTAAGCGACCTCAGAGATGGCAATATCGAGACCATCCAGCAGCTTATCGAGCGATTCGAGGATATTGACGCCAACTACCGTGAGTATCAGTGGGCATGGACCTACAAGATGATTTGCGATTATTACCACATCTCCGAGATTACCCTGGAGGATGCCAACCGCATCCACGAGGATTACATCAAGGCACGCCGCTCTTGGATTGCAGAAATCAAGAAGGATGCTGAGAAGGAGTTTGCCATGGGCGACGTGGAAGAGGAAGTATTCCGCAATTTCGTGAACAGCCTCGACCAAGAGGTGGATTACGAGAATTAGACACTGGATATCAATAAGTTAAATAAGTTACCCACAATCCTTCAAGATTGTGGGTAACACAAAAAAGTAGTTATGAACTTAAAACATGTAATGATGGCGGCTCTCTTGATGGGAGCCCTAAACGCCACCGCCAAGGATTATCATTACACCACCGTGCCAGGCGATGCAATGAAGACACGCATCTACACCCTCGACAATGGATTGAAGGTGTATATGTCAGTAAACAAAGAGAAGCCTCGCTTGCAGGCTAACATCGCCGTGAAGACAGGTTCTCGAAATGACCCTGCCGAGACCACTGGTCTTGCCCATTATCTGGAGCACTTGATGTTCAAGGGCACCACCCACTTTGGCACAACCGATGTCAATGCAGAAAAGCCATATCTCGACGAGATAACCAAGAGATATGAGAGCTACCGCAAGCTCACAGACCCAGCACAGCGCAAGCAAGCCTACCATGAGATAGACTCCATCTCCCAGCTTGCCGCCAAGTACAATATCCCTAACGAGTACGACAAACTCATGGCAAGCATCGGAAGTGAAGGCTCGAACGCCTACACTTCCAACGACGTGACTTGCTATGTGGAGGATATCCCTAACAACGAGATAGAGAACTGGGCGAAGATTCAGAGCGACCGTTTCCAGAATATGGTAATCCGTGGATTCCATACCGAGTTGGAGGCTGTGTATGAGGAAAAGAACATCACCATGGCAAGCGACGGCGACAAGGAATACGCCGCCCTTTGGAAACTTCTTACCCCTACCCACCCTTACGGCACGCAGACCACCATCGGTGAGCAGGAGCATCTGAAGAACCCAAGCATCGTCAACATACAGAACTACTTCCACCAGTACTACGTGCCAAACAACGTGGCAATCGTATTGGCAGGCGACTTCGACCCAGACCAAACCATCGCCATCATCGACAAGTACTTCGGCGACTGGAAGAAGAGCGATCATGTGGTTCGCCCAGAGTTCGCCCCACAGCCAGAAATCACAGCCGTAAGAGACACCTCCGTTGTCGGCAAGGATGCAGAGAACGTGATGATGGCTTGGCGATTCAAGGGTGCCAACCAAGGCGACGAGGACATGATAGACATCATCGCCAGCATCCTATCCAATGGCAAGGCAGGTATCTTCGACATCGACTTGGAACAGCAGATGAAGGTACAAGGCGTGGGCGTAGGTGCCGATGCCTTGCACGACTACACCGCCTTCTTGGTAGAGGGCATGCCTAACCAAGGGCAGAAACTGGAAGAGGTCCGTGCCTTGGTATTGGAGGAGATGGGCAAACTTCGCCGTGGCGAGTTCTCCGACGACCTACTGCCTTCCGTCATTGCCAACAAGAAGCTCAGTTATTACAAGGCTCTCGACAACAACAACTATCGTGCTAGCGTGATGGGCGACGCCTTCATCAACGACCAAGACTGGGAGAAGGTTGCCACACAACTCGACCGTCAGAGCAAGCTCACCAAGAAGGACATCGTGGAGTTTGCACAGAAGTATCTTCGTGACGACAACTTCGTTTGTGTCTATAAGCGTATGGGCGAGGACACGACATTGAAAAAGATTGAGAAACCAGCCATCACTCCTATCCCTGCCAACAGAGAGTACGAGAGTGATTTCCTCAAAGAGGTACGCAACTCGAAGGTTACCCCTATCGAGCCTCAGTTCCTCGACTTCAAGAAGGACTTGACCATCAGCAAGACCAGCAAGAACATCCCACTCATCTACAAGCAAAACACCCAGGATGGCTTATTCGACCTCGTGTTCCGCTATGAGTTCGGCGACGAGGACGACTTGCGCTATAACCATGCCGCCGACTATCTCAACTATATCGGCACCAAGAAGATGACGCTGGCGCAGATTAAGCAAGCTTTCTATAAGTTGGCTTGCAACTATGGCGTTGCCGTAGGCGACAAGAACATCCAGATTACCCTCAACGGACTGAACGAGAACATGCCTGCAGCCCTCAAGCTCTTGGAGGACATCCTTCATAACGCCAAGGCAGACAAGGACTCTTGGGACAAGTTCGTAAGCATGGTGGAGAAGAGTCGCATCGACGACAAGACAGACCAGCGAACCAACTTCAACTATCTCTGGGCTTACGGTCGCTATGGCAAGTACAATCCATACCGCAATATGACTAGCATCGCCGACCTTCGCAAGGCGAATCCACAGGAGTATATCGACCTCTTGGCAGGACTGAGCAATCTCCAGCACACCGTATTGTATTATGGTCCATCTACCGAGGCAGAGCTCAACAAGCTCCTTGCCAAGGAACATAAGACAGCAAAGACGCTCGCCGCAGTGCCACAGGGCAAGAAGTATCAGCTAGAAGAAACTCCAAAGAACGAGATTCTCATTGCCCCATTCGAGGCGAAGAACATCTATCTGCGCCAGTATCACAACGAGGGCAGACAGTGGAAGCCTGAGTATGCACCAGTGGAGGCACTCTTCAATGAGTACTTCGGCGGCGGCATGAACACGGTGGTATTCCAGGAACTTCGTGAGACACGTGGATTGGCTTACAATGCCAGTGCTTACTATTCTTCTCCATCTCGCAAGAACGAGCCTGAGTATTTCTACACCCACATCATCTCACAGAACGACAAGATGATGGACTGCATCAACGTGTTCAAGGAAATCGTAGATACAATGCCTCAGAACCAGGCAGCATTCGAACTCGCCAAGCAGAGCCTCATCAAGAGTTACCAGAGTGCGAGAATCACCAAGTTTGGTGTCATCAGCACATACATCTACAATAAGAACCGCGGACTCGACTATGACCTTCGCAAGAGCATCTACGAGGCATTGCCTTCCCTCACCTTGCAAGACATCGTGAAGTTCGAGCAGGAGAATATGGTGAACAAGCCTTACCGCATGATGATTCTCGGCGACGAGAAAAACCTCGACATGAAGGCATTGGAGAAGATTGCGCCAGTCAAGAGATTAAGCCAAGAGGAAATCTTTGGTTACTAAGCATCTTCTGACACTGACAGTTCATTTTTCCGAACGAATACACATTATTAATATAATACATTATAATATATAAACAAAAAACATTATGGCTAAAACTCCAGATTTCAAGTACGCTCCAATGTTCCAGCTTGGAGAGGACAAGACTGAGTATCGCTTGCTTACCAAGGAAGGTGTAAGCACAGCTGAGTTTGAGGGTAAGACTATCCTCAAGGTTTCTAAGGAAGCATTGACCTTGCTCGCACAGCAGGGTTTCCACGATGTAGAGTTCATGCTCCGTCGTGAGCATAATGCACAGGTGGCTAAGATTCTGACAGACCCAGAGGCTTCTGAGAACGACAAGTACGTGGCTCTCCAGTTCCTCCGCAACGCAGAGACAGCCGTAAAGGGCATCCTCCCATTCTGCCAGGACACGGGTACAGCCATCATCCACGGTGAGAAGGGTCAGCGTGTATGGACCGACTTCGAGGACGAAGAGGCTTTGAGCCTTGGTGTGTACAACACTTACACACAGGACAACCTCCGTTATTCCCAGAACGCTCCTCTCAACATGTATGATGAGGTGAACACTCGTTGCAACCTCCCTGCACAGATCGACATCGAGGCAACTGAGGGCGACGAGTATCGTTTCGTGATGGTTGCCAAGGGTGGTGGCTCTGCCAACAAGACCTACTTCTATCCTATGACCAAGGCTACCATCCAGAACGAGGGCACACTTCTCCCATTCCTCGTAGAGAAGATGAAGAGCCTCGGTACAGCTGCATGTCCTCCTTACCACATCGCCTTCGTTATCGGTGGTACTTCTGCTGAGAAGAACCTCTTGACCGTGAAGCTCGCTTCCATCAAGTACTACGATGAGTTGCCTACAACAGGTGATGAGACTGGTCGTGCTTTCCGTGACCTCGACTTGGAGGCAAAGCTCCTTGAGGAGGCTCACAAGATTGGCTTGGGCGCACAGTTTGGTGGCAAGTACTTGGCACACGACATCCGTGTCATCCGTCTTCCACGTCATGGTGCTAGCTGCCCTATCGGTATGGGCGTAAGCTGCTCTGCCGACCGCAACATCAAGGCTAAGATCAACAAGGATGGTATCTGGTTGGAGAAGATGGACGAGAACCCAACAGAGTTGATTCCAGAGGAATTGCGCAAGCCAGGCGAGGGTGCCAAGGGTATCGAAATCGACCTCGACAAGGGTATCGACGCAGTACGTGCCGAGTTGACCAAGTACCCAGTAAGCACACGTGTCAACCTGAAGGGTACCATCATCGTGGCTCGTGACATCGCTCACG
>CAVKXW010000134.1:4548-8953 GCA_963660215.1 Bacteroidaceae bacterium | reverse complement strand
ATTCCTTCTGGGAGGATACAAGTTGCAAGTGCTATATATTCTTTCATTGACGTTCCGTTTATTATTTACTGATAAAGAACGAAATGATCGCTAATTTAGTATATCATTGCCACACGCTTTTGCAGGTGACCCCGAAATACTCTCGCATCATATCTGAGATTAGCCAAATGTATCACATTCCATTAGAGAAAGCTATGGATATGTTTTATGCTTCTGATACCATGCAATTAATGGAAGAGGGCATAGCCGACTTGCACTGTCGGAGTGATAAATATCTTGCCGAAGAAGTATGGAGAGAGTTTGTTTAATTTTCAATGATGCGAGGGTACGCAGATAGTTTACATCTGCGCTTATCGGGCATGATGGTAAAAAACTCCCTATGTGGCACGCATCGTGAAGATGAGGTATGCCGCATGGGGAGATTTCTTGAATTTCATATTTCTTCTTTCAATTCCTCATATAAGGCAACTGGACCTAAATGCCAATATTTGGTATTCTCAGTTGCCAATTTCTTGTAAAGTTTTGAATGGTAAATACATTTGAGGCACTCTTGTAGAGAGAAACCGTAATCATCGTGTAGGTATTCTACCAGCCAACTGATTTTCCCTGGCAGAAGTAAGTGGAGGTTGTTTTGATTTATCTGGAACATATCATTTTTCAATTTTAGTTGCTTCTATAAAATGCAAAGCAGACAGTGCTTTCTCTGTATGAAAGAGATACTGGTCTACCAACTTGTAAGTTTTGAGTTCACGAATAAGAGTGTCAACACTGATGGCACCAGCCTCGTACAATCCAAATTGTAGATATACCCTGTCATTGGCTACAGGACCATATACTATGTCGTAGTCATGGGTAAAATCCTTTTGGGTTCTGTTAGCCATCACAAATTCTGCCCATTCCTTTGTAGGTTCAGTAAATATGAGACTATCTAATTTTGTCAGCATCTTGTCTTCAAACTCGTATACATTTACATAGCCGCATGCTCTATGTCTTTCTTGCATACGTCTTTCCACCCATTCCTTGGCTTGCCTCTCTGAGGTCGTGGTGTAGAAACCATTGCCATAGTCGAGCGTGCGGTTGGGTGGAAGTATCATAGGATGCTCCACGATGTCTAAACTTCCGTGATATATTATCATACTTCTTTTTCCTTTCTTAATTTGATAAACTCGTCAATCTCTGCCATCAGCCACTGGCGGCTTTGTGTATGAAGTGGCTCAAAGCATTGGCAGAGATAATCTGTTACACCATATCTGGAGAACAAGTCTAGAACCTGATCTCCTGTCATATTTCTGGCTGTTCTATACTCTTCTATGCAGAATGCTATGAAGAGTGCTATGTCTTTGTCTTTCTTGCTCATGGTGCTTGTTGACAGTGTTTGATATTTATTCTTATTCCGAATTCCTCATTTTGTCTGTGTTATTTCCTATTCCACTCTCTTCCAGTCCAGCAGCCCCTTGCCTTCCTCGTCCAGCTCGATGCCCAGTCCGATGACCTGTCGCTTGTCGGCCTTGAATGGCTCCATGTATTGGCGGTTTTCTATCTGTAGGGTTGCGGCAGCCTTGCCGCCGTTGTTGCGCAGCTTCAGTTCTATCACGTAGATATAGTGGGAGGTCAGCACCGTCATGTCGATTCTGCCTGTGGCAATCATCTTCTCTACCTCCACCTTCCAACCGATGGCATTGATAATCGTGCTGATGATGAGGCGATAACGCTCCTCCATGTCCATGGAGGCAAGCTTCTTGTTGCTGTATGGCACGTCGGCGATGAGAGCCTTGAGCGACTTCATCGCCTCGTCCACCTGCCCCATGCCCAGTTGGGCATAAAGATTGGCTTGCAGTGATTGTGTGTCGCTTTCCTCTCGCATGGTAAGCGCAGGCAGTACCATCTCGTAGAGGGCCTGTTTTACTTCCTCGTTAGGGAATCCCAAGACATAGCCGAACTCATCGCTATCCTTGATGGTGAGATAGCCCGACTGGTAGAGGAACAACTCTGCTCCCCCTCCTGTAACATCAGATTGCTCCAACGTATTGCGTAAGATGCGACAATTGTCGAAGTTTCCTAGTCGCAACTCTGCATTATTCACAAACTTAGGAATGAGTGAAGTTGCACCCGAGGCAGCCCAGAAATTGCGTAGCTTAGACTGGTGCAAAGCATTGATGAGACTGTATGGATTATAGATGTCAACCATATTGTCATCGGAAAAATGATAGCCGTCGTAATAATCCTTCAGTCTGTCGTGAGTCTCTTGTGCCGACCACTTGTTGCGAGTAGCCATTCTTTCCAGTTCTGGCTGGAAGTTCTCGCCTATTTCTTCTTCCGTGATTCCGCAGATGGCGGCATACTCAGGCAAGAAACTGATGTTGGTCAGATTGTTGAGCACCGAGAACAGGGAAATCTGTGTGAACTTAGTGATGCCTGTTATGAATACAAACTTCTCATATTCGTCTGCATTCTTCAGTACGGAG
This sequence comes from Bacteroidaceae bacterium, assembly GCA_963660215.1. Classification (GTDB taxonomy): domain Bacteria; phylum Bacteroidota; class Bacteroidia; order Bacteroidales; family Bacteroidaceae; genus Prevotella. The sequence goes on along the minus strand of CAVKXW010000134.1, from coordinate 6,488 downwards.
AATACTGTGCGATACACTTCGGTGCAGTCCTTGTGGCAAGGTGTCTTCCAAGAGTGCTGCAATGGGGCATCGTACTCGTCGATGAGCACAACGGCAGGCAATCCTGTCTGCTCGTAAGCCTTGAAGATGATATTCTTGAATCTGCTGGAATAATCAGTAGAAGACAAAGGCTTGATACCATACTTTGTTTCATAGGCAGTGAAAACTTCGTTGAAGTATGATTGGATACCTTCTGGTGTGGCACCAGCCATACTCATGTCGAAGCGGATGACAGGATATGATTTCCATTCCTCCTCCATCTCCATGATTTTCAGTCCCTCGAAGAGTTCTTTCTTTCCTTCGAAATATGCTTGTAGGGTATCGACAAGCAGCGACTTGCCGAATCGTCGAGGACGACTCAAGTAATTATAGGTATCACCATTATTTGCTAATTGCCAAATGATGTCGCTCTTATCAACGTACAGATAATTTTCCTTTCTTATTTTTAGGAACGACTGTATGCCTGCTGGTAATCTTCTGCGCTTAATCTCTGCCATATCTTCTAATAATTTAGTGTGAAAATGGAGGCATTTGTCTTTATCGCCCACATTTTGATGGCAAATATACACATAATATTTGAATGCAGCAAGAAAAACGGGGAAAAACTCTTTTTGCTTGCGTGTTTTGGCAAAATGATACGTATTTCTTATGATTTTTGAAATATTATTCGTACCTTTGCAGCCGCAAACTACAAAATGTGCGATGATAGCACAAAGATAATAACATTTCAAAAAGGTATTGTATTACAAAGAATATAAGGAGAGTAGCAATATGAGCGAACAAACAGAACAGAAAGATATAAAGGTGCAGCAGAACGCTGCGAAGAACGACGATAATGCCAACGTAGTCAAGGCTGCCGAGCAACCTCAGGTAGAGGTGGAGCAGCCCAACGGATTTCAGGTGGTGAACGAGGGATTCTCCACCCGAGAGGCCATCGAGGAGGCGAAGCGATGCTTGCACTGCAAGATTCCGCAGTGCAAGAAGGGATGTCCTATCGAGAACGACATCCCTGACTTCGTGCATGAGCTGTCGATGGGTAACATGGGTGCGGCGATGAGCATCATCAACGCCAAGAGCAACCTGCCTGCCATCTGCGGCCGTGTGTGTCCTCACGAGAAGCAGTGCCAGGGCCACTGTGTGCTCGGCAAGAAGGGAAAGCCTGTGCAGATAGGCAAGTTGGAGCAGTTTATCGCCGACTTCGATACGAAGATGAACCTCTCCAGGGAAAAGCTGCCGCAGAAGACTCGTGGCAGGGTGGCAGTTATCGGTTCGGGACCTGCTGGCCTGACCGTGGCTGGCGACTTGGCTCGACAGGGTTTCAACGTAACCATCTTCGAGGGACAGGCTGAGCCAGGCGGCGTGTTGATGTATGGCATCCCTGAGTATCGTCTGCCTAAGAGCGTGGTGCGCGACGAGGTGAAGAAGATTGAGGCTCTGGGCGTGCAGTTTATCACAGGCTGCATGGTGGGCGAGAACAACGTGACCATCGACAGCCTCTTCCGTGCCGGATACGATGCCATCTTCATGGGCACTGGTACGAGCGTGCCTCAGAACATGGATTCCACACCGGGCAGCAAGCTCCACGGCGTGAGCCAGAGCACCTACTTTCTGCACAACGTGAACGCTTATAACGAGGGTGCCTTGACACGAGACATGGTGCCGCTGAGAGACGGCGAGAAGGTGGGCGTAATCGGCGGCGGCAACGTGGCGATGGATGCAGCCCGTACGGCTATCCGTCTTGGTGCCGACGTGACCGTATTGTATAGAAAGACCCAGGAGGAGATGCCTGCCATCCAGAGCGAGTATGAAGAGGCTGTGAAGGAGGGCGTGAAGTTCGAATGGAAGACCACCGTCGAGGCTTTCTTGAAGGGCAAGAATGGCAGACTGGGCAGTTGCGTACT
>CAVKXW010000134.1:0-3835 GCA_963660215.1 Bacteroidaceae bacterium | reverse complement strand
CGCACCGACTACCGTGGCTACTGGACGATGCGCTACCAGTTCGACTCAGCTACCGTCTCTAAGCCAGGCTACATCAAGGCGACCATCCGCTACAAGGAGTTGCCCGACACCGTCTTCCTCTTGCCTGAGGCGAAGCAGATAGGCGAGGTCACCATTTGGGGAAAGGGGCAGGAGCACATCGAGCAGATGGAGGAAAATATCAAGCAGAAAATTCTCGATGATCCACAACCTGTCACGGGAATCGGCTTCAATGCCTTTGGATGGATGGACAAGCAGGGCAACCGTGACCGCAAGCATCTGAAGGAAGCGAAGAAAATCTTCAAGGAGATGGACCGGAAAGACCCTATCGTGGATGCCTACGAGAAGGCGACAGGCAAGATTGCCTACGACTTGAAACACTCAGATGAGCAGGAGCCAGAACCAATAAAGAAAGAAACTTGGCCAGAGAAAATTGACGAGAATCTGACAAAGATGCGCAATCCTTCCGTGAAAATCGATACTTCGATAGGTGTTACGAAATGATTCGGGGATATTTTGCCCGAAAAATTGGTAGTATCAGAAAAAAGTAGTGACTTTTGATAAGATAGGCGGCATCTCAACAAAAAAAATTATAAAACTTTTTGTTTTATTTTGTTTTGTCTTCGATTTGCACTATCTTTGTACCCAAAATCAAAAGAATAAGAAAAAGAAATGTTTGAAAATTTAAGTGATAGACTAGAACGTTCCTTCAAAATCTTGAAGGGTGAGGGTAAGATTACCGAGATTAATGTGGCTGAGACCATGAAGGATGTGCGCCGCGCACTCCTCGACGCCGATGTCAACTATAAGGTGGCTAAGGAATTCACCAACAAGGTGAAGGAGAAGGCCCTTGGCATGAACGTGTTGACCGCCGTGAAGCCTGGTCAGTTGATGGTGAAGCTGGTACACGACGAGTTGGCTGAGTTGATGGGTGGCGAGGAAGCCCCACTGAAGCTCGAAGGTCATCCTGCCATCATCCTCATGAGTGGTTTGCAGGGTTCTGGTAAGACCACCTTCAGTGGCAAGCTTGCCAACATGCTCAAGACCAAGAGAGGCAAGAAGCCATTGCTCGTGGCTTGTGACGTTTACCGTCCTGCCGCCATCGACCAGTTGAAGGTGGTGGGTGAGCAGGTGGGCGTACCTGTATATAGCGAGCCTGAGAATAAGAACGTGTGCGAGATTGCTGACCATGCCATCCAGCAGGCTAAGACCAACGGCAACGATGTCGTAATCGTCGATACAGCCGGCCGTCTCGCCATCGACGAGCAGATGATGAATGAGATTAGCAACCTGAAGAACCATCTCCATCCAGACGAGACCCTCTTCGTGGTAGACTCCATGACTGGTCAGGATGCCGTGAATACTGCCAAGGAATTCAACGACCGCCTCGACTTCAACGGCGTGGTTTTGACCAAGCTCGACGGTGATACCCGTGGTGGTGCCGCCCTCAGTATCCGCACCGTGGTTACCAAGCCAATCAAGTTTATCGGTACTGGCGAGAAGATGGAGGCAATCGACGTGTTCCACCCTGCCCGTATGGCAGACCGCATCCTCGGCATGGGTGATGTCGTTTCCCTCGTGGAGCGTGCGCAGGAGCAGTTCGACCTGGAGGAGGCAAAGAAGCTGGAGAAGAAGATTCGCAAGAACCAGTTCGACTTCAACGACTTCTACGCTCAGATACAGCAAATCAAGAAGATGGGTAACATCAAGGACTTGGCTGCCATGATTCCAGGAGTAGGCAAGGCCATCCGTGACGTGGACATCCCAGAGGATGCCTTCAAGGGTATCGAGGCTATCATCCAGAGTATGACCCCTAAGGAGCGCTCCAACCCTGGAATCCTCAACACCTCTCGCCGTCAGCGCATCGCCAAGGGTTCGGGTACCAACATCCAGGAGGTGAACAAGCTCATCAAGCAGTTTGACCAGACTCGCAAGATGATGCAGATGATGACAGGCAACAAGATGGCTAGCATGATGGCACGCATGAAGGGTATGCCAGGCATGCCTAAGATGCCAGGAATGTAAATGAAGTGAAGAGTGAAGAACGAAGAGTGAAGAATTCGTATGCTCTTGTAACTTAACATTTAACACTTAACATTTAACATTGAATGATATTAATTGACGGAAAGGCGACGGCAGCCGCCATCAAGGAACAGATAGCCCTGGAGGTGAAGGAAATCATCGCCCAGGGCGGAAAGCAACCTCATCTGGTTGCCGTGCTCGTGGGGCACGACGGAGGAAGCGAGACTTATGTGAAGAACAAGGTCTTGGCTTGCGAGAAGTGTGGCTTCAAGTCGACACTCATCAGATATGAGGAAGATGTGACCGAGGAGGAGCTCTTGGCTTGCGTAGACAAGCTCAACAACGACGAGGACGTGGACGGATTCATCGTGCAGCTCCCCTTGCCTAAGCACATCGACGAGCAGAAGATAACCATGGCGATAGACTATCGCAAGGATGTGGACGGTTTCCACCCAGTCAATGTGGGCAGGATGGCGTTGGGCATGCCTAGCTTCATCTCAGCCACTCCGCTCGGCATCCTCACGCTCTTGCAGCACTATCACATCGAGACCAGCGGCAAGAAGTGTGTCATCCTGGGCAGAAGCAACATCGTGGGCAAGCCTATGGCGCAGCTCATGATGCAGAAGCAATATGGCGACGCCACGGTGACCGTGTGCCATTCCCATTCCAAGGACTTGAAGGAGGAATGCCGCGAGGCGGACATCATCATCGCCGCCATCGGCAAGCCAAACTTCGTGACAGCCGATATGGTGAAGCCGGGGGCTGTGGTGATAGACGTGGGCACCACCCGTGTGCCCGACGCATCGAAGAAGAGCGGCTTCCGCCTGAATGGCGACGTGAAGTTCGATGAGGTGGCAGAGAAATGTTCTTTTATCACACCTGTGCCAGGTGGCGTTGGGCCGATGACCATCTGCTCACTCATGAAGAATACCCTCGCCGCAGGAAAGAAAGAAATATACAAGTAGTAATCTTTATAACAGTATACTTGATTTTTTATAACTCTCTAATTTGTTGGGGCAGGGCGCAGTGATTGCTGCTCTGCCTTTTCTTTCTTTCGGATAAGTGTAAAATCTACGTTAATCGTATTATAGAATAATAACTAACAATACATAATCGCACATGAAACTAAAGTATTTACTCTTTTCGGCAGCTCTGATGGCAATGGGGCAAGGCATGGCTATGCAGCCAGCCAAGAATGCAACTAAGGACTTGAAGGCAGACAAGGATTTGCCTGCCTATACCTTTGTCGGCAAAGACTCAGTCTGCCAAATCTTTATCTACTCGCCAGCTCCTAGTCAGGGCTTGCATCTCGCTTACCTCACCGACGATGAGCGATGGGTAGACGTGGGGCAGCTCTGCAGCTCCGACTACGGACCTTGGGGCGCAGAGAAAAAAATGTATAACCCCTTTGTGATGAAGGCGAACGATGGCACGTGGCGTGCTCTTTGGAGTGTCAATGACCATTCACCACAGTTCGCCGTGGCATATTCGGAAGACTTGGTGTCTTGGCGACCACAGGATTATCCTATCGTCAAGGAGAAAGGAGTGACCGATGTGGCTGCCTACCAGATGGACGACGGCAACTTCGACATCTACCTGAAGACCAAGCAGGGCAAGCGCTATGTGCAGGCAGACAAGGATTTCCGCACATTCAAGGAGGATTCGCTCGAAGCCTCTGCCGATGAGATACTATGGCAGCGTGACACCGCCACCATCAACGGCAAGCTCTATCAGGGCTGCGACTTCGATGTACCAGCCGTGCATCTCGCCTATATCCGCTCGTGGTTTAAGGCAC
>CAVKXW010000133.1:0-8995 GCA_963660215.1 Bacteroidaceae bacterium | reverse complement strand
AACGCTGTTACTGCTTTTTTTGAATTATGCAAGGTATAAACGCGGAGCCGCTTACGGTTGAACGATAGGTGAAGAGTGGTGAAGAGGTAATGTACACTCTTCACAAAGTTAAACGGCTGAAAGACAGAAGATTATAGTGCCTTTGTGAAGAGTGAAGAGTAAAACGCAAATCCCTTTGCGCTGGAGCCTGAAATTACGTCCCGACGCAACCTTTGCTGCGTCGGGATGTAGTTTGCTGTGCGTCGGGACGTAGCAAAGACTACGTCGGGATGTATTTTACCACCCCTCACGATGCTCTTTCCGCTGGCTGTTCTTATGCGGACAGTCGGCTGCAAGGCTCTTGACAGTCGGCTGTTTGTGCTTTGCACCATAATAAAACAATTAAATTACCATGTCGGTCATACAATAATGTGGCGTTCGTCTCGTTTATAATTAATAAATATTATTAATTAAACAACTCGGATGAGGCAAAGAAAGGCTTATTTGGTGCTATTTTGGCTGATGATTTCAACCATCAGCTATGCGATAGCATTGCCTCATCTTCAGAACGACAGGGGGAATCGACAACCTATACTAGTAGACGAGGATACCATCCCCGACTCGTTGCTCCACACCCGATGGAAAGTCCAACTCACTCAGCCTTATTCGCTCAGCGACCTCTACCAGAGTCCGCTCGACCTCAAGCGCCCCGACAACCTACAGTATCAGGTGGTGTACAACGATACGCTCGACCGCTACATCATCGGCAATCGCATGGGTTCCACCTGGCTCTCCACCCCCATCATGCTCACTCCCAAGGAATATCTGGAATGGACCGAGACGCAGCAACGCAACGACTATTTTCGCCAGCAGAACGACCAGATATTCCAGGCGAAGGGCAAGGACAAGTTCGATTTTTCGGATATGCACTTCGACCTGGGGCCAGCAGAGAAGATATTCGGACCCGGCGGCATCCGAGTGAAGACGCAGGGTACTGCCGAACTCAAGTTTGGCGTCAACAAGAAGAGCATCGACAACCCTTCGCTGCCTATCCGCAACCGCAAGACCACGATGATGGACTTCGACGAGAAAATCAATCTCAACGTAAACGGAAAGGTGGGCGACAAGATGAACATGAACCTCAACTACAACACCGATGCCACCTTCGACTTTGATGCCCAGAACATGAAGCTGAAGTACGACGGCAAGGAGGATGAAATCATCAAGCTCGTGGAGGCTGGCAACGTCTCCTTCCCTAGCAACTCTTCGCTCATCAAGGGAGCCAGCAGCCTCTTCGGTGTAAGAACCGACATGCAGTTTGGTAAGCTCAAACTCCAGATGGTGGCTTCGCAAAAGAAGTCGGCTAGCAAGAGCGTGTCGACCAAGGGGGGCGTACAGCTCACCCCTTTTGAAATCGATGTTGCCGATTATGAGGAGAATCGCCACTTCTTCCTCTCGCAATATTTTAGAGACCATTATGATGCCTGGATGCAGAAACTGCCCAACCTCACCACGGGCATCACCATCAATCGTGTGGAGATATGGGTGACCAACAAGACTGGCAATACCAGCAATACACGTAATATCGTGGCACTGACCGACCTCGGCGAAAATGAGAAAGTAAGCAATCCTATGTGGGTTGCCAGCGGTAGTGTGCCATCCAACCAAGCCAACACCGAGTATCAAGCGATGACTACACTATATGCAGCCTCTCGCGACATAGACCAGGCTGCCACCACCCTGGAGGGCGGTGGAATGGTGGGCGGAGTGGATTTTGAAAAGCTAGAGAGCGCCCGACTCCTCAATTCTTCTGAATATACGGTAAACACAGCCTTGGGATATGTCTCGCTGAAGACGAGCTTGCAGACCGACCAAGTGCTGGCTGTGGCATACGAGTATACATCGGGTGGGGTGACCTATCAGGTGGGCGAGTTTGCATCTGATATCACCGACTCTAAGCAAACTCTCTTCGTGAAATCGCTCAAGAACACCAGCAACAATCCGCAGCAGGGCAACTGGGACTTGATGATGAAAAACGTATATTATCTAGCCTCGACCGTAGAGAAAGATAAGTTCCGCCTGGATGTGAAATTCCAGAGCGACACCACGGGTGTGTATCTCTCTTATATCCCTGAGCAACAAGTAAAGGAAACACCTATCATTCGTCTTTTGGGAGCCGACCGACTGGACAATAACAACAAGGCTCACAGTAATGGCTATTTCGATTATGTCGAGGGATATACGGTATCCAACGGCCGCGTCTTCATCCCCAAGGTTGAGCCTTTCGGAAGCTATATGAACGATTACTTGGTAAAGCGTGGGGTGGCTGCAAACCTGGCGGAGAAGTATGCCTTCACCGAGCTATACGACAGCACGAAGACCGTAGCCAAGCAGATAGCCGAGAAAAACAAATACCAACTGGTGGGACAGTTTAAGGGCTCGTCTGCCAATGTTATTTCCCTGGATGCCTATAATGTGCCACAGGGCTCGGTCGTGGTGACGGCTGGAGGAGTGACCTTGCGCGAGGGAACCGACTATTCGGTGGATTATAATGCTGGCGAGGTGACCATCTTGAACCAGAGCATTCTGGATGCCGGTACAGCCGTGAATGTATCTCTGGAGAGCAATACCGACTATGGGCAGATGCGCAAGACGATGCTGGGCATGAACTGGGAGTATGACTTCTCCAAGAACTTTCAGTTGAGCGGTACCATCCAGCATCTATCGGAACAAGCACTTACCAACAAGGTGGCTCTTGGAACCGAACCACTCAAGAACACCCTTTGGGGCATCAACCTGAACTGGAAGACAGAGAGCCAGTGGCTCACCAATATGCTCGACAAGATACCATTCTTGCATCTCACGCAGCCTTCTTATATCTCTTTCACCAGTGAGTTTGCCCAGCTCATAGCAGGTGAGGCTGGTGGCACGCAAGACAATGCCTCCTACATCGATGACTTCGAGAACACCAAGGGTGCCATCGATGTGATGACTCCTACATCTTGGTTCATCTCAAGTGTGCCTTCGCTCACCTTCAAGGATGATTATAGCGACAAGACAGGTCTGAGCAGTGGATTCCATCGCTCTCGCTTGGCGTGGTATACCATCGACCCTCTTTTCACTCGCCGCGGCAGTTCGCTCACCCCTGGCCATATCAAGAGCGACCTGAAGCAACTGAGCAATCACTATGTACGCGAGGTATATACCAAGGAGCTTTTCCCATTGCGCGACCAGAGCACCTACCAGGGCGCTACCAACACGCTGAATGTGCTCAACCTGGCTTATTATCCTTCGGAGCCAGGACCCTACAACTTCAATGTCAATGACTTGCAGGCAGACGGAACCCTGCGTAACCCTCAGCAAAACTGGGGTGGAATGATGCGCAAGCTCGACACCAACGATTTCGAACAAGCCAACATCGAGTACATCGAGTTCTGGATGCTCGATCCATTCATCTATTCCCGCGAGGAGGCTGACGCTGCCGACTATGGTGGCGACTTCTACATCAACCTAGGCGAGGTGAGCGAGGACATCCTGCGAGATGGCAAAAAGTTTTATGAAAGTGGTATGCCCGTGGATGGAAGCCAGAGCTTCTCCTATACCCAATGGGGAAAGATTCCGACCCAGAGCAATGTGACCTATGCCTTTGCTACCACCAGTGGCAGCAGGGCCTTGCAGGATGTGGGCTTCAATGGCTTGACCGATACGGAGGAGCAGGCTTTTTACAAGAATGATTATCTGGACCAGATACAAGGCAAGGTGAACCAAGCCGTGTTCGACAGTATCTTTGCCGACCCTGCGCGCGACGACTACCACTACTTCCGTGGCTCCGACTGGGACGAGATGCGTGCGCCTATCCTCTATCGTTACAAGTTTATCAACAATCCGCAGGGAAACTCCCCGGATAGTGAGAGCCGCAGCGAAAGCTATGATACATCCTATAAGACGACTCCAGACGTGGAGGATATCAACCAAGACTATACGCTCAATGAATACGAGAAGTATTTCCAGTATCATGTGAGCATCCGCCCTGAAGACCTCGTGGTGGGCACCAATCATATCGTAGACAAGCGAGAGTATACACAGACATGGCGAGACAATACTCGGTCTACCGTTACCTGGTATCAGTTCCGCATTCCTGTCGATGAGTTTGAGAGCAGACAGGGCAATATCAGCGACTTCTCCAGCATTCGCTTCATGCGCATGTTCCTGACAGGCTTCAAGAAGCCTATCGTGCTGCGTTTCGGCACACTCGACTTGGTGCGTGGCGAGTGGCGAACCTACGACCAATCATTGGGCGCAGCCAATGGAGGAATCTTGGAGGCTAGTGCGGTAAGCTTGGAGGAAAATGCAGAGAAGACACCAGTCAACTACGTGCTGCCTCCAGGCATCAGGCGAGAGCAAGACCCTAGCCAGCCACAGCTCGTGGAGGCTAACGAGCAGGCATTGAGCCTTGTGGTCAAGGATTTGTCCAATGGCGAATCGAAGGCGGTGTACAAAAACTCCAACCTCGACCTTCGCCCATATAAGCGCATACAGATGTTTACTCATGCCAATGCCTTGGAGCAGAATGCCACCAATCTGAAGGATGGCGACCTCTCGGTGTTCATACGTTTGGGTAGCGACTATAAGAACAATTACTATGAGTATGAGATTCCTCTGAACCTTACAGCCCCTCGCAGCAACTACAACCGCTATGTCCTGGCGGATTGCAAGGCGGTATGGCCTGAGGAAAACATGCTTGACGTGCCGTTGAGCATCTTTACCGAGCTGAAAAAGCAGCGCAATAAGGCTAAGGCGCAAGGATTGGCTTCTTATCTCAGTGCTTACTCGATGCAGGATGCGTCACATCCACACAATACCCTCACCATCGTGGGCAACCCTAGCCTGGGCGAGGTGAAGACCATGATGATTGGTGTGCGGAACAACTCAGGAGAAATGAAGAGCGGCGAGGTCTGGGTCAACGAACTGCGCCTGAAGGAGCATAACAACAACGGGGGATGGGCTGCCAATGCCAACCTCAATATGCAACTCTCCGACCTGGGAAGTGTGAACGCCATGGGGCGCTATGTCAGCGAGGGCTTTGGCGGTTTGGAGGATGGAGTGGCTAGTCGCAGCACCGACAGCTATGGCACTTATAGTGTAACCACCTCGTTGGAGATGGGCAAGTTCTTCCCAGACAAGGCAAAGGTAAGTATACCTTTATATTATAATGTGACCAAGGAGAAGACTACTCCTAAATACAATCCGCTGGATACGGACATGGAACTGAAGGATGCCCTGGATGCCACTGGCTCCAAGCAAGAGCGCGACTCCATCGAGAACATAGCGGCCACCAAGGTGACGCAGACCAATTTCTCTATCTCAAATGCCCGTGTGGGCATCGCCACCAAGCGCCATCCTATGCCTTACGACCCAGCCAACTTCTCGTTTACTTATAGCCATTCGCACCAAAACACCACGGGCGAGACCACCGTCTATGAGCGTAGAGACAACTGGCGAGGTGCTCTCGACTATTCCTGGACTCCTATCTACAAGGCATGGGAACCTTTCAAGGGCATTAAGAACAAGAGCAAGTGGCTTGACATCCTGAAGCGATTCGGGCTGAACTGGTTGCCGCAAAACATAGCCTTCAATACCGAGATGACACGCGACTATTATGAGTTGCAGGAGAGGGATATGGAGACCTTGATGAGCGGGGCGAACGGGGTAAACTCAAATCTTCCGCTCACCTTCAGTGAGCAATTCTTGTGGAACAGGGAGTTCTCTGTGAGATGGGATTTGACCCGCAACCTGCACATGAACTTCCAGAGTGCCACCCATGCCCAGATAGAGGAACCATATACGCCGATAAACAAGGACCTCTATGCCGACCAGTATCATGCTTGGAAAGATTCTGTTTGGACGAGCATCAAGCATTGGGGGGCGCCTCTGGATTATAGTCAGACCTTCCAGGCATCCTACAAGGTGCCGCTCAATCTGCTTCCTATCTTCGACTGGGTGAATACGGATGCAGCCTATAACAGCTCCTACTCGTGGGAGCGAGGCACCGACGATGAGGAAGGCAACTCCTATGGCAACACCATCAACACGCAGCGAGAACTGACGCTGAATGGTAGTCTCAATCTCGTGAAACTCTACAATCATGTGCCTTTCCTAAAGAAAGTGAACGAAAGGTTTGACCGCACCCAGAGCCGTGCCCAGCAACAGCGCAAGAAGCAAGAGCGCGACCGAAAGAAACAGGAGGAAAAGGAACTGGCTGCCGACCCCAAGAAGGCTTTGCCTATGAACAAGCGTGCCTTCGAGAAAGAGATAGTCATGCAGCCAGATACCACCTTCAATGTACGCCATGGCAAGAATTCGAAACGCCTCATCGTGACGGCGAAGCGAGAGGATGGAAAGATGTATCGCCTAAGATATAAAAAGGTGGACAACAACCAAATCAAGATTATATCTAGGGTAGACAGCGCTATGAAACTGAAACTCTCCGTGCTGACCAAAGAGCCTCTGGATGAAAAGAAATGGTATAAAGGATTGCAAACGGCTGCCCGACTGGCTATGATGGTGCGCAATGTGAGCGTGAACTATCGCAGCAGCTATCAGATGACCCTGCCTGGCTTTATCCCAAACGTAGGCGATGCCTTCGGACAGAAAAAGGTGGGGCAGATGGCACCAGGTCTCGACTTTGCCTTTGGATTGATAGACGACGGCTATCTCGACAAGGCGATGCACAACGACTGGTTGCTCTGCAATGATACGCTCGCCACACCTGCCACCACCAGCAAGACCGACAACCTGCAGCTGCGCATGACCTTGGAGCCTGTGAAGGATTTCAAGATAGACCTCTCGGCTACTCGTACCAAGACCACACAGAAGAGCATACAATACATGTATGATGGGATGCCTACCACGCAGAGCGGTGCCTTCCAGATGACCACCATCTCTCTGGGCTCAGCCTTCGAGGGCATGGGCAATGCCAACAGTGGTTATCGCAGCAAGACTTTCGAGAAGTTTGTAAACTCTCTTTCTGGTTATCGAGAAAGGGTGGAGGCTGAGTATGCTGGCATGGTATATCCTGCTGGCTCGGCGTTGAGCGGTGGCAAGTTCGATGCCTCTCGCACCCCAGTGAATGAATATGGCAGCGATGTGATGATACCTGCGTTCCTCAAAGCCTATACCTCGATGGGGGGCAATTCGCTGGCGGTATTCCCGGCGTTGAGCCGTCTCCTGCCTAACTGGTCTGTCAGATACAGCGGCTTGGGCAAGCTGCCATGGTTCCGCGACCATTTTAAGAGCGTGAACATCAATCATGCCTATAAGAGCATCTTTGCCGTGGGCAGCTACAACAGTTACAGTACCTATCAGGAGTATATGAATGGGCTAGGCTTTATCACCGATGTGACAACGGGCAATCCTTCGCCTAGCAGCATGTTCAATATCTCGCAGGTCAGTATCAACGAGTCGTTCTCGCCGCTGCTCGGTATGGATGTTACGCTGAACAACAATATGACCATCAAGGGTGAATACCGTCAGACACGTGTGTTGAACCTCAGCATGACAAGTGTGCAGGTCAACGAGGCATTGAGCAAGGATTGGGTGGTAGGCATGGGTTATCGCATCAACAATCTCAATCTCTTCGATAAGGCGCCTCGCCGAGTGAAGTCTCAGTCTGCTTCTCGCTCTCAGACTTCAGAAAGCAAAGCCTCCAATGGGGCGAAGCAAATGGGCACCAACCACGACTTGAACCTCCGTCTTGACTTTAGCTTTCGCAAGCAGGCGGCTATCGTGCGCGACATCGCTTCGATGGTGAGCAGCGCCAGCAGTGGCAACAATGCCCTGAAGCTGAGTTTCTCTGCCGATTATACCTTCAACAAGCTCCTCACCATGAGCTTCTATTATGACCGTCAGACCAATACGCCTCTGCTTTCGAGCAGCAGCTATCCGACGACCACGCAGGATTTCGGACTGAGCATCAAGTTCTCGCTGACGAGATAATGGTTGATTTTTATGACACAAAAAGCTCGGATGCAAGCGCATCCGAGCTTTTTTTCGTATTGTATGGATAGTGATTATTTCTTATCGTAAGCGTGTACAGGGTAGTCGATGGTGTAGTGGAGACCACGGCTCTCCTTGCGCTCGATGGCCATGCGAGTGATGAGGTAACCCACGTTGATCATGTTGCGAAGCTCGCAGAGCTCCTTGCTCACCTTTACTCGCTTGAAGAGGTTCTCGGTCTCTTCGTAGAGGAGGTCGAGACGGTCCCAAGCTCGCTTCAGTCGGAGGTCGCTACGTACGATGCCCACATAGTTGCTCATACATTCGTTCACTTCCTTCACGCTCTGGGTAATCAACACTTTCTCCTCGTTGGTCAGAGTTCCCTCGTCGTTCCATGCTGGTACCTTGTCGTTGAAGTCGTACTCGTCCACATGTTCCAAACTGTGCTTGGCGGCAGTGTCGGCATATACGACAGCCTCGATGAGCGAGTTGCTTGCCAAGCGGTTGCCTCCGTGAAGACCTGTACAAGAGCACTCGCCGAGGGCGTAGAGACGGTTGATGCTAGAACAGCCGTTGAGGTCTACCTTGATACCACCGCACATATAGTGGGCGGCAGGGCGAACAGGGATGTATTCCTTGGTGATGTCGATGCCAATGCTGAGGCACTTCGCATAGATGTTAGGGAAGTGGTGCTTGGTCTCCTCTGGGTTCTTGTGGGTCACGTCGAGGCAAACATGGTCGAGACCATGAATCTTCATCTCCTTGTCGATGGCACGAGCCACGATGTCGCGAGGGGCAAGGCTCAGGCGCTCGTCGTATTTCTCCATGAAACTCTCGCCATTAGGCAAGCGGAGAATGCCACCATATCCACGCATAGCCTCGGTGATGAGGAAGGCTGGATGGGTCTCGCCTGGGTGATAGAGGGCAGTAGGGTGGAACTGCACGAATTCCATATCGGCTACAGTACCCTTGGCACGATAAACCATCGCCTCGCCATCGCCTGTGGCAATCACAGGGTTGG
>CAVKXW010000132.1:6402-9340 GCA_963660215.1 Bacteroidaceae bacterium | reverse complement strand
AGGATGCCTGCGAGGGAATCCTCGGCGGCAAGGTGAACTCGGGCGACTGCGTGGTGATTACACATGAAGGTCCTAAGGGTGGTCCTGGTATGCAGGAGATGCTTTACCCTACTTCTTATATCAAGAGCCGTCACCTCGGCAAGGAATGTGCCCTCATCACCGATGGTCGATTCTCTGGTGGTACATCAGGTTTGAGTATCGGTCACATCAGTCCTGAGGCTGCCGCTGGTGGTAACATCGGTAAGATTAAGGATGGTGACATCATCGTCATCGACATTCCTAGCCGTAGCATCAATGTGAAGCTTTCGGATGAGGAATTGGCAGCACGTCCACAACAACCATTGAAGCGTAACCGTGTCGTTAGCAAGGCTTTGCGTGCATACGCACAGAGCGTAAGCTCTGCTGATAAGGGTGGAGTGAGAATCATCGACTAAGCGAAACTGACAGTATGCTTGTAACGGGCTGAAAGCCCAAAAGCTCCAAGCCCAGGGCATCGCCCTGGGTAAATAGGGAGATACTAATTCGCCCTGTAAGGGCAAAAGCATTAAATAAACTCAGAGTAAAAAAGATAAGTTTTTTGAATTTTCAGAAGATAAAATAAATGGCAAAAGAAGTAATAACAGGAGCTGAAGCGTTGATGCGCTCCCTGCAAGCAGAAGGGGTAACGACCATCTTCGGCTATCCGGGGGGAAGCATCATGCCAGTGTTTGATGCACTGTATGGTTACACGAGAGGAGAGAATAAGGTGTTTGATCACATCTTGGTACGTCACGAGCAGGCTGCTGCTCACGCTGCACAGGGCTATGCACGAGTCAGTGGCGAAGTGGGCGTGACACTCGTGACCAGTGGTCCTGGAGCTACTAATACGCTGACGGGTATTGCTGATGCCATGATGGATTCTACACCTATCGTGGTCATCGCCGGTCAGGTGGGAGTGCCTGCCTTGGGTACGGATGCTTTCCAAGAGGTAGACCTCGTGGGTGTTACCCAACCTATCTCTAAGTGGTCTTATCAGATTCGTCGTCCTGAGGATGTAGCTTGGGCTGTGAGCCGTGCTTTCTATATCGCTCGCAGTGGCCGTCCTGGACCAGTGGTGCTCGACTTTACCAAGAATGCCCAGACTTCTACTTGCGAATGGGAGGGAGCTGTGAAGTGCGATAAGGTGACTTCTTATAATCCTTACCCTAAGATAGACGAGAAGGCGGTGGAAGAGGCTGCCGAGTTGATTAATAGTGCAAAGAAACCATTTGCTCTAGTCGGTCATGGCGTAGAGCTGGGTGGTGCTCATAATGAGTTGATTGAGTTCTTGGAGAAGGCGGATATTCCTGCAGGTCGTACCTTGCTGGGACTTTCTGCTTTGCCAAGCAATCATCCTTTGAACATGGGTATGCTCGGTATGCATGGCTCGTATGCCACCAACATGAAGACCCAGGAGTGCGATGTCTTGATAGCCATCGGTATGCGTTTCAGCGACCGAATCATCGGTGTGCCTTCTAAGTATGCCAAGCAAGCTAAGATTATCCATCTTGATATTGATAAGTCTGAAATCGACAAGGTTATCAAGACGGATGTGGCTGTGGTTGGAGATTGCAAGCAGACGTTGCCTGCCATCACTCGCTTGTTGAACAAGAACGTTCATCGTGAGTGGCGTGATTCTTTCGAGGAATATCGCAAACAGGAGCAGGAGAAGGTGATAGAAAAAGATATTCATCCTACGGAGGGACCTCTCTTGATGGGCGAGGTAACCAATGTGGTGACGGAAGCCACTCACAATGAGGCAGTTCTTGTAAACGACGTAGGTCAGAACCAGATGATTTCGAGCCGCTATTTCAAGTTCACTAAGAAACTCAGCATCGTGACCAGTGGTGGTTTCGGAACGATGGGCTTCGGCTTGCCTGCCGCTATCGGTGCGACCTTTGGCGCACCAGACAGAACTATCTGTTGCTTCTTTGGTGATGGCGGATTCCAGATGAACATTCAGGAACTAGGTACTATCATGGAACAGCAAGCCCCAGTGAAGATGATTCTCCTGAACAACAATTACTTGGGCAATGTGCGCCAGTGGCAAGACTTGATGTTTGGTGGTCGTCGTTCGTTTACCCACATGATGAATCCTCACTATGCGGAGATTGCCAAGGCTTATGGCATCCCGTACGATGTGGTCATCGACCGCAAGGACTTGCAGGCAAAGGTAGAAAAGATGATTGCCACCAAGGGACCTTACCTCTTGGAGTGCGCCATCAAGGAAGACGAGGACATCGTGCCTATGACCTTGCCAGGCAAGAGTGTAGAGGAAATGCTGCTCGAATTGGACTATTAAGTTTTCGATAGCTATATATAATAAGGTGTAACTTATCAAGAGATAAAGTGACGCTATATATAATAAGGTGTAACTTTTAAATAAGGAGCATAAAATGGAGAATAATAACGAAAAGAAATTATATACATTGCTTGTCTATTCTGAGAACATCGCAGGTATCTTGAATCAGATTACCGCCGTGTTTACTCGCCGACAGGTGAATATCGAGAGCTTGAACGTATCGGCTAGCAGCATCAAGAACATCCACAAGTATACCATCACCGTGTGGAGTGATGCTGAGCAGATAGAGAAAATCAACAAGGCGATAGAGAAGAAGATAGATGTCGTGAAGAGTGATTACTATACGGATGATGAGATTTTCATCCACGAGGTGGCTCTCTTCAAGATTTCGACACCTATCTTGCTGGAGAATCCAGAGGTGTCTCGCACCATCCGCAAGCACGATGCTCGCATGATGGAGGTGAATCCTACCTACAGCACCGTGCTCTTGGCAGGACTTACCGAGGACATCGCCGACCTCTTCCACCAGCTCAACAGCTTCGACTGCCTCTTGCAATATACTCGAAGCGGAAGAATCGCTGTAACGAGAAGCTTCGACGAGCCGATTTCTGATTATCT
>CAVKXW010000132.1:0-5839 GCA_963660215.1 Bacteroidaceae bacterium | reverse complement strand
ATCTTCTCCATCAACGATGGTCTTATCAATGAGTACATTGAGGCAGAGAAGCCTTGTCCGATAGCGGCAAGTTCGCGTGTGAAGATGAGTGGCGAGGCAAGACTGGTGCGCAGCATCGACACCTATTATAATGATGTGGATGTGAATGGGCACATCAATTCCGTGAAATATATCGAGCATGTTCTCGACCTCTTCGGCCTCGATTACTATAAGACGCATTTCTTGCAGAGATTCGAGATAGCTTACGTGGCAGAGAGCCATCAGGGCGATAAACTCAACTTTTATATGGAAAGAGTGGGGGCGGAAAAAACGAAACTGGAAAAGAATGAAATAGCGAATGCTGAATCTTCTTCTGTTAACGAACCTCAAAACATGGAAGAATATTGCATAAAGATAACAAAAATCAGCCAAAAAGAGCAAAAAGAGGTGGAAGTTGTAAGAAGTAAGGCTAAATTTGTTAAAAAGTGAAAGAAAAATTTGGTAGTTTCATATTGATTTATTACCTTTGCACCCGAAAATAAAAATAAACCCAGTGCCGCTCTCTTGGATAGGGAGTGGACGGATCAAACAGGCATTCTTTGGATAAGAAAAGGCTCGCATCCGTATGGACAAGTATAACCCGCGGCTCCACAAATAGGCAAGTCGCACAAACAAAAATAAAATTATGGCAGAAATGAATTTCGGTGGCGTAATTGAGACAGTAGTCACCAGTCATGAATTTTCATTGGAGAAAGCACGTGAAGTATTGAAGAACGAAACTATCGCAGTGATCGGTTACGGTATCCAGGGTCCTGGTCAGGCTTGCAACCTTCGCGACAATGGTTTCAATGTCATCGTCGGACAGCGTGAGGGTAAGACTTACGAGAAGTGTCTGAAGGATGGTTGGGTTCCTGGTAAGACTTTGTTCTCTATCGAGGAAGCTGTTCAGAAGGGTACTATCATTTGTATGTTGCTTTCTGATGCCGGCCAGATTGCTGTTTGGCCAAAGATTAAGCAGTATCTTACAGCAGGTAAGACATTGTATTACTCACATGGTTTCGCTATCAACTGGAGCGATCGCACAGGCGTAGTTCCACCTAAGGATATCGATGTTATCATGGTAGCTCCTAAGGGCTCTGGTACTTCTCTCCGCACCATGTTCTGCGAGGGTCGTGGCTTGAACTGCTCTTACGCTGTTTACCAGGATGCGTCAGGCAAGGCAGAGGAGAAGACCATCGCATTCGGTATCGGTATCGGTGCAGGTTACCTCTTCAAGACAACATTCCAGCGTGAGGCAACATCCGACCTTACTGGTGAGCGTGGTTCTTTGATGGGTGCCATCGAGGGTCTCTTGGAGGCTCAGTACGATGTGCTCCGTGAGAACGGTCACTCTCCATCCGAGGCATTCAACGAGACCGTTGAGGAGTTGACTCAGAGCCTTGGCCCTCTCTTCGGCGAGAAGGGTATGGACTGGATGTATGCTAACTGTTCTACAACAGCTCAGCGTGGTGCTCTCGATTGGGCTCCTCGTTTCCGTGAGGCTATCAAGCCAGTGATGGAGTGGTTGTATTACTCTGTTAAGACTGGTAACGAGGCTCAGATTTCTATCGACAAGAACTCTCAGCCAGATTACCGTGAGAAGTTGAACGCTGAACTCGAGGCTATGCGCAACAAGGAGATGTGGCAGGCTGGTGTTACAGTACGTAAGCTTCGTCCTGAGAACAACTAATTTTTTTCTCGTACATAATGTTGGAAAGGGAGCGGTCCGTGATGGGTCGCTCCCTTTTGCTATTTTTTTAAAAAAAAGATAAATGGTTTCAAGTTTTCGTCAGTTATAAGCAATGCGCCCTGAAAGGACAATCTAGCTCAAATTCCGAAAGTTGAATAAATAGTTATATATTTTTTTTAAAATCTCCATTTACAAAAAAGCAAAAGTTTCCTTC
Organism: Bacteroidaceae bacterium; assembly: GCA_963660215.1. Taxonomy (GTDB): domain Bacteria; phylum Bacteroidota; class Bacteroidia; order Bacteroidales; family Bacteroidaceae; genus Prevotella. The sequence continues at coordinate 3,917 of CAVKXW010000132.1, read as the reverse complement.
CGTCTTTATGTATCCTTCTTGAACCATTGCTGTGAGGGTGCTTTTTATTTCTTCAGCATCATATTTTAGCTCGGATAGTTCTCTCATGTCATGACGTTTTCCATCGCTCAGTATTATTTTGATGGCTTCTGTTATCTTTTTCCTTAAAGCGGTGCTTTTCTCCACGCATACATCGCACATGTCGCAATCGTCCTTGGGGGAGGTTTCTTCGCCAAAATATGTGAGAAGTTGGCGAGAACGGCAGATGTTGTCTGTCTTGGCATAGTTCAGAATGCTATGAATGTGCTTGGTAAGTTGTTCTTTTCTAACTTCCCATACGGTAGGCGGAATGATGATTTTGCATCCGTCTTCTCGCTGTCGTGTATATGTTATGTACGGCGTTTTGCGGCGAGGTATGTAGCTGATGATGTGACGAGTGGCGAGGTTCTTCAAAATCATGTAGATTTGTTGCCTGTTTAGTCCGCTTGCTCGTTCGATGAGCGATTCGTCGATATATGTGTAGTCTGTGAATAGGCTACCGTAGTTGCGTAGCAATCCTGTGATGAGACTTTCTTCTTTTTCAGACATGTTTTCCAGCAAGTAGAGTTCGTTTCGCTCGATATTGAACTTTAGTCTAGCCTTGCCGTCTGGGTTGTCTTCATAGTGTATGTAGCCAGCTCGCTCAAGGATGCGCAGGGCAGAGTCGACCCTGGTAGGAAAGTATTTATAGGTAAAGCAGAATTTTTCTATCTCAAACATGAATGTGTGTCCCATGCCACTGCCTACGGCTACTTGAAAGAAATAGGCAAGGTGTTCGTATACATCCTTGATGAAGTCTTTTTCTGGGAAAGTGTCTGCTATGCGATTTTGTAGTTTGTTGTCATCGTTCTTGTTGTACAGCAGCACAGCGTATGCTTTTTCTCCGTCTCTTCCTGCTCTTCCTGCTTCCTGGAAATAGGCCTCTAGCGAGTCTGGACAGTCAATGTGGATTACCATTCGAACGTCTGGTTTGTCTATTCCCATGCCAAAGGCGTTGGTGGCTACCATTACCCTGGTCTCGTCGGCTTGCCATTGCTTCTGTCTTGTATCTTTGAGGTCGGAATCTAAGCCTGCATGGTAAAAGGTGGCAGGGATGTTTTCATTGTTCAATGACTCGGCGATTTCTTTCGTGCGTTTTCTGCTTCTCACATAAATGATGGCGGAGCCTTGGGTGCATTTTAGGATATGCATCATCTCTGCTATTTTGTTTTCAGCATTTCTCACCACATAAGCGAGGTTTTTGCGTGCAAAGCTCATCTTGTACACGTTTTCTTGCTTGAAGTGTAGTTGCTCTTGTATGTCTTTCACCACTTCTGGGGTGGCTGTGGCTGTTAGGGCAAGTATGGGTGCATGGGGCTTTAGTTCCCTGATCTTGTTAATCTCTAGATAAGAAGGTCTGAAATCGTAGCCCCATTGGCTGATGCAGTGAGCTTCGTCGACGGTGATGAAGCTTACGGGAATGTGGCGTAGCTTGGTTTGGAAAATCTCTGAGGACAGGCGCTCGGGCGAGACATAGAGAAATTTGATTTCTCCAAAAATGCAATTTTCCAATATTCGGATAATCTCGCTTCTTGACAGTCCGGTATAGATGGCCTCTGCCAATATATTGCGAGCTCTGAGATGTTGCACTTGGTCTTTCATCAGGGCGATAAGCGGGGTGACCACAATGCAAACACCTTTTTGGGCTAATGCTGGAACTTGGAATGTGATAGACTTGCCGCCACCTGTAGGCATAAGTCCAAGGGTATCCTCACCTCGGGCTATGCTTTCTATGATTTCTCGCTGTATGCCTCTGAAGTCAGGATACCCCCAATATGTGTGTAGTATTTTCTGAAAGATGTCTGCCATGATTTATCCTTCGTTAGGACGGATGTCTTCTATCTGGAGCTGTACTTGGTTTTTCTTGAAAACATTTTCTTCTATGGTATAGGCGATGTCGAAACTACGTTTGCTCTTGATGTAGCGTGCGGAGGCGCTCTGCCCGAAAGCTATGCCGTTCATTACGTTGCTCGACTTCGAGTCTACCAATTCCAGCTTGATGTGTTCTTGCTCTCTTCCTACAACCTTGCTTGTTCCATAGTCGTATACGCGATTGGTGCAGAAGATGGGCTTCTGATTGCATGGTCCGAAAGGCGAGAAGCGCTTTAAGTCGTTCTGGAGATGCTTGGTGATGTCTTTGAAGTCGACAACCGCGTCGATATCCAGAAGTGCCTCCGTCTGTTCTGCCGAGATATGCTCTTCCACATAGTGCTGGAATCTGTCTCTGAACTCTCTCACGTTTTCCCATTTTAAGGTGAGGCCTGCCGCATAGGTGTGTCCGCCGAAGTTGATCAGCAAGTCTCGGCAGCTTTTGATGGCTGCGTAAATGTCAAATCCTGTTATGCTTCGTGCCGATCCTGTAGCCATGTCTCCGTCTCGTGTGAGTACTACGGTAGGACGGAAATATATTTCTGTGAGTCGAGAGGCTACGATGCCTATGACGCCCTTTTTCCAATCTTCGTCGTAGAGCACGATGCTAGAATTGTGTTTCATGCTTTCTAGGCGTGATACGATGCTGTTGGCTTCTTCGGTCATCTGCTTGTCGATGTCTTTGCGCTGCTCGTTATATTCGTTGATGTGTTTGGCCATGCGTAGGGCTGTTCCGAAGTCGCGTTCTACCAATAGGTCAACACTCAGTTTTCCGTTTTCCATTCTTCCGGAGGCGTTGATTCGAGGACCTATCTTGAAGACGATGTCGCTCATGGAAATCTCGCGTCCGTTCAGACCGCAGATGTCTATGATGGATTTCAAGCCAATGCTAGGATTGGTGTTCAATAGCTTGAGCCCATGGAAGGCTAGGATGCGATTCTCGTCTACCACGGGAACGATGTCGGCTGCTATGCTGACGGCACAGAAGTCGAGTAGGGGGATGAGACGAGAGAAGGGAATGTTGTTGTTCTTGGCAAAAGCCTGCATAAACTTGAAGCCCACGCCACATCCGCATAGATGCTTGAAAGGGAATGGGTCGTCGGGACGCTTGGGGTTGAGTATGGCCACGGCTGGTGGCATCACGTCGTCGGGAACATGATGGTCGCAGATGATGAAGTCTATGCCAAGGCTCTTGGCATATTCAATCTCTTGGATTGCCTTGATGCCGCAATCCAGGATGATGATCAGTTTTACACCTGTCTTGTGTGCGAAGTCTATCCCTTTTTTGCTTACTCCGTATCCCTCGTCGTATCGGTCGGGAATGTAATAGTCGATGTTGGAATAGAATTGCTGCAAGAACTTGTACACCAAGGCTACAGCAGTGCATCCGTCTACGTCGTAATCTCCATAGACGAGTATGCGTTCTTTTCTGCCCATGGCATCGTTTAGGCGATCTACGGCAATGTCCATGTCTTTCATCAAAAATGGATTGATGAGATCGGAAAGCTGTGGGCGGAAGAATCGCTTAGCTGCCGACTCGGTCGTAATCCCCCGTTTGATGAGCAGTTGGGCTAGAATGGGGCTGACGCTTAGCTTGGCTCCCAATTCTTCTGCTGCTTTTTGCTGTTCAAGTGTTGGTGGTTCGTAATTCCATTTAAAATGCATTTTAATTATTTTTTATTTCTGCCGTCAAAGTTACAAAAATATTATCAGATAAAGAAATCTTTTCATGGAAAATTATCAATTATTTTTTATAAAGCAAAGAAATACCGAGAAAAGGGGAAGGGAAAAATGGAAGAAAATGAGAAGATGTGAAAAGAAAAAAGTGGACATGTCGGAAATAAATCGTGACATGTCCACTTTCATATTTTGCTTAGCTTGGAAATCGCTATTGTATTTTGCCTACTCGATTAGATGCCGAGCTTCTTGCGAATGTCCTTAGGGATGGCGTTCTTGTTGACCATGAAGTCCATGGTCTTGTATGCTACGAA
>CAVKXW010000131.1:0-9356 GCA_963660215.1 Bacteroidaceae bacterium | reverse complement strand
CTTTTCCTTGGAAAGTATAACTCCATCTTCTATCAGTTTCTTTATTTGTTTAGCTATACCGCTTCGAGCCTTTCCTAGATTAGATGCCAACTTGTCATATGTGATAGTTGGGTCTTGTTTCATAAGATCGATAATAGCCAAAGCCGTCTCAGGTAGTCCTCTGTTGGAGGTTGATAGTCCACTATTTATATCATTAGAGTGGACTGCCAGTCCATTTCCCCTTCTCTGGGAGTGGACTAATAGTCCACCAGCTTTAGCCATATTTTCTGCAGAGTATGGTACGGACAGAATGGTGCGGTCAGGATTATGCTTGATACAGTAGGTAGGAGAGTGGCTTATATATTTCTGCCATGTATGGATAAGGTCAGGAATGCCTGTTCCTGCTCGCTCTCCAATGTCAACAAGGCTGAACATCTTCATGATAGTCTCATTGCGTGGGTCAGAGATGCCTCCAGCCAATGCTGCTTGTAATCCAATTCTTATATCCCCAGGATTGGCAAAGGTCATTTCAGTTTTACTCTTTACAATTACTACGCCTTGTCTTCCGTAAAAGTCAGAGTGTGCCATTGCGTTTAGTAGGACTTCTCGGATTGCTAGATGCAGTGGTGTGTCATCTTCACGATTCATTCCCTTTGTGATGAATGGAACAGGTAGGTCTGCTGTTAGCCGTGGATATACTCTGAAAAAGAAATCATATAGATTTCCACTCCAGTCCCCAGACGTAGATACAATTCTATGAGTCCATCTAGTTTCCTCATGGAGTCTTTCTTGGTAATCAAGAAAGAAGTGAGGATATTCTCTTACTATGTCGTATTCGTGCCCAAACATCAATAAACCTGCGCAAGTAGGATGAAAAGCCATGTCTGTTTCAGACAAGGCTATGGCACCTATGCGTCTTAAGAACAATTCATCATCATCATCATTCCATATATGGGTAGAGTGAAATTGGGCAAAACGATTCCTGTATCGGTGGATTGTATCCATATCAAAGATAGACATGTCCAAGGAGGATAGTGCTTTTTGGTCTATGCTCACATCTGAAGCATCTCTGAACATTGCTGATACCTCATCTTTAGTACAAAGATAATCACCCTCGAAATTTCTACGGTATGTTCCTTTCATCGGGTCGTTGCCAATATAGATAGGTTTGTGGTGGCGGTCGGCTTTCGGTACTTCTATACAGATGATAGTTTTATCCTCTATTTCATGTGAAGAGACCATGCGCTCTGTTAAAAGATTCAATGACACCTTCTGCTTACTATTGATGATGTTCCAAAAGTCGGTAATCATTTTATGTGCATCAGACACACCTATAGCAACAAGAGAATGATCTTCTTTTTCATCTACTCCAAGCAAAATAATGCCACCTTCCGTGTTGGCAAAGGCTGAGTAGGTCTCCCAAATGCTGTTGGGAACACCTCCTTTGGCTTTCTTTGCCTCAATACAATTGCTCTCTTCGTATTTGGACAAATTCTTTATGTCAAAAAACTGTTGCATTTATCTTATTTTTGTTTTATTCCGTTGGTTGAATGAACTGCCCATAAATATACCCACCCACGGCGGCTGCGATAATCACCCAGATTGGGTTCACGCCCATGAGCCATATCAGCAGGGCGGAAAGGATAGGAATCCAACAGTTGACGAGCGAGATATGTGCGCTCTTGGCTAGTGAGAAGGTAGGGACAGCAATGAGTGCCACGACGGCAGGACGGATGCCTGCGAAGATAGCTGCCACTACCTTGTTGTCCTCAAACTGATGGAAGAACATGGCGATGGCTAATATAATAAGGAAGGAGGGCAACGACGCTCCGAGGGTGCAAACGATGGCTCCCGGTGTCTTTGCCAACTTATATCCGAGCATCGAACTCATATTGATAGCCAATGCTCCCGGACAGGTCTGGGTCACGGCGATGGCGTCCACAAACTCTTCTTTCGTCATCCACTTGTGCTTGTCGACGACTTCGCTCTCTATAATAGGAATCATGGCATAGCCACCACCAAAGGTGACTATGCCAATCTTCATAAATGTCTTAAATAATGAAATATATTTCATTTTAATGTTAAGTGTTAAATGTTAAATGTTAACTTTGTTGGATGTGTGTTAGGGCGTATGCCTAATTTAACATTCAACACTTAACATTTAACATTGCGAATTTATTTCGCAACTCTTTCCTCAATCCACTGACGTGCATTGACAAATGCCTCGATCCAAGGAGTTACCTCGTCGTTCTTGCGGTCGGCTGGATACCAAGCGTTCTGCCATGGGAAGATGGCACGCTCCAAGTGTGGCATCATTGCCAAGTGGCGACCGTCGGCTGAGCAGATACCTGCCACGTTGTAGTCACTACCGTTAGGATTGCCAGGGTACTCAGCATAGTTGTACTTGGCGATGATGTTGTAGTGATCCTCTGGCTCTGGCAAGTAGAAACGACCCTCGCCGTGAGCTACCCAGATACCGAGCTTGTCACCGCTGAGGCTACCAAACATCACACTGTCGTTCTGTGGAATGGTCAATCCGAGGAAGGCACTCTCAAACTTCTTGCTGTTGTTGTGGCAGAGGTGTGAGCGATGTTTGTGTTCAGGGTTGATGAGGTTCAACTCCACCATCAACTGGCAACCGTTGCAGATACCGAGTGAGAGGGTGTCCTCACGAGCATAGAACTTGTCGAGGGCTTCCTTAGCCTTAGGGTTGTAGAGGAATGCACCTGCCCATCCCTTGGCTGAACCGAGTACGTCGGAGTTGGAGAATCCACCGCAGAATACGATGAAGTTAACATCCTCCAAAGTCTCACGACCCGAAATCAAGTCGGTCATCATCACATCCTTCACGTCGAAGCCTGCGAGATACATAGAGTATGCCATCTCACGCTCACCATTGGTACCCTTCTCACGGATGATGGCAGCCTTGATGCCTGATGGCTTGCGACGGTTGGCATCGAGACCATAGCTAGACAAGGTGCCCTTGAAGCCATAGCCAAACTTCATCTCGATAGGCTGCTTCTTGTAGTTGGTGTAGCGCTTCTTTGCCATACCGTTCATGCTCTGCTTACGGTCGAGGAGGTAAGAAGTCTTATACCAGTTGTCACGAAGGGCGTTGATGTCGAACTCGTGCTCGAAACCTTCCTTCTTGACGATAATCTTGCGAATCTCTGGAGCTGGATAACCAATCTTGGCGTAGCCGATGCCATTCTCATCCAAGAATGCCTTCAACTCTGCCTTGTGCTCATCGCTAACCTGGATGACAACACCTGGGTTCTCTGCGAAGAGTGTCTTGATGATGTCCTCGTCGGCGATGTCGTGGAGGTTGATCTTCATACCGCCCTCTACATTAGCAAAAGTCATCTCCAAGAGGGTAGTGATGAGACCACCTGCGCTGATGTCGTGACCAGCCATCACCCAACCACGGTTGATGAGTTCCTGTACGGCGTTGAAGCAGTCAACAAAGTACTCTGGGTTCTTCACGGTAGGAACATCGCTGCCCACCTTGCCCAAGCTCTGAGCGAAGGCAGAACCACCGAGACGCTGCTCGTCGAAGCTGAAGTCGATATGGTAGAGGCTAGAGTTCTTGTCGTTGACGAGAACAGGGCTAACCACCTTCTTGACATCTGAAACCTCGCCACCTGCGCTGACGATGACGGTACCTGGGGCGATGATCTTCTCACCATTAGGATATTGCTGGGTCAAGGAAAGGGAATCCTTACCTGTAGGTACATTTACGTGGATGGCGCAGCAGAAGTCTGACAATGCCTTCACGCCCTCGTAGAGGCGAGCGTCCTCACCTTTCTGGCTACGGCAAGGCCACATCCAGTTGGCTGAGAGGCTGAGGCTGTCCATGCCGTCAGCCAATGGTGCCCAAACGATATTGGTCAATGACTCTGCCACAGAAAGTACAGAACCTGCCTTAGGGTCGGCAAGACCAGCCTGTGGTGCATGACCGAGGGCGGTTGCGATACCCTTTTCGCCACGATAGTCGAGTGCTACGACACCGCAGTCAGACAATGGCAACTGAATCTGACCCTGTCCCTGCTGACGGGCAATTTTTCCCGTTACAGAGCGGTCTACCTTGTTGGTCAACCAGTCCTTACAAGCCACAGCCTCCATCTGGAGCACACGCTGCAAGTACTCGTCGAGCTTGTCGGCAGAGTAAGTTACATCTTCATATTTACGCTCTACGGTCTCGTCCACCATCACGGTCTTAGGAGTGTGACCGAACATCTGAGCCACGTCGAGGTCGAATGGCTTCACACCGTCAGCCTGCTTGAAGCTGAAGTGAGCGTCGCCAGTGGTCTCGCCCACCACGTACATCGGAGCACGCTCACGGTCGGCAATCTTCTGAACCTCACTGATATATTTCTCGTCGATGAGCAAGCCCATGCGCTCCTGGCTCTCGTTGGCGATGATTTCCTTGGCGCTCAAGGTCTTGTCGCCGATAGGCAACTTAGCCATGTCGATTTCGCCACCGCACTCCTCAACCAACTCGGAGAGGCAGTTCAAGTGACCTGCTGAACCGTGGTCGTGGATACTAACCACAGGGTTCTCGTCGTTCTCAACGAGGGCACGCACCAAGTTGTAGGCACGCTTCTGCATCTCTGGGTTGGCACGCTGCACGGCGTTCAACTCGATGCCGTTGCTGTAGCGACCTGTATCTACAGAAGAAACAGAACCACCACCAAGACCGATGCGATAGTTGTCACCACCTACTACGACAACCTTGTTGCCCTTCTGTGGCTCACCTTTCTTATAGTCACGCTTCTTGCCGTAGCCTACGCCACCGGCGAGCATGATAACCTTGTCGTATGCATACTTTTCTCCATTCTCCTCGTGCTCGAATGTAAGCACAGAACCTGTGATGAGAGGCTGACCAAACTTGTTGCCGAAGTCGGAGGCACCGTTGGAAGCCTTGATCAAGATTTGCTCTGGAGTCTGGTAGAGCCACTTGCGCACTGGCATGATGTCTTCCCAGTCACGCTCCACGTCGCTCTTGCCGTTGTCATCCTTCAAGCGAGGATAAGCGGTCATGTAGCAGGCTGTACCTGCGATAGGCCACGAACCGACACCACCGCCCATACGGTCGCGAATCTCACCACCTGTACCTGTAGCAGCACCGTTGAAAGGCTCCACGGTGGTAGGGAAGTTGTGGGTCTCAGCCTTGAGGGAGATGACACTCTCGATGTCCTTCACCTGGAAGTAGTCGCTCGTGGTCTGGTCGGCTGGGGCAAACTGCTCGATGACTGGACCCTGTGCGAATGCCACATTATCCTTATAGGCAGAGAGAATCTTGTTTGGGTTCTCCTTGGTGGTCTTCTTGATCATGTTGAAGAGAGAAGACTCCATCTCCTTGCCGTCGATGATAAACTGACCGCCGAAAATCTTGTGACGGCAGTGCTCAGAGTTGATCTGTGCAAAACCGAAGATTTCGCTGTCGGTGAGCGGACGACCGTTCTCCTTTTCCAACTTGTGGAGGTAAGCCATCTCGTCCTCGCTGAGGGCAAGACCTTCCTCCTCGTTGTACTTTTCGAGGTCATCGACGTACTTGATAGGTTCTGGCTCGTGGTTTACGGTGAACACATCCTGTCCGATACCGTTGTACATACGCTGGAGCATAGGGTCGTGCTCAGCGTCCTCGCTATCCACAGGGAAGTACTCCTCAATACGCGAAATGCCGTTAAGACTCATGTTCTGAGTAATCTCAACGGCATTCGTACTCCAAGGAGTAATCATTTCACGGCGCGGGCCCACGTAGTAGCCCTCGAGCGTAGGTTGCTCAAGGAGTTCTGCGTCGCCGTAAAGCCATGACAGTTCGTTAGTCTCTTCGTGGTTGGGCTGATGGTCAATCTCAGTGGCAATCACGCTCTTGGTCGGAGTTCTGAAAAAAAGAATCATATGTTTCTTATATAAGCGTTTGTTTCTGTCTGCAAAGTTACGGCAATTAGGCAGAAGAACAAAATAAAAACCGCCCTTTTTGTGCTCTTTTCTTCAAGAGGAAGCGCAGTGTAGTAGTCGACGCGCCCTCAGTTTAATATGAAAATATTGAAATATGGAAAAATTGAAATATTGTAACCTCAAGCTGAAGGGCAGCGGCGAGGGCGCCGCGCCTCCTACGTCGAAGCGCTTCTGATGCGCGAAACAAGTGCAGTGTAGGAGTCGACGCGCCCTCGCGTCGACCTTTTCGCATTCCGGAAACAAATGCTTGTCATGCAAATCTTCTGCGCTTCGACAAGCTGAAGGGCAGCGGCGAGGGCGCCGCGCCTCCTACGTCGAAGCGCTTCTGATGCGCGAAACAAGTGCAGTGTAGGAGTCGACGCGCCCTCGCGTCGACCTTTTCGCATTCCGGAAACAAATGCTTGTCATGCAAATCTTCTGCGCTTCGACAAGCTGAAGGGCAGCGGCGAGGGCGCCGCGCCTCCTACGTCGAAGCGCTTCTGATGCGCGAAACAAGTGCAGTGTAGGAGTCGACGCGCCCTCGCGTCGACCTTTTCGCAGCTCAGAAAACAAATGCTTGTCATGCAAATCAAAATATTTTCAAGAGCATAAGGTCGACGCGAGGGCGCGTCGACTCCTACAAGCGCCTACTGCTGCAAATCCCGATACAGTCCGTCGACGATGCTGTCGGCGAGACTGATGTTGGGCACGATGATCTCGTCGCACTGCAGACTGCGCGCCACGGAGAGGAAGATCTCGGCGGCGGGCACGATGACGTCGGCACGGTCCACTTTCAGGTTGTACCGCTGTCGGCGCTCCTCGACGCTCAGGGGTGCCAGCTGACTGTAGATGTCGTGCAGCTGTCCCACCTTGAGCCGTCCGTTGCTGTTCTTGTCCTTCACGAGTTTGAAGAGCTTGTTGATATTACCTCCCGACCCGATGATGCGCGTGTCGGGAAACTCCCGTGCGTAGGTTTCGAGGGTGTTTTTCATGAGCGTGCGCTCCTCGCCCTTCACGTTGCCGCTGAGCAGGCGCAGGGTGCCGATGTTGAACGAGTGACTCTCGGCGAGGATGCCGTCGTGCAGCAGCGATATCTCGGTGCTGCCGCCGCCCACGTCGACATAGGCGAAGTTGCCCACGGCACTCTTGGTGTTCTCGACGAGGTTGTTGCAGAGCAGCTGTGCCTCTTCGGCACCGGGGATGATTTCGAGTTTGATGCCCGTCTCCTCCTCGATGAGGCGCATCACCTTCTTGCCGTTCTCGGCGTCGCGCATGGCGGAGGTGGCGCAGGCGCGGTAGTGTGCCACGTCGTTGACCATCATAAACTGCTTGAAGCCCTTCATCATGTGGAGCATGGTCTTCGCCCTCGACTTCGAGATCTTGCCGAGGGTGAACACGTCGTTGCCCAGTCGGAGGGGCACGCGGATGAACATCAGTTTGCGGATGCGTTCGAAGGCGGGTGCGCTGTCGTCGAAGCGTTTGATGAGCAGGCGTGCGCCGTTGGAGCCGATGTCGATGGCTGCGAGGTTGATTGCTTTCATATCTCTTGGGTGTATGCGTTGTGTAGTGCTTCTTGTGACCGGAAAGGCTCTTCGCCCTCCTTGGTGGGTTGGATGCTGTTTGTGCCCGTGCCGTCGACGATGCGTCCGTTGGCGGTGTCGTTGAGTCCGTATTCCACGGTGCGCAGGAGGTCTTTCTTCATGTCCTCGTCATAGACGGGTGTCATCACCTCGATGCGGTTGGTGAGGTTGCGCGGCATCCAGTCGGCCGACCCGATATAGTAGCGCGGTTTGCCGCCGTTGCAGAAGATGAGGATGCGCGAGTGTTCCAGGTAGCGGTCGATGATGCCCACCGCCCTCACGTTGTCGCTCACCCCTTCCACGCCGGGCACGAGGGAGCAGTTGCCGCGGATCACGATGTCCACCTTCACCCCCGCCTTTGATGCGGCATATATCTTCTTCACCATCTCGCTGTCGGTGATGTGGTTGATCTTGATCTTCACCCATGCCTCCTTGCCCGCCTGGGCGTTCTTGATCTCGGCGTCGAAGAGGCGCAGGATGCGGTTGCGCATCGAGTTGGGCGACACCAGCAGTTCGCGGAACCTCACCACCGAGAAGGGCCGTTCGATGAAGTCGAACACCTTTGCCACCTCGTTGACGATTCTCGGGCGTGCCGTCATCATCAGGTAGTCGGTATACACTTTGGCGTTGCCCTCATGGAAGTTGCCCGTGCCCACGCAGGCGATGTTGCCCTTGGTGGAGGTGATGAGACATAACTTCGAGTGTATTTTCAGACCTTCCACGCCGAAGATCACGTTGATGCCCTCCTCCTGCATACGCTTGCTCCACTTGATGTTGCTCTCCTCGTCGAAGCGTGCCATCAGTTCCACCACGGCGGTCACCTTCTTGCCGTTGCGGGCGGCGCAGATGAGCGCCTTCACCACCTTCGAGTCTTTCGCCAGTCGGTAGAGGGTGGTTTTTATTTCCTTCACGCTGGGGCGCAGGGCGGCTTCGCGGAGCACGCGGATATAGGAGTCGAACGAGTGGTAGGGCACGTGGATGAAGCGGTCTTTCTCGCGGATGGCGTCGAGGATGCTCCGCTCGTCCTGGAATTCCTTTTTCATCGTCTGTTGCCAGCGCGGGTATCTCAGGTCGGTATGTCCGCAGTCGGGAAAGCTCATCAGGTCGCGGTGGTTCTGGTATCTGCCTGCGGCGAGCGACGTGTCCAGTTCCCTCACGTTGAGGCGGTCGAGGATCTTGCGCTGCATCTCCTTGGGCATCTCCTTGTCGTAGATGATGCGGATGGGTGCGCCCTTCTTGCGGCTGCTCACGCCGAGGGCGATCTTCTCCATGGCGCCGTAGTCGCCCTCGTTGTCCACCTCCATCTCTGCGTCCTTGGTGAACTTGAACGAGTAGGCTTCGTAGGTGCTGTGCTTCGTGCCGATGAAGATGAGGGGCAGGCAGAAGCGTATCACGTCGTCGAGGTAGATGATGTTGTCGTAGCCCTCGCTGGCGGGCAGACGGAAGAAGCGTCCGAACGCGCTCACGGGTACCTTTATAATAGCGTATTTCACCTTCTTGTCCTCCTCGTGTGTCTTCTTCACCACGAGATAGATGCGGTTGTCCTCGAGCGTGTTGAGGTCGTCGATGGCAGAGAGCCAGATGGGGTTGGTCGACCCGTTGAGTTTGTCGCGGTAGAACTGCTTGAGGCATTCCTTCTGTTCGCCGTTGAGTTGTGTCTCGTCGATGAGTCGGATGTGGTGTTCCTCCAGTTGTCGGAACACCTGTCGGGTGGTCTCGGTATATTCCTTGCTGAACTCCTCGTTGAGTTTGTTGATGGTTTTGATGGTGTGTTTGATCGCCTTGCGGCTGTGTGCGTTGAGGGTGTAGCTGTCCGAGAGTCGGTTGAGGGTAGCCATGCGCACGCGGAAGAAC
>CAVKXW010000130.1:0-9386 GCA_963660215.1 Bacteroidaceae bacterium | reverse complement strand
CTATAAGATGAAAAATCCAAAAGCAACGCTTCATCACTCTTATGAGGCGCTGAAGGATACGGCACATTATAATTATATGCTGCAATATCTTGCTGAAACCTATAAATTGGAGAACGATACTTCTCGATATGTTGCTACCTTGAAAGAAGGTTTTGGACGAGCACCCAAATTCCCTTTTTTCTTTCCAAGGTTGATAGAGTTCTATTCTTCAGATAATCATCTTGATGCTGCTCTAGAGATAGCTAATAAGGCTTTGCAAATAGACCCGAAAAATGATATCTATCTCTTTACTAAAGGTACGCTCCTTCTTAACATGGGCAATTATCAGTCGTGTATTGATGTTTCCAAACAAGCTATTGAAGTGAACGATACATTGGCAGGCCCCTATTATAATGTTGGCTTGGCTTATTTCAATCAGGCGGTAGAACTTGACAAGAATTCTCTGTTATCTAGAAAAAAGCATGCAGAGATAGATGCACTCTATAAGACGGCTATGCCATATCTTCAGAAGTATCAAACCCTAGCACCCGACAGGCAAGACCAATGGGCGTTCCCACTTTACACCATTTATCTAAATCTGAATATGGGTAAGGAATTTGATGAAATAGACAAATTGATTAATCAAAAGAAAAATAAATGATGATAGACAAAATATTAGATAAGTTGGGCATCGAACTCAATGAGATGCAAATGGATGCAGAAAAGGCTATTCTGCATGGTAATCAAGATGTGGTGGTTCTCTCACCTACGGGAAGTGGCAAGACTTTAGCTTATCTCCTGCCTCTTTCACAACTGCTTGATGCTTCTGACGACGAAGTGCAGGCTGTGGTTGTAACGCCTGGTCGTGAACTCGCCTTGCAGTCGGCTAATGTTCTTAAAAATATGGGTACTGGTTTGCGTGCCATGGCATGTTATGGAGGAAGGGCTACGATGGATGAGCATCGAATGTTGAGGCAGGTTCGTCCTCAAATTGTATTTGGAACATCAGGTAGATTGAATGATCATCTAGCCAAAGGTAATTTTTCTCCTTATCATGTCAAGTTTCTTGTGATAGACGAGTTTGATAAATGTTTGGAGATGGGCTTCCAAGACGAAATGAGCAAACTTATCAAGTCATTGCCAGGTTTGCGTCGTCACTTCTTGCTTTCTGCTACCGAAGCAGAGGAGATACCTCGTTTTGTAAATATGGGCAGAGCCCAGAAAATCGACTATCGCACGGAAGAACAACAAGTGCCAGAGCGCATACATATATATAAGGTAGAAAGTCCTGTCAAGGATAAGTTGGAGAGTTTGGCGCAATTACTTAGAAGCTTGGGCGACCAGAGCACCATTGTTTTCCTAAACTATCGTGATAGTGTAGAACGTACCAATAAGTATCTTGTAGAAAATGGATTCTCTACATCTTTCTTTCATGGCGGACTAGAACAGAAACAACGTGAATCTTCTCTCTATCGTTTCAGTAATGGTAGTGCGAACATCCTGGTCAGCACTGACCTTGCTTCTCGTGGACTTGATATTCCAGACATTGACAATATAGTTCACTATCATCTGCCAGAGAGCGAGGATGGCTATATTCATCGTGTTGGGCGTACTGCACGTTGGGAAGCTCAAGGCAGAGCATTCTTTTTGTTGGGGCCAGATGAGCACATCCCAGAGTATGTTGATGCAGATATAAAAACCTATCAGATACCAGAAGATTTGCCATTGCCTGCCAAACCTAAGATGGTTACTATATATATAGGTAAAGGCAAGAAGGATAAAATCAGTAAAGGTGACATCCTCGGTTTCCTCTGCAAGAAAGGTGGATTGTTATCCTCGGAAATAGGAAAGATTGATGTCAATGACCGCTATGCCTATGCTGCTATTGCTCGTCAAAAGTTGAGGAGTTTGCTGCAAAACGTGAAAGGGGAGAAAATAAAAGGAGTAAAGACAATAGTGGAAGAAGTGAAATAAACGCTGTTTGAACGCATAAATATGCAATTAATATGTTAAAAAGGCTGACAAAATGAAAGAATTATGCTCAAATAGATAAAAATGTGCAGAAAAATTTGGCGGTTTCAAATAAAAAGTGTAATTTCGCAGTCGTAAATTCATACTTTGGTTTACTTCATATTCCTAAAGGGTGAATTATGAATGAATTTTCCCTGCCAATGTGGGGAATGACCATAAAAACTTAAATTAATTATAAAGATGAAGAAGTACAATTTTAACGCAGGTCCATCAATGCTTCCACGCGAAGTGATTGAGAACACAGCAAAGCAGATTTTGGATTTTAATGGTTCAGGTCTTTCATTGATGGAAATCAGCCACCGTGCTAAGGATTTCCAGCCAGTTGTAGATGAGGCTGTCTCCTTACTCAAGGAGCTTCTTGACATTCCTGAGGGTTATTCCGTCGTCTTCCTTGGTGGTGGTGCATCCTTGCAGTTTATGCAGATTCCTGCCAACTTCCTCATCAAGAAGGCTGCCTATATAAATTCTGGTACCTGGGCAAAAAAGGCAATGAAAGAGGCAAAGCATTTTGGTGAGGTCGTGGAGATCGCATCATCCTCCGATGCCAACTACACTTTCTATCCTCAGGTTCCTAATAATGTGCCAGCCGATTGCGACTATTTGCATCTGACGAGCAACAATACGATATATGGTACAGAGCTTCGCGTTGATCCAGATGTGAATGTGCCTTTGATTTCAGATATGTCTTCTGATATCTTGAGCCGTCCTGTGGATGTTTCTAAGTATACGGCGATTTATGCTGGAGCTCAGAAGAATATATCCATGGCTGGTGTGACTGTTATCATCGTGAAGGACGATATGTTGGGAAAGGCTCCACGTGAGATTCCGACCATGCTCGACTATCGTACACATGTAGAAAAGGGCAGTATGTTCAATACACCTCCTGTCGTTCCTATTTATACGTTGATGGAGAATCTGCGTTGGTTGAAAGCACATGGCGGCGTAGAGGCGGCAGACCAGCGTGCTCACGAGCGTGCTGATGCTCTCTATTCTGAAATCGACCGCAACAAACTTTTCAAGGGCACGGTAGAAGAGGCTTCTCGTTCACTTATGAACATCTGCTTTGTCATGAACGATGAGTACAAAGACCTAGAGAAACCATTCCTCGATTTTGCAACAGAGCGTGGTATGGTAGGAGTGAAGGGACATCGTTCTGTCGGTGGATTCCGAGCTAGCTGTTACAATGCTCAGACCATGGAGGGTGTTCAGGCTCTTATCAAGGCAATGCAGGATTTCGAAGCTGCTAATTAATAAAGAATTTATATTTAAACTAATTGCTTTATCGCTAGATGAAAATCGTCTGGCGATAAAGAATCTAACATATTTCGCTGATGAAAGTATTAGTTGCAACAGAAAAACCTTTCGCTCCAGCTGCAGTGGAAGGTATAAAGAAGGAAATAGAGGGAGCAGGTAATGAACTTGTCCTGCTTGAAAAGTATACAGAGAAAGCTCAACTTCTAGAAGCCGTTAAGGATGCGGATGCAATGATCATTCGTTCTGACAAGGCTGATGCTGAGGTGCTTGATGCTGCCAAGAACTTGAAAATCATAGTTCGTGCTGGCGCTGGTTATGACAATATCGATCTTGCTGCCGCTACTGCTCACAATATTGTGGCAGAGAACACTCCAGGGCAGAACTCTAATGCTGTGGCAGAGCTGGTGTTTGGCTTGTTGGTGTTTGCTGTGCGTAATTTCTATAATGGCAAGGCTGGCTCTGAGCTTAAGGGCAAGAAGTTGGGTATACTTGCTTTTGGAAATGTAGGTCGCAATGTGGCTCGCATCGCCAAAGGGTTTGGCATGGAGGTTTCTGCTTATGATGCCTTCTGTCCTGCTGATGCCATCGAAGCTGCTGGCGTTCATGCAGTAAAGAGCCAGGATGAGTTGTTCCAAACTTGCGATATTGTGTCGTTGCATATTCCTGCTACGCCAGAGACTCTCAAGAGCATCGACTATAAAACGGTAGGTCAGTTGCCTAAGGGTGGTATCCTCGTCAACACGGCTCGTAAGGAGGTTATCAACGAGCCTGAGCTTCTGAAACTTCTTGCAGAGCGTGAAGATTTGAAGTTTATCACTGACATCAAGCCTGATGCCGATGCTGAGTTTGCAAAGTTTGAAGGGCGCTATTTCTCTACTCCTAAAAAAATGGGAGCCCAGACTGCAGAGGCAAACATCAATGCTGGTATCGCGGCAGCTAAGCAGATTAATGCCTTTTTCAAGGATGGTTGCACTAAGTTCAAAGTAAATAAATAATTTTTTAATTATATAAGAGAGCTCATGAAGGTTACTACTTTAAGTAATCATCATGGGCTCTTTTACTCTAAAATTGAGAGTTGTTCTCATAGTCTTAAAAGTTTAAAGTTAAAAATCATGGCTATTGTAAAACCATTTAAAGGTATCCGCCCTCCAAAAGATTTGGTGGAGCAGGTAGAGTCTCGTCCTTACGATGTGCTCGATTCTAATGAGGCTCGTGCCGAGGCTGGGGATAATGAAAAGAGTCTTTATCATATCATAAAACCTGAAATCAACTTCGAACCAGGCACTTCTGAGTATGACCCACGTGTTTACGAGAGTGCGGCAGAAAACTTTAAGAAGTTCCAAGATAAGGGGTGGCTTGTCCAAGACGACAAGGAACAGTATTATATCTATGCCCAGACCATGAATGGCAAGACCCAGTATGGTCTTGTTGTAGGTGCTTATGTCAATGATTATATGACGGGTGTCATCAAGAAACATGAGCTGACACGTAGAGACAAGGAAGAGGATCGCATGAAACATGTTCGTGTAAACAATGCAAATATCGAGCCTGTATTCTTTGCCTATCCAGACAATCCTGTGCTTGATAAGCTTTTGTCGCGCTATGCTTCGACTCAGCCTGAATATGACTTTATTGCGCCTGTTGATGGATTCCGTCATCAATTTTGGATTGTGAGCGACGATCAAGATATAGCTACGATAACCGCTGAGTTCGCAAAAATGCCTAGTCTCTATATTGCAGATGGTCATCACCGTTCTGCAGCGGCTGCCTTGGTCGGAGCGGAAAAAGCCAAGCAAAATCCTCATCATACAGGTAAGGAGGAATACAATTATTTTATGGCAGTGTGTTTCCAAGCTAGCCAACTTACCATTCTCGACTATAACCGTGTGGTAAAGGACTTGAATGGTTTGACCTCAGAGCAATTCCTTGATGCTCTCACTGAAAACTTTGATGTAATCGAGATAGATGCCATCAATGTGAATGTTTCGGGAGAAGACGGTGGCATTCCATGTTATGAAAAGATGCCTCTAGAGGAAGCTATTGATAAGTTTGGATTAGATATATTGAAACCAGCAGCATTGCATAGCTTCTTGCTCTATCTTGACGGAAAGTGGTATGGGTTGTTCGCAAAGCCTGGTACTTACGATGACTCAGATCCTATCGGTGTTCTTGATGTGGACATCTCTTCGCGCTTGATACTTGATGACATTCTCGGTATCAAAGATTTGCGTTCTGACAAGCGCATCGACTTTGTCGGGGGACTTCGTGGCTTAGGTGAGTTGAAACGTCGTGTTGATAGCGGCGAGATGAAGATGGCACTAGCTTTGCATCCAGTTACGATGCAACAGATTATGGATATAGCTGATAGTGGCAAGATTATGCCGCCTAAGGCTACGTGGTTTGAGCCAAAGCTTCGTAGTGGTTTGGTTATTCACAAGTTGGATTAGTATAGGACACTTGGAGACCTTGTTTCCAAAGTTAACATTATGATAGACGAGTTTAAGACAATATCGGATAGCATAGGCGAGGGGTATTACACAGAGAAGAGGAGTAAGTTCCTCGCCTTTGCCCACCACGTGAAGACTGTTGACGAGGTGAAGGAAATTATTGCCGGGTATCGTAAGAAATATTATGATGCCCGACATTGTTGTTATGCGTATATGCTTGGCGCAGAGCGTACGGAGTTTAGGGCGAATGACGATGGCGAGCCATCGTCTACTGCAGGCAAACCTATTCTTGGACAGATAAATAAGGCCGAACTTACAGACATCTTGGTTGTTGTCATTCGTTATTTCGGGGGAGTCAAATTGGGAACGAGCGGTCTGATCGTTGCTTATCGAGAGGCGGCTGTTGACGCTTTGGCTCATTGCGAGGAAGTGACACAACAAGTAGAGGAAATCGTAACCTACGACTTCACTTATCCTATGATGAATGATGTGATGCGTATAGTCAAGGAGATGAATCCCCGCATTGTAGACCAGACTTTCGACAATACGTGCAGTATCAAGCTTTCCATTCGTAAAAGCGAGGCAGAGCAGTTAAGAGCAAGATTAAAAAAGCTATCCTTTGAGTAAATGAAGGATAGCTTTTTCTGTTAATGTTCTTCCAATTCTTTTTGCAGTCGGATGATTTCGTCTCGATACTGTGCTGCTTGCATGAAGTCCAGCTCCTTGGCTGCTTGTTTCATCAACGCCGTGGTATTGGCGATGCTTCTTTCTAGTTCTTCCTTGCTCATGCTGCGCACGATTGGGTCGGCAACCATGGTAGTTCCTTCTGGCTCGATGTATATTCGTCGCTCAGCAGCACGCGTTTCACCGATGCTGGCAGCCCCGCTTGTGCTTTCTTCCTTGCTGGTTGGTAATGCCGAGGTAATGGCCTTCACGATTTGTTTTGGGGTGATGCCATGGTCCGCATTATATTTCAACTGAATGGTTCTGCGTCGAGCTGTCTCGTCTATAGTCTTCTGCATACTCTCTGTTATCGTGTCGGCATACATGATGACCTTTCCATTCACATTTCTTGCTGCGCGTCCTGCCGTCTGGGTCAGTGACCGATGACTTCTCAAGAATCCTTCCTTGTCGGCATCCAAGATTGCCACAAGAGATACTTCTGGCAGGTCAAGACCTTCACGTAGCAGGTTGACACCCACTAATACATCATATACGCCAGCTCTCAGGTCGTTCATGATTTTCACTCTGTCCAGAGTGGCGACATCACTATGTATATAAGCAGCCTTTACGTTATGGTTTAGCAAGAACTCCGTTAGTTCCTCTGCCATTCTCTTTGTCAGGGTTGTGATGAGCACACGCTCGTCCCGATGTGTCCTTGTCAGTATTTCATCCAGAAGGTCATCTATTTGGTTTTCGCTCGGGCGAACCTCTATCTCTGGGTCTAGTAGCCCCGTTGGGCGAATTAATTGCTCTACCACGATGCCTTCCGCCTCTTTCAATTCGTAGTCGGCAGGTGTGGCGCTTACATAGATAGCCTGGGGGATCAACTGATGAAACTCTTCGAAGGTCAAGGGGCGATTGTCGAAAGCAGCGGGCAGTCTGAATCCATACTCCACCAAGTTCTTTTTTCTGGCTCTGTCGCCACCATACATGGCTCCGATCTGTGGTATGCTTACATGGCTTTCGTCCACGACCAGAAGAAAATCTTTTGGGAAGAAGTCGAGTAGGCAGTATGGACGTTCGCCCTCATGCCTGCCATCAAAGTATCTCGAATAGTTCTCTATGCCAGAGCAATGTCCCAATTCCTTGATCATCTCCATGTCGTATTCCACGCGTTCCTTGATACGTTGCGCCTTGATGCCATCCCCGATGCTCTTGAAGAAATCCACCTGTTTAACCAAGTCGTCTTGTATCATGCGGATAGCGAGCTCTTGTTGTTCCTTTGTGGTTACAAAGAGATTGGCTGGGTAGATTTCATAATCTTCGAATGAAGAGAGACGGTGATAAGTGATCGCATCTACTTCTTCGATGCTGTCGATTTCATCATCCCACCAGGTGACTCTCAGCACATTGTCGCTATAAGCCATAAATATGTCTACGGTCTCACCTTTCACGCGGAAGTTGCCACGTTGCAGTTCAATGTCGTTTCTCACATATAGGGCATCCACTAGTTTTCTCAGGAACTCATTCCTGTCTAATGTTTGTCCTCGATGTATCTTGATGATGTTTTCCTGCATAGCTACAGGTCCCCCCATGCCATAGATGCAAGATACCGACGACACCACAATGACATCTTTCCTTCCGGAGAGTAGGGCAGATACTGCACCTAAACGCAGCTTGTCTATCTCGTCGTTGATGGCGAGGTCTTTCTCGATATAAGTGTCGGTGGTAGGCAGGTACGCTTCTGGCTGGTAATAATCATAGTATGAAACGTAGTATTCCACGGCATTCTCGGGGAAGAATCCTTTCATTTCTTGATAGAGCTGGGCTGCAAGTGTTTTGTTGTGGCTTAAGATAAGAGTAGGCTTTCCTACGTTGGCTATGACGTTTGCCACAGTAAAGGTTTTTCCCGATCCTGTCACACCTAGCAGCACTTGTGCCGGATCTCCCTCAAGCACACCTTCCGTTAGTTGCTTGATGGCTTGTGGTTGGTCGCCTGTTGGTTTATATTTTGAAGTAATCTTAAAGTCCATAATAGCTAATTTTGGGTGCAAAAATACAAAAAAATAGCCATTAATCGTTATAAAGATTAATATTTTGCGAAAAAATGTATCTTTTCTTTTGAAAATAAGTAAATTATGAGTAACTTTGCAGTTCAAAATGAGAAATATGAAGAAACTGACTCTTATCGCATCGTGTGTGGCACTGCTCATGACGAGCTGCGCAAACGAATATAATCAGGTTTTGAAATCTGGCGACAATACTTTTAAATATGAGTATGCCAAGCAGTCTTATGCTCAAGGTAAGTATTCTCGCGCCATTCCTCTTTTGCAGGAACTGGTGACGATGAAGAAAGGCTCTACCGAGGGTGAGGAGTGCTTGTATATGCTGGCTATGGCAGAGTATGGCATGAAAGATTATGAAACGGCTGCAGAGTATTTCAAGAAGTACTATACTTCTTATCCCAAAGGGGCTTTTGCAGAGAGAGCGAAGTTTTATGTAGGTGAGAGCCTCTACCAGAATGCTCCCGAGCCTCGTCTTGACCAAAGCACCACCGTTACTGCGATAGCGGCATTTCAGGAGTTCTTGGACATTTATCCAGATACCCAGCTCAAGCAGTTGGCTACCAACCGTCTCTTTGCCTTGCAAGATCTCTTGGTTGAGAAGGAATACAAGAGCGCCAAGCTTTATTTTGATATGGGTACCTATTTTGGCAACTGCACAAGTGGCGGCAACAATTATGAAGCCTGTGTCGTGACAGCTCAGAATGCCTTGAAGGATTATCCTTACAGCAACAAGCGCGAGGAGTTTGCCTCACTTGTCATGAAGAGCAAATTCGAACTTGCCAAGATGAGTGTGGAGCGTAAACAGTTGGAGCGCTATCAGGATGCAGAGGATGAATGCTATGGTTTTATCAATGAGTATCCCGACTCAAAGGAACGTGCCCTTGCCGAAAAGTATATAGAGAAGTGCAAGGAGTTTGAGAAGGCACATCCAGAGTCGGCTCTTGAT
>CAVKXW010000129.1:0-9395 GCA_963660215.1 Bacteroidaceae bacterium | reverse complement strand
TATATATGCGAATATTATGCAGGTGCAAAGCAACGAGCTTTCTCAACAAGAATAAATGAACTACGAATAAAGCGAATGCAGTGTGTTTTGGGATATTCCTTTATAACTAAAGAAACGCTTCTGACAAATGAAGACTCTATAATGCTTGGCAACTCCAAAGCACCATTGACTATTACTACTTATCTGAGTCCCTGGTGTAAGACCTGTAAGAAGGTTGCCTTTGAAATGATAGAGTTGCTTTGTAAATATTCTGATTACATTAATTGGCAAATCTACTTTGATGGGGTGAATGCCTCTTCTCTTAAAGAAGTTAATTTTCCTCAACTCTATCTATATCGGTATTTGGCTAGTAGTGAGGACACGAATCGAAAACTTGCTGTTCTTAAATATTGGTATAAGAAGAAATCAATAAAAGGTTTACAGGCAAAGATTGAAGTGTCATCAAAAGATACAGAGGCAGTCTTGGAAAAATTTAACAATCAGCTTAATGCTATGGCAAATGAAAAGCAGGTGCCTATGGTATGGATAAACAACAGGAATTTTCCTTCTTGCTATTCTTTAGTTGATTTGCCTTATGTGTTACTCGATTTATGTATGATTTATTCTCAAGAAGAAAAAGTATGAGACAGTTGATAGTATTAATATGTTTGATTTTTACAAATATCTTAACTTATGCCCAGCAGATTACCTTGTCGGGCAAAGTCGAGGATGCCTATTCTGGCAAGGGGTTGCAAGGAGTGATGGTAACTATCCGACCAAAGGTTGGCAATAGAATTTTGAAATATTCCAAGACACAAGAGGATGGAAGTTATAAGATAAATCTTAATGCTATGCCTGAAGGAGACAATGTGCTGCATTTCTCCATGATGGGATATGCCACAAAAGTAATCCATTTATCAAAAGACACAACCCTATATGATGTGCTCATGACCGAGCAGGCCACCAAACTGAAGGATGTCGTGGTGAAAGCTCCAAGCATTCGCCAGCGAGGGGATACCATCACCTATAGTGTATCTAGCTTTGCTGATGCCAACGACAAGAGCCTTGCCGATGTACTCAAGAAAATGCCAGGCATGGAGGTGTCGGAGAGCGGAGAGATAAAGTATAACGGCAAGGCCATCAATAAGTTTTATATCGAAGGGCATGATATGCTCGGTGGTCGCTATTCTATAGCCACCAACAACATCCATCAAAAGGATGTAGGTTCTGTGGAGGTAATGACCAACCATCAGCCTATCAAGGCATTGGAAGACATGTCGTTCTCACAAGACCCTGCCATCAACATCAAGTTGAAGGAATCAGCGAAAAGCCGCTTGGTAGGAACCCTGAAAGTTGGTGGTGGTCTTGAACAAAAGGATGGAGGTACAGGATTGAATGTTTGGGAGGGCGAAATGGCTTTGATGCGATTTGCCAAGAAAACACAATCGCTCAATACCTTCAAAAGTAACAATGTCGGTACGGATGTGACACGTGAGGGTAACCTCTTGTTCTCTGACGATGGAAGTGGCATCTTATTAAACAATTATCAGTTGAAGGATTACATAGATGTAACGCCTGATAGACTGACCGACATTTCAGATTCTCGTGTTCGCAAGAACCAAACCCATGTATTGACCACCAACAATCTCTGGACACTCGGCAAGAACACAGATCTATCTTCGCAAATCGTCTATACCCATGACCGTTTGCTCTCTTCCTCATGGAGCAACACACAGTATTTTCTCAACGACTCAACCATTGTGAACGAGGAAGATGAGCAAGCCAAGCAGAAGCAAAACAAGTTGGTAGCAGACTTTACCTTGACATCGAACAGCGAGAAATCGTATCTTACCAACCGCCTTTCCACCGACTTGTCTTGGAATGACATCTCCCTCAATATGACTGGCTCTTATCCGAACCTGCAAATGGCAAAACTGCCTAGCTATAAGGTAGCGGATAAGTTCGAGTTGTTGCAGCGAAATGGCAAGCGAGCTTATACCTTCAGTAGTTACAATGCCTACATGGTGAATCCACATTCTTTGACGGTGGAGCGTAAGAACGAATCCTTGGCTAGCGATGGCTTGTCACAAGGAGATAACTCGCAATATCTGTCGGTTCGCTCGGCAGCTTTCTTCAGTCATACCAGCACCTCGCTTGGCTTTTACCTCAAACCTTTTACGGTAAGTATGAAAGTGGGGCTGATGGTATTGAGCCGTACGATGAAGAGTCATTTGGACGGCATGCAGAGCCTTTTGGAAAAAAGGCAAGGCGAAGAGCAAGATAATCAGCAAAATGATGCTCCAAATACTCTACGAAACGATGAGCGTATGACTTACGTGAGAGCCTATGCTTCGCCAGAGGCTGAGTTTAATCAAAATGGTTGGCATATCCGATTCCAAATGCCTGTGGCTTATACACCTTATTATTATAAGAGCTATTTGGCTACAAATTACCACAACGCTTACAAGGCACAGGTATCTCCTCGCTTAAGCATCAATTATTATCTTACTTCTTGCTGGCAGCTCACCTTGTCGGGAGGTATCTCTCAGCGAGAGATAAACGAGCAGAATTTTTATCAAGGACTGATACTCCACGATTATCGCAATCTTTATCGTGGCTTGGTGGATTATACCGCAGACAGAAACAAGAATGTATCATTGTCCCTGGACTACAAACGCCCTCTAGCAACCTTCTTCGCCAATGCTTACCTAACTAAGAGTTGGACGAATAGCCATCTTACGACCGCCCGTGATTTTGTGGACGAATACATCATCAACTCTTATGTGGCAGAGAAGAGTAAGATGAACAACTTGATGGCTGGTGGAAGAATAAGTAAGGGCTTGGGATTCATGCACGGTATGGTGAGCGTAGCTTTCGATTATATGAAGTTTGAGGGAAGAATGAAGCAGAGTTCCGCAGGGGAAAGTTATTCCTCAGACCGATACATTTCCAACCACTATACTTTGACTGCAAAATGGAATGGACGACCAGTGGAATGGTTGAACTTCACCTATGAGTTCAACTGGGGAAAGGATGGTATGACCTTGAGAAACATCGACTTCAAGTCTTCCTCCACCTCTCTAGCCCAGTATCTCACTTGCAATATCCATCTGCTCAAACCATGGTTCATCAAGTTGCAAGGCGAACATTACAGTAACCAGGTATCGGAACATCAGCATAAGAACCTCTTCCTTGCCGATGCTTCTACAAGCTATAGTCTGAAGGGAGGGGTTGAATTGAGCCTTACAGTCCTCAACCTCTTCAATCAGCGTACCTATGGCTACACAGATTATTCGGACTTGACTCGCATGAGTAAACAATACCAGTTGCGAGGTAGAACAATATTAATGTCTATATTCTTTCATTTCTAGTAATGGTACATATAAAAATAGAACATCAGCATGACAGCATGCAGTGCGGCATCACATGCTTGCAAATGATATGTAGATATTTTGGCAGGGAGTATTCGTTGGACTCTCTGTCGAAGATTTGCTTTGCCACAACAGAGGGAGTCTCCATGTTGGGCATCAACGAGGCTGCAAAAATATTGGGATTCCAAACAGTTTCGGCTAGGGCTACAACTGAGGAACTGAGCGAAGTCCCTCTCCCTTGCATCCTCCATTGGAACCAAAATCACTTCGTCGTCTTATATAAGATAAAGAAAGGTAAGAAGTTTTATATCGCTGACCCAGGCAAGGGGAAAACAACTTACAACCTTGAAGAATTTAAGCAACATTGGATAAGTACTCACTCCAATGGTGAGGACAAGGGCGTCGCTATGTTCTTTGAGACTACTCCTGCCTTCTTCTCTTATCAGATGGAAGGGAAGGAGAATCAAAAGGAGAAACGCTCCTTCAAGTTCCTTCTTGGCTATGTGAAGGAGTATCGCAAGCAGTTCTCCTTTATAGTCCTTGGACTGTTGATAGGTAGTGCCCTACAATTGGTATTGCCTTTCCTTACTCAGTCCATCGTCGATGTCGGCATCAAGAACCAAGACATCGGGTTCATCTGGCTTATCCTCTTGGGACAGTTGATGCTCACCGTCAGCCGAACGGCGATTGACTTCGCACGCCGATGGTGCTTGCTTCGTATCTCCATGCGCATCAACATCTCCTTGGTGAGCGACTTTTTCATCAAACTCTTGAAGCTACCGATGTCGTTCTTCGACACCAAGTTGATGGGCGACTTGATGCAAAGGATGAACGACCATAGCCGAGTGAACAGCTTCCTCACCCAGCAGACGCTCAACATCACCTTTGCCATGCTTACCTTCGTGGTATTCTCGGTGGTGCTCTTTATATATAATAAGGTGGTGTTTGCCATCTTCCTGTTGGGTAGCATCCTGTACGGAGGATGGATGGCTCTGTTCTTGCAGCGCAGAAAGGTGCTCGATTATGAACTCTTTGAGCAACAGGCCATCAACAACAACCGAACCTACGAGTTTATCACCTCCATGCAAGAAATCAAGTTGCAGGATTGTGAGCAGCGAAAGCGCAAGGAGTGGGAGGAGACTCAGGTGAGTCTCTTTGGCGTGCAACAGAAGTCACTCAAACTACAGCAGACACAGGAGGCTGGTAGTATTTTTATCAATGAGGTGAAGAATATCGTGGTGACAGTTGTGGCTGCCACTGCCGTGATTCATGGACAGATGACACTGGGTATGATGCTCGCCGTGCAATATATCATCGGACAACTCAATTCGCCAGTGGAACAACTTATGAACTTCTTCTATTCTGTGCAGGATGTG
This sequence comes from Bacteroidaceae bacterium, assembly GCA_963660215.1. GTDB lineage: Bacteria > Bacteroidota > Bacteroidia > Bacteroidales > Bacteroidaceae > Prevotella. The sequence continues at coordinate 4,669 of CAVKXW010000129.1, read as the reverse complement.
AAGATTAGTCTGGAACGTATCAATGAGATTCACCAGATGGATGATGAGAACGGAAAGAAGGGATTGAAAACGGCAGTGGATAACCCAAGCGACGGCATCCACATCGACCATATCATGTTCAAGTATGATCCTCACGCCCTCCGTAAGACGATAGATGATGTGGATATTCATATACCGCAGGGCAAGGTGACAGCAATAGTGGGTGCATCGGGCAGTGGAAAGACCACGCTCATCCGTTTGATGTTGGGCTATTATTCTGTGCTGGAGGGTAAGATTACCATCGGCGATACCGACATCAATACGATCAACAAGAAATGGTGGCGCAGGCAATGTGGCGTGGTGATGCAGGAGGGTGTTATCTTCTCGGAGAGCATCGAGCGCAACATTGCTGTGGATGATGGTGAGATAGATGAAGACCGCTTGATGAAAGCGGCAGAGATAGCTTGCATCAAGGATTATGTGATGGCTTTGCCTTTGAAGTTTAATACCAAGATTGGGCGTGACGGCGTAGGACTGAGCCAAGGACAGAAGCAACGCATCCTGATAGCCAGGGCGGTGTATAAGAATCCAGACTATATCTTCCTCGATGAGGCAACCAATTCGCTCGATGCCAACAATGAACGGAGCATCGTGGAAAATTTGGATAAGTTCTACCAAGGCAAGACGGTTGTCATCGTGGCTCATCGCCTAAGCACGGTGAAGAATGCCGACCAAATCATCGTGCTAGACCATGGCAAGGTAGTAGAAGTGGGCAATCACGAGAGCCTTACCGACAAACATGGGGCTTACTATGAGTTGGTGAAGAACCAGTTGGAACTGGGGAATTGATAAAGGAAAAACGAGAGATAACTATTTGTCAAAGTTAACTCTCGCTTTTCTATTACTGCATCCTTTAGCATTCCTCCACCTTCCATAAGTCATTGCCCTTATAGATAATGGCAATCTTGTGGATAGGTTTGCCGCTCATCATCTGAGGCAAACGAGCGTCTTGGGCATATTGCGCTAGTTGTGTTTTTGCCTCTTCCAATGCCTTGAAACCTTCCGCGTCGGTATCCGTTGCTTTCAGATACTTCAATTCCAAGAGATAACCATGGGCAACCTCAGGGAAACGAGTGAGGTCTGGAATCATCGTGAGATCGCAATAGCCACCGTTCAGTTCCATTTCCTGTATGATATAATAGTAACCGCTATGGTTGAGGTAAGCGGCGATGAAACCTTGCAGGTTGCGCTCTGCTTGAATGCTGGAGTGGATACTCGTGCAATTCTTGTAACCCTCGGCGATATACTCGATGGCTGGCTTGATGTTGCCATCCAATGCCATCACGTCGTATTGGTCGGCAAGATGATTGTTGTTAATCTTCGAATCTTGGTCGTATTCCTCAAGCACATAGCCGTAATATTGGCGACGAACGTTCTCATTAGGTATTCCCAACTTAACTCTTCTGCCACGTTTGCCGACGATGGTCAGCATACCGTAGTAATAAAGGAGACTAGGAAATAGGTCTGGATCTACCAAAGCTTCGGCAGGGAAACTTTCCCATAGCTCTGTCCAAATATAACCATCGTTGATGATTTGCTTCAGTACGCTCTTGCGGTCACCTTGCAACTTGTCAAGGAAGATGATTTTCTTCATCTTGGCGTAGTCGGTCATGGTGTTAGGGTCTATCATCTCTTTCGGTGCTTTGCCTCGACGGATAAAGTGGCGGAGATAATAAATCACCATGTCTGAATTGAACATCTTAGGGTCTTCGCCTAAGCTGTCCTCTGCAAAGCAATAGTTGTCGTACCATGGCTTCATGTCTGCTATCAGCTGGTCGGTTGGAGCTTTGATGAGCCCTAAGCCTCGGTAGTATTCTATCATCTCACGAACTTCCGTCTCGCTGAATCCCAACATCATATTGAAGATTGGATCCATGGAGAGATTGGTTCCGATGTTATAACCGCTGTTGAGGTCGTTCACCGTGACAGGACTTACGCCCATCATCAATATGCGTTGGAACATCCCCTTGAAGAGCTTGAAGAAGTCACGGTAGAAACCTTGTGCATGGGTCAGTGCATGATACACAGCTTCGCCTTCCTCACTCAATATGTTGTTGGTGAAGTTGTCGTATTCGTCGATGATGAGGTAGAGCTGAATACCTATGGCGTTAGCCTTGCTATTGATGAAGATGAGTTTTGCGGCTGCATCTTTCTTTTGCTTGAACTCTTCGAGGAATGATGCAGGATAATACTTTGCGTATTTTTCTGCGAAGCCATCTAGTATAATCTCGCAATAGGCGTTGAAGTTCTCTTCCAAATCTCCCATTCCTGCGGCGGCTCTTGAAAAGTCGAAGAAAAGGATTTGGTACTTACCTTGTAAGTCGGTAGGGTGTTCGTCTATCCATGTGTCCTTGAACGTCTCATGGAATGATTTTTTTTTCTCGATGTCGTAGTAAGCTTGTAGCATCGTAAGGAAAACACTCTTTCCGAAACGGCGTGGACGGATGAGATAGAGAAAGTTTCCTGCTTCCTCCATCTTAGGGATGTACATGGTCTTGTCTGCCAAGTAGTTGTTTTGCTGTCTAATCCATGTAAAGTCTGGTATGCCGTAAGGTAATCTCTTGTAATCCATATCCTTCAATGTCTTATTTTGGGGCAAAGATAATGCAAACGAGCGCAATGAAAGCTTGCTTTCAAATTGCCGAGTGCTGCTTATTTTCTGCAAAGATACAACAAATTATTGAATGAAGCAAGTTTTTGCTAGTGAAAAATATCAGTTGAGAGGCAGAACATTGCTTGCCTCTTTCTTCTTCCATTTCTGAGAAGTGCAAGGTTCTTGCCTATTGCAGTAACTCTTCTAATGTCACTTCGTTTTGGATGATGCCACTATATATGTTTGGTTTCACGCCTTTAGATGTGATAAATGTGAGATGGATGCTCTTGTTGTCATCCTTGAGGTATTCACGTAGAAGCTCAATGCGATGGAGGAGAATCTCATGGTACTCCTTGTCGATGACAAAAGGCTTGGTTGTGAACTTCATCTCGCAGAGATTGACGATGTTGTCGTTGCGAATGATGACGAGGTCAATCTGTGTTCCCTTTTCTTTTTCGTCTCCTTTGATGGTTAGGGATGTTTCTTGCGATAAGACCCCGCCGACTCTGAGCGCATCCTTTATTTGGTCGATGTGGTTGGCGCAAAGCTCTTCAAAAGCCATCCCTCTCCATGCTGTAATCTTACCGTCGTTTCGGCTGTTTTGCCAGAAGTGATGGTCTGTGTTGTTTTCTACAAAGGTGAGGTAGAAACGGCAGAGAGGGTCGCACAGTTGGTAATAAGTATCTTTCTTCTTGTTCCCTAATGGGAGGTAATGGCGTATAAAACCACTGTTTTCCAATGCGGATAACATTTCGGATAAAGTACCGCCACTTTTCTTGTTCAAGAGTAGGGCGATTTCTCCACGTGAATAGCCAATGTGTTTTCGGACGAGTAAACGTATGATGGCTTTGTAATCCTCTGAATTGTTGAAGAGAGAACTGAACAAACGGTTGAACTCGTTGACAAGTCGTGCTTTGCGGTCGAACAAAAGCATATCTACATTTTGCCCTAGGCTCATCCCTTTTCTGAAATAATTCAGATAATAAGGGATGCCACCGAATATCATGTATGCTTCGGCGATGTCCATAGGTGTGAGCATGATTCCCTTGGCTTTTAGAAAGTCGCTAGTCTCCGATAGTGTGAAAGGAGATAGGTGGATTTCTCGTGTCAGACGGTCGTACAATCCCCCGTGATTGTTTACGATGTTGTTGAGCATCCATGTAGTGGCACTGCCGCATACAACTAGCATAAGGTTGTGACGGCTTGCTCCCCAACCGTTCCAAAAAGCTTCAAAAGCTTTTAGAAATCCAGACTTGGGAGTATCCATCCATGGTAATTCATCGATGAATATAACCTGTCGGCTTCCGTCGTCGATGTCTTCCAGAAAGTTTTCTAGCATAAAGAATGCTTCTAGCCATGATGTCGGTTTCTTTTGTTCGTTGAGACCTGCCCTTACCATGGAGAAGTAGAAGTTGAGAAGTTGGTCTTTTATGGACGTTTTGTTTGATTCCTCATCAATAGGGGACAAACCTGTATGATAAAACGTGAGCCGATTGCCCAAGACTTCCTTGACGAGGAAGGTTTTGCCAACTCTTCTTCGTCCATAGATGGCGAGAAATTCAGCTTTTCCACTATTATATAGTTCGTTGATTTCCTTTATTTCTTCTTTTCTTCCAATTACAGACTCCATAATTTATATCTCCTTAAAATGTAAATATTGAATATAATCAGCCACAAAGGTAAGAAAAAACTATGATATGGCTGGTTTCAATACTCTATAATCAGCCAAAACTTAACTATTTTTATATGATTTGGCTCGGTATATGGTTGTGTTGCCCTTCGTGGTTAGGTGCATAAGTTGTCTTATCATTGAAAAATAAGAAGTTAGTACTAAAATAAATAGTCGTTAAGCGGATAAGATAGTAAATTCCTAGTTCTTATGGTGTAAGAACCTAGGAGTTATGATGCAAGAATACGCTTTCTTCCGTTTAACGGCGACCGCCGTGAAACCTTTTGACGACCGCCATCAAACTGTTTGGCGACCGTCGTGAGGTTGTTTGGCGACCGCCAAGCAATCCATAGATGTACTTCTTTGCA
>CAVKXW010000128.1:5713-9410 GCA_963660215.1 Bacteroidaceae bacterium | reverse complement strand
ACCAACCGTCAAACCATATCGCCCCTATCTTACCATAGTTGGTAAGGAGTTCCGTAAGCTGATTATTCATAAACAGATAATAGCTCTTCCAGTTGCCTTGTGGATTCGGGCGACCAGTTCCCCTTCCAGTCCTTCCCCACACAGCATCCTCACGATACCAGTCGATATGCGAGTAATAGAGATGAAGGCGTATGCCCTGCTTATGGCACTCATCGGCCAATTCCTTCAGGATGTCACGACGGAAAGGAGTGGCATCCACGATATTATAATCAGAGTATTTCGTCTTGAACATTGAGAAGCCCTCGTGATGGCGAGTGGTGAAGCAAATGTACTTGGCACCCGAAGCCTTGATTGCCGCCACCCACTTGGCTGCATCAAACCGGGATGGATAGAAGCCACTAGCTAACTTGGCATACTCCTTATAGTTGAGATTCTTGTTGGTCATCGTCCATTCGCCCGTGGCAAGCATACTATACAAGCCCCAGTGCAGAAAGATGCCAAACTTATCGTCTTGAAACTCCTTACGAGATTCCAAGTTCTCCTGAGTAGGCTGATAGTGTTGAGCCTCAGCAGGCAAACAAGCCAAGGTCAAGGCAAAGAGCACAACACAAGTTTTTATTCTCATTATTTTCTTCATACTATGAAATGCTATTGGTTACGTTTGCAAATATACTACTTATTTGGCAAACAACATCATAAAGATAAAGAAAAGTGCCGCAATCTCTAAAAAATACGAAATTGCGACACTCCATACTTATTTCTGCATCACTACAAACGATACTGTATATCATTCTCGTTTCTGATAGTACTGTTCTTTACCTTACGCTTAGAGCTAAAGTAGTAATTCAAGCTAACATAAAAATGTCTGTAACGCTCTTGATTGAAATAATAGGCAAGCACAGGAGTAACCTGGTCCACAATATTTCTATATGTGTTAAAGACATCCTTTACCCCGATGCGCATAGCTAACCTTTTCTTCATGAAAGAACGGTTATAAGCAATATCCATTTTCCAATATCCCTTGAATATCATATAATCAGAAAGGCGGTCGGTTGAATAGTTCATACTGATGTCAAAATTACCCACCTTGTCGAAACTCAGATAATTACTCCATCTGCCGCCATTCACCCACTTACTCTTGATGCGATAATTTTGAGGCATGTAGAGATAACCCAATCCCATGTTGGCATTAGTTGTCCACCAAGGAAGAATCTTGCCATTATAATAATAGTTCAAATTATGTGAGGTCAAAGTACCGTAGTTCTTGGTCGCCATGTAAGTCTTTCCATCTATGACCTCAAAACAACTTGTAATCCTGTCCTTTGAAAAAGAAGCAGAATAGGTCAAAGAATGGTTGCCATAACCCAATTCCAATTGTACGTCATTGGTATAATCTGGCTGAAGCTCAGGGTTTCCACCTTGATAAAGCACAGAAGAAGTACGCCTCTTATAGTTGGTCAAATCACTAAATGATGGTCGATTTATACTTCTAGAGTACTGAAGGTTCACATAGGTCTTGTCATTAAACTTGTATGAAAGATAGGCAGTTGGAAACCAATCCGTATATCGCTTATCTACCTCTACCTCATTGGTTAAACGATTAGTACCCTTCTGCCAAGTACTCTCCATACGCAAAGAGACCAAGGCAAAAAGAGACTTCGAGATGTTTTTCTGTAAACCGATGTAAGCTGCCGACATGCTCTCGTTATACTTCCAATCGGATTGGCTCTGGGTATTTAGCAGGAAGTCTTCCTCATGCAAGATGTTACCTCGCACACTATACTCATATTTTCCTCCAGCAGTAATAGCCAAGGAACTTGGATAAGTATAGCGGAAATCCAACTTTACCGTACCATTGTTGGCATTCGAACTAGAGGCATTATCTTCATCTGCGTGCAAAGGCTCATAATCCACATATTTAGACTTGAGAGAATTATGCTCCTTAGAATGCTTATAGTTGTAATTTCCCAAGAATTTTAAATAGCTGCTCCTATTATTGATATTCCAACTATAGAACAACACCCCATTCAAGAAATCACCTTTATCCTTGTGAGCAGAAGTATTAAATCCCTCATACTTTTGCTGCTGTGCATCAATAAATGTGGCAGGTGTCGTTACAGGATAAATCTTACCATGGTCGGTTGAGCCATTGATTTCCACGCCAATTGAATGTTTGCGTTTCTTGTCGATCGTATAAGTAGTTCCTAACTTGTAAAATTCTGTTTTATAAAGCATCTGAGCATTTTCACTTGGTGACTCATGAGCTGTGTTATCAGTCAAGAACTGTTGCTTTGTCTCCGAACGGTCGTTGAAACGGTTCTGAGAATGGTAAACAGAAGCATAAACATTCCAGCGCTCCGTACCCCACATCAAATTACCTTGTGGACGATACTCATAATACCCATTGCGCTGTGGAACAAGGTCGCCATAAGCACTCACTCCACCCATTAAGCCAATCTGCACCTTGGTCTTGATTCTTATCACGCCATTATTGCCTGAGGCATCATCCTCAGCCCCTCGCATATCCTTGATTTCTATCGATTGTATATCCTTTGCCTTGAGACTATTCAGATAAGCCTTTAGCTCATTGCCTCCCATTTGGCGGTCGTTAACATACACTATAGCCCCTTTGTTAGCTACAGAAATTTTCCCTTCTGGATCTACCATCACTTTCGGAGCATACTTCAACACATCAAGTACATCAAGAGCCTCGATGTTCTTCATTTCACTCACATTGAATACTATTCTGTCTTCCTTGCGTTGGAAAAGAGGCTTATAGGCTTTCACCACTACCCTGTTCAGCGTGTAGGCATCACGGAAGAGGCGGATGCTGCCCATCTTGCCTACATTTACTCGCCGATATTGTGTCTTATAGCCCACATAAGAGAAGCGAGCTATCACTTGCTGTTGGTCGGTAGGAATCACGAAGTCGCCCGAAAGATTGCTCACGCCTCCATTCACATAGCTGGAGTCCTTGACATTCAAAAGGGCGATATTGACAAACTCCATCGGCTCTCCCTTGTCATCCAATACCCTACCTATCAACTTCTTGGGTTGCTTCTGAATGCACTCGAAATAGATTTCATCCTTGTCGAAAGTGGCACGGATGGGATAAAAGCCTATCAGTTGATTGACGACATCCCGAATATCCTTATTGGCGAAGGAAGTGCTGACGGTGAAGTCCTCCAGTTCGTCATAGATAAAGTTTATCTTATATTGGCTCTGTGCCTTGTCGAGCCAGACCAAAGCCTTGCTAAATGATGCCTTGTCGAAAGTATGCGACAGGCGTTGCGCATAGCTGGTTGTTGCCACCGCCATGCACAGATATATCATGAATATGATTCTTCTCATAGTTCTCTTTCTGTTTTTCTTATTCCTATATCCCCCTTACTTCATTTTAAATCCCCCTTACTCTTGTTTGTAAAGGCAGATTCATAGACCTTTCCCTACTCCACAATCAAGAGCTGATTAGCCTCATCGAAGAAAACATGAACCTTCTCGAAGTGATTGAGCTTGTCGATGATGTCTTGTAAGGAGTCCTTGTTATCCCACTGCAAATAGAAACGAACATGGGCGGCAGAAGGATTGCGATACTCCACCTTCACGTTCGTCTTTTCGGCGATATACTTCAAGATGGTAGCCAGCTCCGCATCCTCGAAAATAACAGGAGCGTGCTTCGTAGGCTCTATCTTTATCC
>CAVKXW010000128.1:0-5396 GCA_963660215.1 Bacteroidaceae bacterium | reverse complement strand
GCACGTTTCAGCAAAGCTATCTTCTCGGAAACATCCTGTCTCTTTTCGTCAGAATCCTCCTGTAACTCTTCTCCCTGCGAGAAAAGCAACTCATCCAGTTCCTCATCCGAATAATTCTCTGGATGAGCTTGGGCATCGAGCCATTTATCAGTTACATTGTTGTGGGTCATAACTCTGAATCTTTAAATTGTTCTTTGATGATTGTCGTGATGTGAGAAAGATGTTTCCATACTGCCACTCGGCTGATGCCTAGTTCCTCGCCTATCTCCTCATACTTCATTCCGCCGAGGAATCGCATCTTGAAGATACGTTGCTCTTGGTCTAAGAGATGAGTTTGGGCGAAACGAATCATCCGCTCCAACTGCGCCTCGTCCTCTTCGGGCGACATTGCCGCAAGTTGCCTAGCAGACTTTGCTTGCTCCTCGGAAGCTAGCAACCTTTGCTCGCAGGCATATTGCTGGGCGAAGCGTTGCTGGCTAGACTTTTGGGCGATACGCTTGAGACAGGCATTGCGGACACTCGTTAGCAGATAGTGTCCTGCCGTATCAGGAAGCAACACGGTATCTGAGGCGAGCAGTCGCTCAAAGATGCTGCTAACCACATCCTTGCTCTCTTGCTCGTCATACAGGATGCTGACAGCCATCCCATACATTCGCCCATAATACTGCCTGAACAGCGTAGATATTTCTTTCTTTTCCATCACGTTTTTACTAGCTATTACCCACGAAAGGAAAAAACGCTAACCTGAAACTTGCTTTTTCTTTTGCAAAAATACTCTTTTTCTTGTGTTATCGGGCTAAATGCAAACAAAAAGTTTGGATAATAAGGAAAAATACCTTATCTTTGCCTGCGTAATAAAATGATAGAGCTTATGAAAGGCAGAAGATACCCGCTCGGAATACAGACATTCAAGAATGTCATAGAAGGAAATTATGTGTATGTAGACAAGACCGACTTGATTTATGAGTTGGTACATGAGAAGAAGTATTGTTTTCTGAGTCGTCCAAGACGATTCGGAAAGTCGCTCCTTGTCACTACTCTTCAAGCTTACTTCGAAGGAAAAAAGGAGCTATTCAAGGGTTTGGCGATTGATAACCTAGAAACAGAATGGACTACATACCCTGTTCTCCATTTTGACATTAGCAAAGGAAAATATTATAGCCTTAACAACTTGATGTCAACGCTCAATGTTATAATCTCACCATACGAACGACTTTATAACTTGACACCCGACAAGTCTGACGACTTCAATGTCAGAATCATCAACATCATCCAAGCTGCCAAGCAACAGACTGGCAAGAATGTTGTCGTACTCATAGACGAGTACGATGCTCCGATGCATGACTCAGTGAAGAACAAGGGCTTGCAAGATAAAATCCGTGACATCATGCGTAACTTCTTCAGCCCTTTGAAGTCGGAAGAGGACAATCTACACTTTGTCATGCTTACAGGCATATCCAAGTTTAGCCAACTGAGCATCTTCAGTGAGCTGAACAACATCACGAATGTCAGCATGTGGGATAAGTATAGCTCTATCTGTGGCATCAGCAAAAAAGAACTCTTGGAGAATTTCCATGATGACATAGCGGAACTGGCACAAGCCAACGACATGAGCAACGAAGAGGCTTTATCCGAACTAAAATATAATTACGACGGTTATCACTTTAGTGGGAAAGGTGCCGACATGTATAATCCTTACAGTATGTTCAATTGCTTAGAGACTCATGAATTTGACAGTTATTGGTTCTCCACTGGCACGCCTACATTCTTGATAGAACTGCTTCAAGAGAAGAACATCGACATGCTCCAATTAGATGACATTTGGACTACTTCCGATCGTTTCGACACACCGACAGAAAAGATAACTGACCCAGTACCTGTGCTCTATCAGAGCGGTTATCTTACCATCAAAAGTTACAATCGCTTGGCGAAACTATACAAGCTCGCCTTCCCTAACGAGGAAGTGCGCAAGGGCTTCTCCAACAGTCTCTTCCGCTACTATGCACCAGACAGCATGGACGACCGTGATGCCATCTACATGGCATGGGTAAAGAACTTCATCTTGAGCGCAGAAGACAACATGGAGGCTTTCCTCCCTCATCTTCAGACCTTCTACAAGAAATTCCCTTATACGCTGGTAAACAACAACGAGCGTCACTACCAAGCCGTGCTCTACACCATCCTGCTGATATTGGGATGCGATGTTACGCCAGAGGCACCCACATCCGACGGCAGAATCGACATGGTACTGAAGACCAAGCGCAGCATCTACGTATTGGAGCTAAAATACAAGAAGAATGCCGAGACGGCGATGGAGCAAATCAACCAAAAAGACTATGCCGCAGCCTTTGCCGACGATAAGCGAAAGAAATACAAGGTAGGCATCAACTTTTCGGAAGACCGCCGAAGTATCGACGACTGGAAGGTGGAGGCTCTATAATAGCCAAGATACCAAACAATTTAAGTATAACCATATAATAACATAATAAAGACAATGGCAAGAAACAACAATTCTAAAGCGGACAAGACCAACAAGGCTTCATCCAGCAAAGCCGCAGACTCCACCAAGAAAACCACAAAGAGGAAAAAGAAAAAGGTACTCATCTCCCATATAGTAAAGCCAGAGAAGATGACCTTGGAGGAGTGGCAGGTGAAGCTTCGCCAACAAGTCTCAAAGACCGAACGTTTTGTCATTGATAGCGTGGATGAGGAACTTTGCCCTGGTGAATATGTTGTTCGCAACCCTGAGAAGCACAACGAATACAAGGTGGTGTATCGTGGTGCCAACAGCGAGTGGAATTATTGTTCTTGCATGGATTTCAAGACTTCGAGACTCGGCACTTGCAAGCACATCGAAGCCGTGAAGAATTGTTTTATTGGGAAGAAGGGAACTCATGTGCATCGTGAGATTCCGCCTTACACCTCCGTCTATCTTTCTTACCGTGGCGAGCGATGTGTAAAGATTCGCATCGGCTCCGAGAACAAGGAGGCTTACGAGCATCTTGCCAAGGATTACTTCGACGAGAACCATGTCTTGAAAGAGGCAGCCTACGCCCATATCGGCTCTTTCTTGAAGCAGGCCCGACAGATAAGCGACACGTTCAGATGCTATAAGGATGCCATTGACTTTATAGTGGATATTCGTGAGAAAGCGACACGAAAGAAGATTGTCGAGACATACAATGATCAGAAACTTGATGACCTGCTGAAAGTTACCCTCTATCCTTACCAAAAGGAGGGTATCCGCTTTGCCGCAAAGGCAGGCAAGGCTATCATTGCCGACGAGATGGGTCTCGGTAAGACTATCCAAGCAATCGGCACAGCCGAGCTTCTTCGCAAGGAAGGACTCATCGGCTCTGTCCTCATCCTCTGCCCTACTTCCTTGAAGTACCAGTGGCGCAGCGAAATCAAAAAGTTCACTGATGCCGAGGTTTATGTCATCGAGGGAAGCCACCTGAAGAGAAAGGAAGCTTACAATCGTCCTGAGCCTTACAAGATTATCTCCTACAACAGTGCCGCCAACGACATCAAGATACTTGGCGGCATGCAAACCGACATGCTTATCATGGACGAGGTGCAACGCCTGAAGAACTGGAACACGCAGATTTCTCGTGCGGCAAGAAAGATAGAGTCAGACTATTCCGTGATTCTGTCGGGTACGCCTTTGGAGAACAAGCTCGACGAGCTTTATTCCATCGTGGAGTTTGTTGATAACTTCCGCCTTGCCCCTTACTACCTCTTCAAGGACACCCATATCATCACCGATGAGACTGGAAAGGTTATTGGCTACAAGAACCTCAACGAGATAGGAAAGAAACTGAGCGACATCCTCATCCGCCGCCGCAAGAAGGATGTAAAGCTTCAGATGCCAAAGCGAATGGACAAGAATCTCTTCGTGCCAATGACCAAGGAGCAGATGGCAATGCACGCCGAGTGGCAATTCCAAGTAAGCATCCTCGTAAAAAGATGGCGCGACCGCCATTTTCTTTCAGACAAAGACAGAAAACGCTTGCTCTTGTTGCTCTCACAAATGCGTATGATATGTGACAGCAGCTATATCCTTGACCAAAAGACAAGATATGACACCAAGGTGGATGAGTGCGTGAATATCATCAGTGACATCATCAGCGAGGAAGGAGAAAAAGTAGTGGTATTCAGCCAATGGGAACGTATGACTCGCCTCATCGCCAAGGAATTGGAAGCAAAGGAGATTGGCTTCGAATACCTGCATGGCGGCGTACCATCCGAGAAACGCAAGAACTTGGTGGATAACTTCATGAATGAGCCATCGAGCCGTGTTTTCCTTTCCACCGATGCTGGTAGCACAGGATTGAACCTGCAATCCGCAGCCACTATCATCAACATCGACTTACCTTGGAACCCAGCCGTGCTCGAACAGCGCATCGGCCGTATCTATCGCCTTGGCCAGCAGAACAACATTCAGGTTATCAATCTCGTGGCTCCTCACTCCATCGAGGAAGGTATGTTAGGCAAGCTACGCTTCAAGACCTCCATGTTCGAGGGTGTACTCGATGATGGAGAGGATTCTGTATTCATCAGCGATGATAAGTTTACCAAGATCATGGAGACCGTGAGCGGTATCGTGGAAGAAGTTGAGGAAACATCTGCTTCTTCGGATACAGATGCTTCTGCCGAGAACGCCGCTTCGACTATATCTGTTGATGAGGAAGAAAAGCCTATTGCTGCTTCAGAAGAGGCTACAAAAGAGATGTTGTCTGAACAAGATTTATCAGAAGGAAGCGACGAGAACGCCGATAAGAATATCACTTCTAGCACAAGAGACGAACAAGACAAAGCAGAAAACAGCTCTATAAATGAAGAACAAGCTGGTAATCACGAGGAAACTGAAAGCCAAGGTGTTTCATCTGCACCGCCATCTTCAACAGCTCCACATTCTTCCGCAACAGCTTCTCGATACCCAGCCCAACCAAAGGACTTGGTAGCCCAAGGTGTCTCCTTCCTCTCAGGCTTAGCAGAGACCTTGAAGTCGCCAGAAGCTACTGCGCAACTGATAGATTCCATCGTAGAGAAAGATGAGCAGACTGGCGAAACTTCCATCAAGATTCCAGTGGAGAGCAAAGAAACAGTCTCTAACCTCTTGAACCTCATAGGTAAACTATTTGGATAATACTGATGTAAAAGAACAAAGTATATAGCCTACCATTTTCCTCATGTGGGGAAAATGGTAGGCTATACATTTTATGACTTGATTAGTTGTAAGACTTTCGTAAAAAGCCAAGCCATGCAGAGGCTTATACCAAACACAAGAAATGGGAATAAAGCCTTCAACAACAAGGAAGTATCTCCCTTGAAAGCATAAGTCAGCAACCTCGCTGCAAAAACATGGAATATATAGATGTAAGCAGAATACTTTC
>CAVKXW010000127.1:5683-9596 GCA_963660215.1 Bacteroidaceae bacterium | reverse complement strand
AGTATGGCTTCGGTTTCAATGTCATCCCATCCCAGAAACTGGCGTTCCTCCAGTACGAATTCTACGACAAGGACAACCAGTACCTGGATATGCAGGAAGAACAGGAGACGAAGTAAGTCGCATACAAGCGTACACATCAAGAGGTAGGAGCTATTATTCCCTTTGGAGATTAGCCCCTACCTTTTTTTATTTACATTGCAACCTTTCCGTATCTTTTCTCGTCTAAAAGGCAAATTTAAGGAAAAGAATATAATTTAGAAAGGAAAAGAACTATGATTTTAAGTACAACTCCGACCATAGAAGGTCATCCTATCCGTGAATATCGTGGCGTAGTGACTGGCGAGACCATCATCGGCGCCAACTTCGTAAAGGATTTCTTCGCCAGCATCCGTGATGTCATCGGCGGAAGAAGCGGCTCTTACGAGAGCGTGCTCCGTGAGGCGAAAGACACCGCCCTCAGAGAGATGAGCGACCGTGCCGCCTCACTGGGCTGCAACGCCATCGTGGGCATCGACCTCGACTACGAGACCGTGGGCAACAGTGGCTCCATGCTGATGGTAACATGCAGCGGCACGGCAGTGATAATATAAGCCCTAAGGCAGAAACAACTTTTCAAGCTAAGCAAAAGAACATTTACCCTTAGAAAAAGTTTCTATCCTGCTGAGCGGAACGCATATTCTGCTCAGTGGAACATATATTCTGCTCAGCGGAACGTATATTCTGCTGAGCAGAATAGAACTTTTCATTATGAATATCAAAGAAATCATCTTACACTCTGGCTCCTTGCCTGCCTCGGAAATTGCCGAAGCGGTCAATGAGAGCCTGAGAGAAAACAACACACTCGTGATTACCGCTCCACCAGGAGCTGGTAAATCTACCTTGCTTCCACTCACCATCATGAGCGGAGAGACAAGTCGTTCCCATGAGGGAACGCACGAAGAGGATGCCACCGCTCTAGCCAATGGAAAGATTCTGATGCTGGAGCCTCGCCGTCTTGCCGCCCGACAAATCGCCGAGCGCATGGCTAGCATCCTCGGAGAGCCTGTGGGCAAGACCGTTGGCTATCGTGTGAGGTTCGACAACAAGGTGAGCAAGGACACCCAAGTGGAAGTCTTGACCGAGGGCATCCTGACCCGAATGCTCGTCAGCGACCCTACCCTAGACGGCGTAAGCACCATCATCTTCGACGAGTTCCACGAGCGAAGCATCAACTCCGACCTCGCTTTGGCACTCACCCTTCAGGCACAGAGCATCATCCGCCCAGACCTCAGGATAGTCATCATGTCGGCCACCATTGATGCCTCAGGCATCTGCCAAGCCCTCCACGCCCCACTCATCGAGAGCAAGGGACGAATGTACCCTGTGGAAATCAAGTACGAGGACACAGCGGAATACAAGAACAGCTTCGGTTACGAGGACTGCTCCGTGTCTGCCGCCGCCATCATCGCCAAGGCGCATCGTGAGCACCAGGGCGACATCCTCGCCTTCCTGCCAGGACAAGGCGAGATACAAAGGTGCCTCGACTTGCTAGGCGACTCCCTCTCTCCTACCACCTCTATCTATCCACTCTACGGCAACCTCTCGCCAGAGATGCAGCGCAAAGCCATCGCTCCATCCCAGGAAGGAGAAAGAAAAGTGGTACTTGCCACTCCGATAGCCGAGACATCCCTCACCATCGAGGGCGTGCGCATCGTCGTGGATTCTGGTCTCTACAAGAAGCTCGTCTTCGACACCAACACAGGGCTGAGTCATCTGGAGACGACAAGAATCAGCATGGATATGGCGACCCAGAGAATGGGACGCGCTGGCCGTGTGGCAGAGGGTATCTGCTACCGCCTGTGGACACAGACTTCCGAGCATCTCATGGCAGAACGCCGTACGCCAGAGATAGAGGAAGCCGACCTTTCAAATATGCTGCTCGACATAGCAAGCTTCGGAGAAAACGATGTATATAGCCTACCTTGGCTCACCTTGCCACCAAAAGCAAACGTACTTGCAGCCAACGAGTTACTGCGTTCGCTTGGAGCGATAGTACATTCCGATAATTCTTCTGATACCGAAACGACAAAAGGAAATTTTGCCGACATGGCTATCACGCCGCTCGGCAGAAAGATGGAGGCATTGCCGTGCCATCCTCGTATCTCTCGTATGATACTGAGTGCAGATGCGAAGAGTACGACAGGGAACCAAGTAAACCCTGCCGAGACGAAGCGACTGCAAGCCCTCGCTTGCGACATCGCCGCCTTGCTTGAAGAGAAAGACCCGATGAGCGAAAGCGGCGAGTGCGACATCACCCTCCGCCTCTCCATCCTACGTTCCAACCGCCGTAAGGGTTTACTGGGCAAATGGGCAAGAATCGCACAGATAGCCAAGGAATATCGCAGACTGGTGCATGCCGAGGAAGACAACTCGCCTGTGGATGGCGAAGAGGTTGGTATGCTCCTAGCACACGCCTATCCTGAGCGCATCGCCATGGCTATCGACAATATCGGAGGTTTCAAACTAGCCAACGGAAGCAAGGTGAGCATCGACCGTGAAGACCCGATGTCGGCTCACGCTTGGATTGCCATAGCCTCGCTATATGCAGGAAATACAAGAAACCTCTCGAATGCCTCTTCCAGCAGACAAGGAAAGGTATTCCTAGCCGCTCCCCTCAACATCGCCCAAATCTCGAAAATGACGAGAGAGCGAGAGCGCATCGCTTGGGACAGCAAACAGGGCATGGTGGTGATGCAGCAGGAACGCCTCATCGGCACGCTGGTCATCGACAGCAAACCGATACAGGATGCCGACATGTCGCAAATCATCGACATCATCTGCGAAGCCGTCAAGAAGGACGGCCTGAGTATGCTCGACTGGAACGAACAGGTACAGCGGTTGCAACGACGCATAGCGAAGGCTGCTGAATGGCATCCTGAGCTCGGCATCCCCGACCTATCGACCGAACACCTGATGGTGACGGCAAAGGATTGGCTCGCCTTCTACCTCGAAGAGAACGGAAAGGTAAAGTCATCGACCACAGAACTGAAGAAACTTCCGCTCGCCGACATTCTCTGGAACAGCATCCCTTACGAACTCCTGCAAGAGATAGACCGCCTAGCTCCTACCCACTTCCAAGTGCCTACGGGCAGTCGCATCCGCATCGACTACCGTCAAGGAGCCGAAGCCCCAGTGCTGAGCGTCCGCCTACAAGAGTGCTTCGGCATGGAAAAGACTCCGTGTGTCAACGATGGCAAGCAGCCCTTGCTCATGGAATTACTCTCCCCAGGCTTCAAGCCTGTGCAACTGACGCAAGACCTCCAAAGCTTTTGGCAAGGTACTTACTTCGAGGTGCGCAAGGAGCTAAAGCGCAGATACCCGAAGCATTACTGGCCTGAGAATCCGCTGGAAGCCGAGGCAGTGAGGGGAGTAAAGAGGAAGTAAGAGAGAAAAAAAAACTTGTCATCATCATAGATGAATATGATGCGCCGCTTCTTAGTTACCATTTCAGTACTGACATCGAAATAGTTTTACAAGCAATCAAAGGCAATATC
The DNA here is from genome assembly GCA_963660215.1 of Bacteroidaceae bacterium. Classification (GTDB taxonomy): domain Bacteria; phylum Bacteroidota; class Bacteroidia; order Bacteroidales; family Bacteroidaceae; genus Prevotella. Next base: position 6,063 of record CAVKXW010000127.1, on the reverse strand, counting down.
CAAGCACACGAGGGCTGGATATTGCCTTTTTGAACCTAAATGTAATTTTTGAGTTTTTATTTCCGCTATATATTTGGCTAAACCTAATATCTTATAACATTAACTTTCTTCTGATTGTTTTACTTCTTCACGAAGAGATTACTCTATCGGAATCCAAAGCTCCGTCAGCAGCTCTTCCGAGGCTGTCGTCCCAGGGTCGTTGAGATAACGCTCGAACATCTGGCAATGCTCCAATACGCCCTTCCCCATCTTCACTTTCTCGCCCGACTTCGGCAGCAACTCGCCATAAACCTTGGCGTTCACCTTGCCCAGGTTCTCGTAAGGACCTTGATAGCGATACACAAGGAAGCGACCGCCATAAATGGTGATGATGTTCACAT
>CAVKXW010000127.1:0-5267 GCA_963660215.1 Bacteroidaceae bacterium | reverse complement strand
CTGAAGATGGTTACCGCCTGATGGTGCGAGTGCAAGAGGCTGCCAGCCTGCAGCGAGAGGTCGAGACGGTCTCGGAAGAGCGTCTTTTGCAGGAAGGCATCCATGGTGAACAGGGCGTTGTGGATGCGATAGGTGGAATAGTCGCCACCCGTCTGACTGTGGAAGTCGAGACCCACTCGCCAGTTGTGAGGCAGGATGAAGAGGTTGTTCCAGATGAAGTTGCAGATCGGTCGGTCGAGTTTCATCTTGCTGCCGTCGGCACTTATGCCCTCGTAATCCTGCAACGCCACAACCACTCCCCACGTAGGGTGCCAAACCTTGAAGAGCGTAGGCTGAGCGAACACCTGGAAAGTGTAGCGATGGAAGGTTGGCATGTTGTTGGGATGGATGAGCGTCACAAGCTTGTCATCGTCAGAGTAACTGGTGTTCTCAAAGGCGATGTCATCCACGATGCGGCTATAGATGGCCTGTCCCCAAATCCATTTCCACGACGCTCCCAGCGAGAGGTTGTGACTGTAGGTAGGCTTCAGCTTCGAGTTGCCACCTTGATAAGAGTAGCTGTTGATGTAAATGATATTGTCGGAGAGATTGGCAAACGAAGGACGGGCGATGTCGATGCCATAGTTGGCACTCAACTGCGCCTTCCCCACCGACAAGCTCAGTCCGAGCGAAGGGAACCAGTCGGCATAGTCTCTGTCCATCGAGTGCTTGCCCTCCTCGAAGAAGTCGCTCAGCACGTTCTCGTATCTCAGTCCTGCCTGCAAACGCAGCTTATCCCAGAACATGCGGCGATACTCCACGAATCCGCTCCATATCTCCTCCTTCACCTTGGTGTCACCATCCTTGGCGGCAGGATTGATGTTCAGTTCCGTGCGATGCGTGTTGCTATACTCGCCTCCGAAGCCAAAGGTTCCGCCCAAGAGTGGATGCTCGATGACCAACTTCGCCGTATATAATCGGCTGGCACTATGGTTGAAGGCGGTGTTGACCTTATCTACCTCCTCCGTGATGGTCGTGCTCTTCGAATCACTCCAAAAACCATCGAGGTTGAAATCTATCTGCCATTCCTTCAGCTTGCCGCTGTAATAGGCATTCGCCTGGTGATTATAATAAGGTGTGCGGAAGTCGAGATACGACATCGTGTTCTGTAGGAAACTGCCATCGTAGGTAAAGAGCGACGGCAAGTCGGTGTGTGTCTTGGCGTATGGTTCACGGAAGTAGCGATACTGCGCACCCACCGACTGATCCTCGCCAAAGACATAGTTCACTCTCAACCCAGGGGAGAAACTGCGCTCATGCGTCTCGTTGTGCATTCGGTCGATAACCTGTCGCAAGAGTTTGCCGTCCGAATAGGTCTCGATATACTCGTAGGCACTCGCTCCCTCGTTCTTCGTCTCGCCTGTGATGGAGGTGGAAATGTCCAGTCCGCCATGACGATAGTTGACATCCAACTGTTCCCTGGCTCCCCACCCCACGAAGTGAGAGCCTCTCATCTCTTCCCTAAATCCCCAGCCCTCGCCTTGCGGACGCTTGGTCTTGATACGAATCACCGCCTTGGTGCTTGCGGCATAGCGAGCGCCAGGGTTGCTGATGATTTCCACGTTCACGATTTGTTCGGAAGGGATGCGGTCGAGTTCCTTCAGGTCATAGACCTTACGGTTGTTGACATACACCTCGGCGGCTCCCCTGCCATACACCTCGATGGCATCGTCAGCCTTCTCGATGCTCGGCAATCGGCGGAGTAAGTCCTTCGTGTTGCCCACCTTCTCCAATTCACTACCGGCAATGATGCACATCATACCGTTGGCATTGTTGCGAATCTTAGGCAAGGTGCTCTTCACGACCACCTCGCCCAATTGCTGGGTTTCCTCCAACTTCGAGATTTTGGTGCTATCCGCACCTGGAGTCTGTGCATAGAGCGTTGCCGTTGCCAGCACTGCACAAGTCATTAATGCGATTTTCTTCATTGTCTTTTCTCCTTATAATATTGTTATTTCTATCGTTTGACTATATTACGTATCTATCATGAGATTGCAAATCTATTATACTGAAACTTGCAATCTATTATTATGAGACTGCAAAAGTAGAGAAAAGCTACAAGACTATTTTTAATCTTACGGAATAAGGTATTCCGCATAATTCGCTTGTTGCGCTTGACACATACTTATTCACTTGACTCTTCATAATTTATAATGAGATTCATCATGGTGAGTTTCTCATTGTCTCAAAATGAGAAAGCAAAATTAAGGAAAGAAAACAAACGATGCAATAGCCAGGGATAGACAGCAGGAGAAAAGTGACGGAACGCCTGTCGTTCGTCCCAGACGACCTGCGTTTCGTCCCAAAAGGCTGTAAGCGAGGGATGTCTGGACAAAAAACAAAGATAAAACTTTGGATATTCCGAACGATTGGAGTACCTTTGCAACAGAACATGGTGGGGCATTGCGACAAAATCTTGAAGACTGTCCCCATCACCAATATTAAAGCAATAAAACAATGAAGCAGATACACTACAAGCAGCAAGACATTCGCATCCTTCGCGAAGCCCTTTACTCAGGAATATTCGTATTCCTGTTGATGGGCCTCATCGCCCCATTCCATCTCGACATGATAGGCGACCTGCCCATCAGATACCTCTACTTCGCCAGCATCAGTCTCGCCAGCGTCATCGTAGGAATCGTATCAGGTATTTTGGTGGCATACGCCTTCAATAAGCCGCTCGACCCAAGCCTTCCCCTCAACACAGTGCATCGCAACGCCATCATCTTGCAAGTGGTCAATGCCCCGATACTTGCCGCCGTACTTACCACCATCAACGGCTACATGTTTTGCGACCACGGCTTAGACATCTGGTGGTATGATGGGCATCTCCAATTCGCCCCCTACCTCCATTTCCTCTATTACGTGATAGCCATCGACGTTCTCTTCTTCGTCGGTACCTTCATACGCAACCGCAACTGGCATCTGCGCTATCAGCTAGACGAAGTGAGGACCATCAATGCCCTGTTGGAGAAAAAAGCGGAGGAATACGAGAAAGGAAATCTTCTGGAAGAATACGAAAAAGGTAACTTTCTTGCCAATGGTGATTCTGAAACAGAAAACACCGAGCAAGAGAGTTCCCTTGAAAAAGATATAGCAGAAGATCGCAAGATCCTCTGCGGAGAAGAATTCCAATCCTCCAGTATCCTCTATGTGGAAGCGATGGCCAACTATGCCGACATTTGGTATCTCGACCAAGACACTCCCACCCACAAGATACTGCGCATCACGCTGAAGCAAATCAAGGAGCAGCTCGACAACATTCCATACATGGCGCAATGCCATCGAGCCTTCATCATCAACCTCAACTTCGTAGTGACGATGACGAGCCGCAACAACGGCTATCAGCTCCAACTCTTCGGCATCAACAAGCAAATACCCGTGTCACGCACCTACACGCCGCTCATCAAAGAGAAGCTGCAAGGGTAAAACATCAAAGGAACTGGAGCTTGGCACCGAGCGACAGTCCAAAGACATCCCAAAACTCCGCCGTTCCATTGCGATAGAAACGCATGAAATAAATGTCGTTCGTGCCTAGCTCATAGAAGAACGTAATACTCTTGATGCGCTTTCGCTTGTTGTGCGGAATGTCGAACTTGAACCGCTCTCCCAAGGCTAGGTTCGGACGGATGCGAGTGGAGAACGGATAGTAGCCGCTCTCGTACTTGGTAGGCTGCTTGGTCCAAAAATCATGACCGAAAACGGTATTGAAGTAGAGCGTACACTCCAAAGGCTCGAACCACCACCCTTTGCCGATGTCCCTTCGCCAAGGTATGAAATTCTCCTTGAGCGTCAATGTTACCTTGCTATTATCTGAGTCGAAACGAGGAATGAAACCCAGCATAAGATGCGTCTCCCACTGGCGACGCTTGCCATAGTCCCAGCCAATGCCCAGAGAAACGATGCCCATGTTGCCACAGGTCTGGAAGACTCCCTGAGTAGGAATCAACACATCCCAATGCTTGCGATACTTCAACACATTGCGGTCGTATCGGGAGAGTTCTTCTTCCTGCTGCTCGTCAGATAAAGTAGCTTGCTCTCTCCCCAGCTTAACCGTCGTGGTATCATTGTCTCCCACTTCCATCGTAACATTCATAATGCTCTTGGTGCTTGTGGCACTTATCGACAGAATACCCCCCAACAGCATCACGCCCGAAAGCCAGATATTCTTAAAAATTGATGATTTCATAACGATAGTCTGTTGGTGTAATAGTGAATATATAATATTGATGCTTAGGGGCATTGCCCACCTCATAATACATGGTACCATCGCCATAGATATCGTTTTGCTCGGTATGGTGTCCATGACCATAGAGACAGAACATCAACCCTGGCATCTGATGGGTATAGTAATTGAACACCTTCGCCACATTATTGTTGAATTGCTCGGAATATGGCGGAGCATGCATACATATCACCGTTCGGTCGAAGTCGAGCGAATCGGAGGTGCGCTGTTCTTCCATAAAGTCGAAGTTAGGCACCGGGCGAGAATAGTCGTACTCGATGGCATTGGTGTTGAGGCACAGAAACTTCACTCTGCCTGCGATAAAGCTGAAGTCTGGATTGCCGAACACTACCTCATAGGTCTGGTTGCCTGTGCCCAGACAGTCGTGATTGCCAAGCAGTACAACAAAAGGTCGTTTCAACTTTTGCAGCTTCTCACGAGTCCATTGGAATTCCTGTGTGGCACCAAAGTCTGTCACATCGCCCAGATGCACCACGAAGTCGATGCTGTCGCTCTTCTCATTGATGTCGTTCACCTCTTTCACGAGGTCGTTGAGCCACTGGTGACTGTCGCTGATGACGGCGAAGCGGATGGTGTCCTTGCTCTTCACCGCCTCCTCTATCTTCTTGATATTTGTGGCATTCACATTCTTGTCGCCGTCCACATGCACATCGTAAGGGTGTACATCAAATACGGAGTCGCAGCTCGCCAAGCCCACGAAGCCCAGCAAAACCAAAGAAGCCTGGAGCGCAACACGTCCCAAGCCATAAGAATGCACGAATTGAATTATATTACTCTTTTTCATGTGGGCAAAGTTACGAACTCTTTCTTGAACAACCAAGGAAAAACCAAGAAACTTTCGGGAGTTTTCCTAAAAGTACCAACAAACGAGAACTTTCGAACAAGTCTCACTAGCACATCAGATTTGCGCCACTAGTTCCTCCCTGGAGATGGTGGTGCTCCAAAGACCCACCTTCTCATCTTCCTCGTGCCTATTGACACC
>CAVKXW010000126.1:0-9606 GCA_963660215.1 Bacteroidaceae bacterium | reverse complement strand
GCATCAAGCGACCAGCCTCTATCGCAACCCCTTCGGGATTGAAAGGCGACAAGCCTCGGGCTATCTCGTCGGCATTGACGAATTCCCTCACAAGCAACGACTTGGGAAGTATCGTATTGGAAGCCGTTGTCTTGCCTGCTCCATTACAACCTGCTATGATATATAAATGCTTAACCATCTTGGTTGCAAAGATACATTTTTTATATGTAACCGCCAAATGATAACCTAAGTTTTTGAACTTCTTGATGAAAAAACACCTTGCACACTAAGTTTTCATAATTTTCCTTCGCAATTCATGGGTTATTCGAAATAAAATCGTATCTTTGCAGCACTATTAATCAAGGAAAGATGGAAGATATTCTAAAACAGATAAAGATAGGCGAAGTATCGGGCGTGCAGTTCAAGGAACGCATCCTCGACAAATACGACATAGGCTGTGAGATGGTTGCTTTCAGCAATGCTCACGGTGGAAAACTGGTTATTGGCGTGAAAGACAAGACTGGCGAAATGAATGCTCTATCTTATGCAGAAGTGCAGGAAACGACCAACCTTTTGAGCGACATCGCCTCTGAGAATGTCGTTCCATCTATCTTGATTGAAGTGGAAACCATTGCTGTGGAAGATGGTAACTTGGTGGTTGCTACCATCAAGGAAGGACTCAACAAACCATACCACGACAACAAAGGCATTGTTTGGGTGAAGAATGGTGCCGACAAACGCAAAGTGTTTGACAATGCCGAACTTGCCGAAATGATGACTGATTGTGGAAGTTTTGCTCCCGATGAAGCTGGTGTGCGAGGTGCTACCATCAACGACTTGGATACCAACACCCTCAAAGTTTTCTTGGGCAATCGCTTCGAGAGAGTTTTGGAGAGAAAGGGTTTGGTGGACGATGCTTTCAATGAGGCTTCGATTGACACAATCTGCTCTGCCATCGCCAAAGGACATGACACAGAAAAGATTCTTCGCAACCTCCGTTTCATCCGTCCTGACGGAACTTTGACCGTTGCAGCCATGCTCTTGTTTGGCAAATACACCCAACGTTGGATGCCAGTGATGACAGCCAAGTGCATTTGCTTTGCAGGAAATAGCATTGGTGGAAAGGTGTTTCGTGACAAGGTGAACGACGCAGACATGGAGGGAAACTTGCTCCACCAATACGATACAATCATGGACTTCTTCACTCGCAACTTGCATAATGTACAGGTGGGAGAAGAGTTCAACTCTATGGGCAAGTTGGAGATTCCGTATGGTAGCTTGGTTGAGTTCACGGTGAATAGTCTTGTGCACCGCTCGCTCAATTTGAAAGCCCCTGTTCGCATCTTTATCTTTGACAACCGTGTGGAAATTCATAGTCCTGGTGCATTACCTAATGGTCTTACGATAGATGACATCAAGGCTGGCACCTCCATGCCTCGCAATATGTTTCTCTTCAACAATGCTATCTACCTGTTGCCTTACACTGGCGTAGGTAGTGGAATTACTCGTGCGCTTGGGGAAGGGGTAAATGTTACATTTACGAATAACACAAGTGCGCAAGAGTTTGTGATTACGGCGTGGAGGGAAGAGAGTAACCAAGTCGAAGACTCTGACACTCGACTTAGACACTCTGACACCAACTTAGATAGCGACTCTGACACTTTCAAGGAAGACTCTGACACTTTTTGCACCGACTCTGACACTCAACTTAGACACTCTGACACCCCAAAAGTGCCATTGACGAAGAAACAAAAGGATATTGTAAACTTCTGTAGTGTACCAAGAACAAGCAGAGAGATATTGGAAAGAGCCAACGTTACCTATCATTCCAAAAATATCGCTCAATATATCACCTCACTCGTTACGGCAGGATATTTACAGATGACCAATCCAGACAATCCTAATGCAAGTAATCAGAAGTACAAGAAAGCAAACATAAAATAAACTTACCTCTCATAAGCTTTCTCCCATTAGGAAAGGGTATATAGAATGTCGTACATCAAGATTTAGAAATGTGTGTATGAAATGACCATAACCAAAAAATCCGCAACAATCCTTATGACCGTTGCGGATTTATTTTGTTATTTATTCAAACAGTTTTCCTGTTGCCATCGAATACGAAACCTTGCATTGATTACAAATATCCGTAATCGAAGCTCCACTTCCGCTCAACGAATAGAAGACGCTCTCGCCAATGAGCACATACTCCCAAGTGCGGTTCATCCTATTCTCTGCAGACAAGGCATTCACCTTTTTAATCCACTCGATGGTAGCCGTCTGCTTTTGGCGAACATTCGTGTCATCCACCTTGTCATCGCCCTTGGTCTCTATCAGATAGACATTCTCTGCCGTCGCCACGATGAAGTCAGGATGATAAGTCGCCATCAAGCCGTCCTTACGAACATAGAAGATAATAGCAAAGGAATGTCCCGACTCGTTGATTTTCAAGAATCGCTCCACCTCGGCATCCTTGTCCAGAAACTCGATGAAAGCCTTTTCCAATCCGCCGCCATGCGACGGATAACCCAAGCGAGGATAAATGCACTTCTGTATCTCCACCGAAAAGCTCTCTCGCATCTTGATGGCTTGCAAGTTGGAGAATGGAGTCAGAGAGACTTCCGCATCCACGGTGGTCAAGCGGTTCTGCATCTTATAGATTGCCACGGCAAACTGCTCCACGATGTGCTTAGTCACGATGCCATCCTTCGCCAAGAGTATCTTCCAGTCGCTTCCATGGAATGGGTCGAAAGGCAGGGCGAAGAGACGAATACGAATGTACCAGTCCATCACTTGCACCGTTTGCGCCTCGTTTATCTGAATGGTAGGAAATCCCTGACGACGACAGTTCTCGAAGCGCAAGGTTACCACTCGCAATAGTTTTTGGAGATATTCATTGTAACCGCTGGCATTGAAGAGGTTGGCAGTCACCTTATACTTACCGAAAGTTGTCTTGGTAAGCGACTCTTGCGACACGAAGGTCTCTCCTTCCTTTGCCAAGAACTTACGAAGCAAGTCGAGTGGGTACATCGTGAAGGGTTGCAAGTCGTTCAAGTCTATCTCGGCATCCTCCAACTCCTCGATGGAGTCGTGCAGAATGACTGGCCATTGGAAGTCATAGTCCTCATAGTCTTCCCGAAGACCCACGGTGATGATGTCGCCAGTAGCGCCACCTTCACCCACCTCGCCTTCATCCACTGCCACGAGTCCTTGCTCTTGCAAGTCATCATAAAACTTGATGAAAGCAGGATGCTCCACGATGGAGAGCGTGTCGATAAAGGTCTTCGGTGCCTTGTGCAGTCGAAGCACTCGATTGCGGTCTTCCCACTTGATGCTGGAATAGATAGGTTCTCGCCACATCAGACGCAAGCCTCTACCTACCAATTGCTCCAACAAGATTGGCGCCTGCGAGGAACGAAGCGGAACGAGCACACAGATGTTATTGACATCGAAGCCCTCTCGGAGCATCAACACGGAGATGACCACCTTCGGACTCTTGTATCGGTCGATGTCGAAGAGCTTTGCCTTGATTTCCTTCCACTCCTCATCCTTCACCTCGCCTTGCTTGTTGGAGTCGATGGTTACGATGTCCTCGTCCTCCAAGCCTTCCGACTTCAGAAATTCCTCCACGAATGGCGATACGGTGGTGTCTTGACAAACTATCAGCATCTTCGGGTTCTTGTTCGGGTCTTGCTGCACAAACTCTTCCTCCAGCCGCTGTAGCTTGGTGAGTCCTGCACGGAGCATCATGCGCTGTCCCTCGCTCAGTCCCACCACATTGCCTTGTTCGTCTCGCTCGGCATTATAATCGAGATTCTCCAACTCGGTGAGTTCCTGACGGCGGTCGAGCAAGAGAAGTTTTACCAGTCCTTGCTTCATTGCCATCGGTAAATCGAAATCCACGATGATGTGAGGGAAGAAGAGCTTTACTTGTCTGTCTCCTGTACCCTTGGTATCGAAAGGAGTGGCGGAGAAATCCACTTGGATGAAGCGACCTCCCTTGGTGCTGCTGATGGCGTTCAGTCCTCGTTGCCACTCCACTTCCTCAGTCTCGCCGTTACGTTTGATTTCGTGGATATGGTGAGCCTCGTCATTGATAACCATCAAGTCCTTCAAACCTGCGAGGTATTCCAACTCAGAGCCACCAAGCGCACGGCGGTCGAGCATCCCCAAGTCATTGCCAGCCGACTTACCAGGGCGAACAGGCAAGAGGTCGCTGACTATTTCCGATGGAGTCACGGTATTGGAATCGTCGATGTTCTCGTCATCCTCCTTCTCCTCCATTTGGTTCTCGAAGAGGTGCCAGTTGGTGAGGGCTATCAGCCCCTCGCCTGTTGTCTTCCTTCCGATGCCATCCTCCTTGGTCACCACATTGTTTTGGATGAAGGAGAATACTTCGTCACGATAACGCTCTGGGATGAAGACCTCTTGGTTCAGATAGTAGTCGTTGGTCTGTGGGTCTCGATATTCCTTGCCACGTCTTTTTCTTCCGCAAAAGGCATCCTGCAATCGGTCATAGACGATCAAGCCTGGTGCCACTATCAAGAACTTCTGCGTGAATCGTCCACTCTCCACTTCCTCGTGTCGGGCATTGAGCATCTGCCAAATCAAGAGGGCGTGCATCACCCAAGTCTTTCCTGTACCCGTCGCCATCTTCACGGCATATTTCGGGAACTGGTATTTCGGCTTGGCAAGTTGCGCCAAGTCTGCCCTGTCCATCAGTTCGGGGATTACCTTCTCGTAAGCATCAAGCACGTTGGTCTCTCCCAACACCTCATGCAGATAGATGATGTTGAGGATTGCCTGTCGTTGTCCCTCGTGAAAGTTTCGCTCACGAGTACTGCAAAATCCTTCGCCAAACCAATAGTTCAAGAGCGATGCCGTGGTGGGTGTCACCTTCTCCAGCATCTCCCCACTCTGCCAAGCTGCGTTGACCACATCTGTCAGACGATGTGCCAACTCCAATGATATGTTATTCGAATTGATTGCCATAGTTTTATTGTCTTTTTACGATAATACCAAAGAGCTTCTTTAAACATTTGAATTCTTCACTCTTCGTTCTTCACTCTTCACTTCCAATATCACTTGGCTCTCGAATCCGAAGACATCCACCGCCTTCACGCAAACCTTTCTTTCCGTCTTGTGCGGCATGGTCAGCCTTGTGGAATAGACACAATGCAATGGGTCGCTGTCGTTATCTACGTTCTCACGATAATCCTGCCAAGTACTGCGGAAGGTCTCTCCGTCATAGTCGGGGTCGATGCTCCAATACTCGATGAGCGACAAAGGGTCTTGCTCCATCACCTGTTGGAGTTTCGCCTTGTCCTTGTCATCCAGAGGGATGTTGTCTGGCGAGAGCAACACATAGTTGTTGAGGCTGATGTCGAGTTCATCCTCGCCATTGCCATTCACGGTTACTTCCACTGGGTTCACCACAAGATACTGGAGGGAAGAGAAGCGCACAGTCTTGTCGGAGATGAGTTTCTTGAAACCCTTCTTCGAGAGTTTGTCGAGCAAGTCGGGCGGAATCACCAACACCTCCACATTGCTGTTCTTGTATTTCTCGATGGCTTGGGAGATGTCGAAGGCGAAGTTCCAACCAAGCACAATGACCTTGTCCCAATCTCCACCGAGCAAGGATGCCTTGGCTTCCACGGCACGGCGAACGGTGGCGGCAGTGGTCAAGCGGTTAGGACTATCCACCATCACCAAGTTTCTCGTTCCCTTGACATAGCCAAAGTTGCGGTCACTTACTTGCTCTGGGGCAAAAGGCAATGCGCCAAACAAGCCTAAGACAACTTGTGAAAGGTCGCCCACTCGGCGTAGTTTCTTGTTGTTATGAAACGCCTCCTTCTGATAGTCGCCGATGCTCTGATACAAAAATGGCTTTACCTCTTGGTCGATGAATCGCTTGCGCATCACCAAGGATGCAGGCTTGCCTATGTCACAGGTTATCCATCTTCTGCCGAGTTTCTCCGCTACGGCTGCTGTCGTGCCACTGCCTCCGAAGAAGTCGCAAACGAGGTCGCCCTCGTTGGAAGAAGCTTTGATGATGCGTTCGAGGAGGGCTTCGGGCTTTTGGGTGGCGTAGCCGATACGCTCCTTAGCAACAGGATTAATCATTGACACATCCCAAACATCAGGCATTGGTACACCCTTAGTTGGCTCATCAGTCATTATTGAATGCCTAACACCATTTTCATCAATAACACTTCTCCATGACTTTCCCTGAGCACTTGACTTTTCTGATTTTGGAATATATAATTGATTGTAAATTCTATTTGATTTATTCCTACCATAGTATAAAATCGTATCATGATTTGTCGCAAACGAACTTCCTGCAATATTCCAACGTCTATAATACCAAATAATCTCGTTTACAAAATTATCCTTTCCGAAAATATCATCAAGGATAACTTTCATATAAGAACCTATATGCCAGTCTATATGCACAAATATACTTCCTCTTTCAGAAAGCAACTCTTTCATCAGAACAAGTCTCGAATAAATCATTTTCAGATAAGAAATAGTTCCTTCCTCCCAAGTATCTGCATAAGCAAACTGCTCTACCACAGTTGGCTTCTGTTGTAAATCCAATCCAGGCAAAGTAACTTTTGTTCTATAATCCGCCTTAGAGTCAAACGGAGGGTCAATATAGATTAGATCAACCTTTCCACGCAAAGAAGGCAGCCCTGTCTGAGGGTCACCTGCAAGCAAGGCTTGCATCGTCAAAAGATTGTCACCATATATTAGTCGGTTCATCCAATCGCCACCATCAAGCGCAGCATTGAACGCATTAGGAATATTAGGTACTTGTCCACGGAAGAAACCGGAGACATCCTTACGAGGCAACACAAGTTCATTGGTTTGCAACCCAATACGTGTGCCACTGCTCAGTCGCTCAATGATGCGCTGAGCCTCTTGCCTACCCTCGCTCGCAATACGAGGTAGCTCTTCTATCAATGATTTTGCCATAGCATTAAAGCTTTAAATTATAGTTTTAATGCGAAAGCGTATTATTCTTTAAAACGAAGATTCCCACCAAATACCCAAATGCAAAACGTGGACAATTCAACTCATCCACGTTCAGAGGTACTTGGCGGAAACCTATGTATACAGACAAGTCGAACGTCCACGAATATCGCAGACGTTCGCACATTTATTCATGTATACATTCTTTCCACCGCCAAGTTTCCTGAACGTTTTCGAATAAACAGCAAACGCTATTATTTTACCCACAAAAACAGACTTCATCGCCCGAAAGCGAATCCATCCACATGCTAAGCTGATGCAAACGAGCACAATGAAAGCAAGCTTCCAAATTGCTAAATGCGGCTAAGCATTTGCAAAGATAGCAGAAAATATGGAAAACACAAAATAAAAAAGAAACTTTTCGAGAAAAAGTTTCAAAAAAGCCTAGCCAAGGACTGCAAAGGCATCGGAACGATGCCCCCCTTAGCCTATCATCTCTAACAATAAAAATAAAGCCTCCTCCCTGCTATCTCATCGTAACAGAGAGGAGGCTTATTATACTTACAAGCATTACTCTTATAGGCATACTCAAACACCCAAGAGTTGCTTGGCAGGGACATGCACGGTATTTCCATCTTTGTCAGCTATTACGACGCTGCGATTATGCAATGCCTTTTCCACCAACATATTATGCTGAGCCTCAGCCAATCCTGCATCGACTTTATCAAGAAAGTCTTGTATTTCAAAATCACTCATAATCTTTAATCTTATTAAATTTCACTTTATCTTTAATCTTGGTCGGAATATTCTTTCCACCAAAAGCCAACCTTACGCCTCGCTTGTCATTGTTATCATAAAGAACCCATATATCCACCTCCTTCATATAGATTTCAAATAGATTCTTAATGCCTGCTTTGTATCTTCTCTCAATAACAGGCAAAGGAATGTTATGACCACCACATGCCACTCTTTCTGCAACACGTTGCTTTGCCATATCAGCATCTTTCAGCCAGAAGAACAGCAGATGCACCATATATCCTTGCTGATGCGCTCGCCTAACAAGATTGATGTACGATTTGGTCGCCAATGTCGTCTCAATAGAAAAAGACTCACCAGCTTCTAGCAACTCATCTATCCTTTTGAGCATCAAGCGACCAGCCTCTATCGCAACCCCTTCGGGATTGAAAGGCGACAAGCCCTTGGCTATCTCGTCGGCATTGACGAATTCCTTCACAAGCAACGACTTGGGAAGTATCGTGTTGGAGGCTGTCGTCTTGCCAGCCCCATTACAACCTGCTATGATATATAAATGCTTAACCATCTTGCGTGCAAAGATACATCTTTTATATGTAACCTCCAAATATTTAACAGATTTTCCATCCTATAACATAATTCTAAGACATCGTACAAGCATAAAAGTATAGTTGTACAACTATAAAACTGTAGTTGTACGAAGTAGAATAGAATGGTCGTACGACTATAGGGTATGTAGTTGTACGACAACAAGGTATACAGTTGTACGAGCAAAACGTTAGAAGTTGTACAACTATACGGTCTGCCCAGTATAGTCAGCAGCGTTGCTGACAGTACTCAGCAGACTTGCTGACTATAGTCGGCAAAGCTGCTGAGTATAGTCGCTGCACCAACGAATCTATGCTTTTGTACTCGACAGCCTATGTTCTCCAACTCAAGAAACTATATTCTCTAACCTCCAATCCTATATAAGCAGCATGTACATAAGGTTTGCCACAAACGTCTCGTACTGTACATCCAGTTCCCTTTGCCGTCTCCTGGTATTGGAAACAAAACACAACATAAGAAAAGTGAAGCTATACGATAAAAAAGTTAGAGAAAAGTTTGGTTATGTTTTCAAAAAAACATATCTTTGCGATAAAATTAAATTTAGGAGATAAAAATATGAGTGAAAATACAAAGAAAAGAATAAGCAAGGCTGGCGAATGGATGCGTTCCAATCATGAACCTGTGGTTGATTTTTCTGTTATGACAGAAAAGCAGATAGATTCTATGTATAGAGCCATTTTGCGATGAGAGTATATTTGGATACAAACATCATCGCCTTCATGTTATTTGACAATAGCCAAATATGTGCGGATGTGCAAGCTATCATAGATGACTATGACAACATCTTGATGACAAGTGTAGTTTGCGTGGACGAACTTATCCATCTTTGCCAAATAGGGAAAATTGCCATCAGCAAAAACGCTAAACAATTCCTCCAATGACAGCTAAAAGTGGCTGATGTTGTGCAACAACAGCCCCAACCCATATCAAAAGTTAAAATATTTTCTAAACAACAGCTTCAACGACACTCGAAAGTAACTGTTGCTGCACAACAATACCTTCCCAAAGTTCAAGGGAAGGTATTGTTTAGCGTTTCTTTCTACTTTCGGAGGGAAACGAAGTTATTGATTGGCGTTTCTTGCCTCAACAAAAATGGCGATATACTAATGGCATTGCTTACTTGCTCAATAGATTACTTCACCTGCTCAAAGTCCCAGTCCTCCAGTGTTCTCGTCTTGGTACTAAAGCTGATGCCTATCTTATATAGTTTCCTCTCGTCTGCCTGATAAGGAACCATATAACCCTTGTCATCTATCTGCGCAAGAGCCTCACTCGCAGGCTTGTTGATTTTCACCT
>CAVKXW010000125.1:0-9629 GCA_963660215.1 Bacteroidaceae bacterium | reverse complement strand
GCAAGGTGCAGACAAAGCGACCTGCCAACATTACATCGAATACTAATGTCTTCATCGCTACTCATTATAATCATCAGTTGTACCAATAAGATGTGCCGTCTGCTCGTTGTAAGGAAGAATATCAGCAACAGCAACCTCACAGCCAATAACAAAGTTACACCCCTCCTCATTTTGGTGACAGAAGAAACCACAAATCCAACAAGGATTTATATACTCTCCGTTCTTATAGAGTACTCTGTCAAATGGCTTTGGAGTCCACTTAGGCTTGATGTCCTCAATCTGCTTAGTATCAGCATTCCACTTCTTGTCTTCCTTTTCAAGGGCTGAGAAGAGTTTTTGCTTTTCTTCATCAGTAGCATACCTCCATTCTCTTAGATTTGTAGGACATTCTACATCACTTAGGACAACATCTGTACCTCCAATCCATGAAGCTCCAGCCATATAAAAGACATAGGCATTTCGCCAATATTCTTTATTTGCATATCCTCTTGTTATAAAGGTATATTTTCCTTTTTTTTTTACTCCATGGGAAACTACTATGTCACCATCCTTGAACTCTGGTTTTGTTTTCTCAACCTTTAAAGTATTAGGATTTAGCTTGCCACCAAGTCTCTCCTCAATGGTGTTGATGAAGCATTTTGAAGCATCTTCCTCCTCAATGTTGTAGCTATCAGTGAAGAGTTGAATCTTTTCTTTATATTTATGATTGCTTTCATCAGTACAATCAAGGAAATGCTTGCCCTTGAAGCATGTGTAATCAATAGTGACAAAGCCATCAAAGATAACTTCTTTCTTGCTATCATTACTTACAAGAACATCTCCTTTCTTCCAAGAGAACTTCTGCCAGTCACGCATTGACTTAGAGGGGAAGAGCATACACTCGCCTTTGGCTAAGTATACTCTGCCACCATCATAGAATGTGTGGGTAGTGCAGTAGTTTGATGTTTCCTCTACAACAATAGCCTTTTACCTAAATCACTTACAATTTCTTTCAGCACGCATTCACCAAAGATAGGTGAATACAGTTTAGTGTTCTGTGGCTTGCTAGCCAATATATCTGCTATGTTAATTTGCTTTTCCATAATTATTTCTCCTTTGATAATCTATCCGCTTTCTCTTCGCCTTTATTGGTAAGGAAGAACGTGGTATTGCTGTTTGTTACATCATCAATATCGTTGATAACATCCATAAGGGCGTTACCATCGCCTTTCGTGATAAACTTGCCGATGTCCAAATCCTCGCACTCGACATAGATGCCGTTGTCGAAGAAATGAAGCGTTGCAGTAATATTTTCTCCAGTCATAGTTATTATTTCTTTAAGTATTCCTTTGCCACGTAGTCGCCGTCCTCGTTCTTGACATACAAGTCTCGGACTTCTTCTGGAAGCGAGTTGTAGGCATTGTCCTTTGCGTTCACGATGTTCTTTGGAGTGTAGAGAGCAAATGCTATCTTGTCGAAAACAGCCTTAACCTCCTTATTCTCACAGATGTTCTTCTCGTAAGTGATACGGTCTTCGCCCATAAATAACTCCAAAAGCTCCTCAATCGCCTTATCCGCACCATCAGGTCTCATCTCGACGAAGGCATCGTGCAGGTGGAAGTGTTTCTTTCGCTCCACCTCGTCCATCACTCGCTTGTAGGTGTCAAAGCCGAAGAACACCAGGTTCTGGGCAACAATCACGTTGGAGCATAGCCCTGGGTTCTTTACGTTGAGATGTTGAAGCTTGGTTGCTATCACCTGTTGTAACTTCACAATGTCATTTTTGATGATGTCGTATTGCGAGCAAGCGTACTCGTTGTAATAGTCGCCGTTGCAGTATTCCTCGATAGCCTTGATGGTCTTTCTTATCGTGCCTTGGCATTCCTTGAAGAGTTTCTTCGCCTTGAAGCGCAAGAGCTTCTTGTTGCCAAGGTAGTCGCCAAGCTGTATGAGGAACATATCCGCTATCACGTATTCTGTGTAGGCGAACTGAACCAGAAACGTGTTGGCGATGTGCATTGCCGCATCAAGTTCCCCTATCGGCGTCCCTTGTGGGCAATACACGTTCTTCTCGGTGTCGTAGACACGTATCTTGAAGCATTTGATTGGGTTCTGCATAGGTTACACCTCCTTCTCCACGACCAACGCCCCGACGAGGCAGAAAACCATCAGTATCATCAGCCATACGTGCTCGATGGCATAGAATACCATTGCTAGACCTGCCAACGCTGCGGAGGCGATAAGCAAGGTCATAACTATTATGTGCTTGTATTTCTTCATATCACTCCAAATTAATCTTAAACATATCCTCCTTGTTGCCATCATCGTAACGGATGCCTTTTTGCAGGAAATCACTACTGCAAACTTCTTCAATAGAGAATTTCCAACAAACCGACCCGACCAAGTTGTATGCGTTCTCAAAAGACTTGAACTTACGAGAATATTCATAAGCAGATTCATAGTCATTCCATTTGTTGTAGCTTTCCGCTACCTTCTTGTCGTTGGCAGATAAACCGTTTGTCGGTATGTGCTTAACCCAATATTTCAGTTGCAACGAGATTGATGCGAGAGAGCAAGATGCGGTAAAATTCCAACAGCATACACCATATATCTTATGGAACACGCTAACATCGGTGTAAGCCTTTCTGATTGCGGATAGTTTCTTGTCCCTTAACTCGTTCATAAGCTGATTGATGATGCCATACTGCTTTGTATATTCCACACTCGCCTTAACCAACTCCGATTGCATAAGGCTTAACTCCGATGTCGTTGAGACACCATTACCGAAATTGTTTATTGTCATTCCACTCATAATTACTTCACCTCCTTTCCGTTGTCATAAATTGCCTTGTAGTTGCTCAACTCTTGGCTAAGATGAACGTTCTGTTTGTTGTAGCTGTCTCGCTCTGCCCTCGCCTTTGAGATAAAGATGAAGGACACAACGAAAGCCATCACTATTGTAACGATGATGAACACCCAAGGCAGCTTGTGAACCGCCTTGTTAATCGCTCTTCCGATGTTTCTAAAGAAGACACCTGTGTAGAGCATTGCGTAAACGAACGCCTCCCTTGTGGTTGCGTTGGTCACGAAACTGATTTTGTCTTGTTTCTGTTCCATATTCTGATTAGTTATTATCTTTTCTGCTTGCACCAATTATCGGTCGATTGCCAGTAGCCTGCCAACCAGATTTCCCTTGGTGTCGCCTTCGGGTGGTCTCTAAGCCACTCGTCGGCTTGTTCACTTACGTTCCCCATTGTCTGCTCGTTTAGATTCTTGTTTAGCCTTTTCCTGCAAACCGCCCAGAGGATTGCTTGTCTTGTCACGACCTTTGCGCTTGCAATACTCTTCCCAAGATATAGCGTTCTTCTTTGCTTCGATGGCTTCTTGTTTCTGCTTCTCTGCCAGCTTCTGCGCATCTATCTCGGCTCGCTTCTCGTAAACTCGGCAAATGTATTCTTTCAAGCCGATAAGCACATCTTGTGGGTTTACCGTTCGACCGACATATAACTTACCGTAGTCGCCAAGGGAAAACTCATAGAAGTATCTCGTAAGCTCGGAAGGTGTTATGTGATAGTACTCTTGTCGTATTCTCTGCGCTATCGCCTTGAACTGATATGTAGTCGTGCTTTCGAGCGCACCAAGAACCATAAAGAGGTCTATGAGTTGAACCTTTATCCAATACTCACTTGCTCCAGGCTTGAAGTAGTTATCAATCTGAACAAGCGACATGCCACCTCGCTCGACTGCGTTATAGACGGAAACTATTGCGTCCTCACGTTTCTGCAAGGTTGGATATTGCTCCAAGAACCGCTTGTAGTCAGCACCAAACTTCCGTATGGCTTGGCTACACTCAGTCTGCAAGGATTGAGCTGATTTTGTTGAAAGTTCGTTGTTGTTGCTCATAACTGTTCACGTTGTTTTGTTTCGGGGCGAACAACCCTGCGTAGTTGTTAGAGATAGAAAACTCGACTATCTGCATTGCGTATTCGGGGTTTCCGTTGCTCATCTGCACAAGTCGTTTCTTCACCATCTCCAAGCCACGAGGTCTGTACGCTTGCTTACGTTCTTTCTTGTATGCCAGCCACGTATCGAGTGCTTTTTGGCACGGATAATAGTCTTGTGGTGGCTTCTCTTGCTCAAAGTCGGATAAGTCATACCCCAAAGCAAAAGCAGCCCCCATACAAAAGGTTTTCTGCTTTTCTCTGTCGTTCGGAAACAATTCGCTCGACTTTTGCCTTACTTCTTTTGGTAACATCATGTTAGATATTCTTTAGATTGATTTTCGATGTCGTGTTGGATATGCAAGAGAGCGATATATTCATCGGATGATGGAAATCTATATCCACCCTCCTCCAGCCAAAACTGACGGAAGGCTTCAATAGACCTGCTCATTTCATCAGATGTCAAGTCAGCGGTAGAGCGAACAAACTTGTATATCTCTCCCGAAAACTTGTCTATTCGCTCTCTCACAAATATCTCTGGGTTCACGACAACCTTGTAAAAATGTGTTTTAGCTTCATCCAATGTGTAGCCATACATTAAGGCGAATTGTGTAAGCATCAGATGAAGATACTTGTTAGCTTGGATGCTTCTTGGTCTCTTCTCTGTAAGCTCAACGATTGAACCTCGATTTTGTAGCTCCACACATCTGTCTCTGAACGTTCGAAGCTCAACACCATTTTTTAAGTTGTACCACATATCTCGCAATTAAAAGCTTGCTTAATCATTTCAACCTTGCACCTTACCTCAAAAAGGAAGTGAGTCAGCATTCCCTGCTGGAGGGTTAGCTGGTGCTACATTCGCTCCTGTTGGTGGAGGTGGTGGGTACGCACCGTTTGCAGCCGCCTGTGCTCCCGCTTGCGGTGTGCCAGTCCAACCATTCTGCTGTTGATAACCTTGCTGAGGAGGTTGCTGATAGCCGCCTTGTGAAGGCATCTGCTGACCTTGGCGAGTGATATTCCAAGCACGCACTTGGTTAAACCAACGCCCATTATACTCGTGGGCATCAATGTCAAAGTCAACCGTCACATTCTGCTCACCAGCTTGCGGATTGAGTTGATTAATTTTGTCTTGACCGAAAAGATTCAGAACGACTCGCTTAGGATATTGCCCAGGGATTTCCACGACAAAATCAAGCGAAGCCCACTCTTTGCCTTGTTGAGATACACCCTGTTTTATCGGGCATACGACAACTATATTTCCAACTATTTGCATTATACTTTAGTGTTATATAAATACTGTGTTAAGCCCCTGAACTCGCACCAATCAAGGAATTGGTTCAAGAGGTTGAGATTATCTTGCTCCATACCATCATAGCGATATACTCTGATAGGTGGGGTATGAGGAATGAGTGGCAAGCCACGTACATCGTAGCCGTGCTTATCCAACTTATATCCCTCGAAAACGAAGAGGTCAAAATCGAAAACGTCAGCTCCGAACATTTCGAGATAAAACTTCCACTGACAGGAATCGTAGTATTGTTTGTCCTGCGGCGTGGAGTATTTCGTCTTGATGTCTCGAAGCTGAATGCCGTTGATTACATCTGCACAACCTGTAACGAAAGCTCTTCCATAGTCCTTGTACTTACGTACCTCGTGGAAGGCTTCGATGTTTTGATAACGGTAGTCGAGAGCTACCTTAATCTGTGCGAGGTCAAGAGTGACCTTATAGCCCTCAATATCGAACGTGCGACCTTCTGGCACAGGTTCTTGCTTCTCTCGCCCATAATAGGTGAACGTTCGATAACCAGCAGGAGCAAGCTCGCAAGGTTGACATCCAGTCTCTATAATTGAATGGAATGCAGTTCCAATCCTCGTGTACTCATTGCCTTGGAACTCGCCTACGATGTTATCAATAACACTCTGCTCGGTTATCTCGAAGTTGTCGTAGTCGGATTGCTCGATGTATCTTCTGAAAGCCTCTATCGTTGTCACACGAATCAAGGGTCTCTTACTTTCCATCGGCATTCTCCTTGGTTTCTTCCTTAGTCTTCTTGGCGGATTTCTTCTCCTCAGCAGGTTTGGTGAACTTGCCATCGGCATAGGTGAAGCCCTTTGCTGCGAGAGCGGTGGAAATCTCGTTGAAGAACGGCTGTTTCATAATCTGCGGCAGCTCCTTGCAGTCTGCGAGCAACTTAGCGGCACTCTCATCGTCCTCGACCTTGGTAAGTTCGCCACGCAACTTAGTGATTAGCTCGCTAGCCTTGCGCTGTGCTTCGGACTTGGACTGAATGGAAGTCTTGACCTTCTTGATGATGTCTGCCATAAAGGTAGTGAACTCTGGGGTTGTCGCATCAGGAATTTCCGTCAAAGGAATCTGTGCTACGTTCTTGCCGATATAGTTATCGGTTGGTTCAAACGAGATATGACGCTTACCGTTAATCATCGAAATGTAGCCTACTTGGTCTGCGATACGAAGAAGCAAGTCCTTAGACTGACCTGTGCAATCAGGAGAATGTTTGATTACATCACCCTCGGAAGTTTCCTTGTCGTGGCAGATAAAGATAAGGTCTGAACCATTCGAGCGAAGAGTTCCGACAAACGATTTGAACTCATCTCCCATCTGACCGTAACGCTTCAATGTGTTTGTGCGCAACCTGTAGTTCATCTGGCAAACATACTCGGACAAGAAATCATCCAAGATAGCCTTTGCAGTGTCGCCTACGATTGTCTTGTAGTCCTTGAAATTAGGGATATTGTCGATTACCTCCTGCCAAGTGTTTGCACAAAGGGTATCGACACGCTGCACAGCTCTATCATAGCCTCTGTCACAGTCGAGGATAAGAGGTTTTTCTGATGTTGTGGCAAGCGAGGTCTTTCCCGAACCAGGCTGACCGTAAAGGACAATGATAACTGGACGTTCTGGAGCAACGTCATCTTTCTTAATGATTGGCATTTTATTCTAAAATTTTAAATTGTTATTTACTACTCGTACCTATATTCCCACTTGCTGCAAACGTGGTCTGTGAACCTCTTCGCCTCTGGGTCTTCGCACCATCCAAGCAACAGGCAGTCGTGGCAGCTGTGCTTGTAGAAAGGGTTTAGCTGACTTCTGTTCATAGCTTGATGGGAATTAGTGTACTCTGTCTATGTAACGAAAATAGGTCTCGTTCACCACTGGGTTGCCACGATAGTCTATCGTCTCGTAGTACTTGGGTGTCTTGCCTAAAATTCGCCCTGTGCCCTCGGTGTAGTTAGCCCACACCGCCTTGGCTTGCAGGACGTTCACTTTGTTTCGAGGGAGCTGCATCAAGTCGCTGTACTTCTCCCTCAAAACTTCTATCGGTATCTTCGGCATAGGCTACTCTTCTTTCTTTTCTTCCTTTGAAGAGGCAGCGTGATGCTCGAACACATCCATTACCTTGGTAAGGTTGAGACCTACGACATCGAAGTCTATCATCGTCTTGCTCATCACCTCGTCGATGTAGCGAAGAGCACGAGCAAGTGACTTAGCCTGTACGAGATAGGTAGCGTTGCTGCGTTTCTCCTTCTCTGTCTTCTCGTCAATGGTGATGAACTGTAACTTTGCCTTGAACCACGAATCATCGTCATCTTTGTCTGAGAAGAAAATCTCTTGGAAGTTGGCTTTCTTTGCGCTTGTTACCGCAGACTCACCACTGATATAAACGGACATTTCATCTATAATGCTTGTCTCTGCCTCTGTGCAGGATAGCGCATCAACCACATACAACTCGTTTACTATTTTCTCCGAGCCGTCTTCTTGTGTTTTCTGATACTTGATGCGTGTCTCAAACCACGAACCTGTTCTGCTACGCATACGCTACTCCTCCTTGTTGTCTTTGTTCTTGTTGAGAAGGCCTTTGATAATGCCTACAAGTTTATCGGTATCATCACCCTTAATCTCGATTGCGCCGAGAACCTTGCCCAAGCCATTCTCGTTGTCGGTCTCTTCCTCACGCTCCTTAATTAAACGCTTGACAAGTTTAGCGTTAGGGTTAGCCAATGCGAGTTGTCGCAAGATGCTCTCGCTGATACCATCCTCTGCATCTTCATCAATGCAGTCTGGGTTTGTAACAACCTCGTCCTTGCCATTGAGGATTTCCAACATTTCGTTGTACTCCTCGGTTGTCTCACAATTACGTGCGAGCTTGCCGATTACCTTGAAGCGGTCAATCTCGAAGCTCAACTTAATCTTTTCTTTTGCCATAATATACAATTTTAAATGTTAGTTTCTTCTTACGTTCCACATACTTTCAGCAGGACCCACCATAACATCAATGTTAGCACCCTGCTTGTTCGCAACGGTCTCAACCCATTTGAGATTGATAAACTGGCTTGCGGAAAGATTCATTTCCTCCATATAAGCCTTGTCAGCCCTTGCCTTCTGTCGCTCGGCTTTTTCCCTCGCAATTTGCACCTCATATTCACGTTCTTGCGTCTGTTTCGCCTGAACGACCTTAGCGGTACGGTTCATTTCGTCAAGCTGCTCCTTGTTCGGGGTAGCCTTGCCGATGATGACCTCTTTGATAATGACAGGCATCTGCTTCTTCTTTGATAGAGTATTAACGTAGTCCTGCATTTGTTTGCGTATCTTTGTATCAATCTGGTTAAGCACCGCACGATTAGACATCAAATCAAATGGACTATGCTGAGAGATATGGTCTCTAACGAGATTGCAGAAGTAATTGTTAAGATTGGTGTCAAACCACTTCTCGCCATAGTTCTGTAACAGTATAGGCGACTTGCCTTGCTCAATCTGGGTAATGATGACCGTATGGAAGTCGAGCGGTGTGTTGTCGTCGCTGAACAAATCGTCCAAGGCGATTTCGTGTCGCACAGGAACTATCTTGAAGTAGTAGCCACTTGTTGACCACCAACACCAAGTCAAGCCAGTCTGTACCGCTTTCTGTTCCACACCTCCGTGTCCAAAGAACCACGGTTTGTTTACGATTACAGCTTCCTCATCTGCATCAGGGGAAACTGAATGACAACTTGTAAGCGACCATAAACATAAAGTCGTAAATACAAAAAACAAAAGAATTTTCTTCATTTGAATACAATGTTTAATTAATAATGTTTCTAACTAATCGCCCAATCCAAGCATCTGGGCTAATGCTCCTGCCACTGCAAACAGCAGGCAGGTCAGCAGGAATGAGAAAAATATGATGTTCATTGCTTACACACTTCTAAGGCGAGAAAATTTCCTGGGATATGTTTCTTGACTTTGCAAGATAGCAATATCCTATTCTCGTCGTTGTAATTGAAACCAAATTTACCAAACAAGAACTCTGTTAATGCTTTTCCATTTATACAGACATTCTGACTTGTCTCTCTGCTACCGCAATGGCTGACCCTGAACCCAAGCCCTTTCTCGTTGTTGTCGAAAACGAGAATCAAGTCGTCAGTGTACGGACTCTGTTGAACTCTACATAGGGAGAATTTGTCACGAATTAATTCTGAAACATCAATATTGATGGTAACACTATAATTCTTACATTTACCCTTTCCACCATGATTTACAGAGATTTGATTACTTCGTAATTTTCTTCTATGTGAACCGTAATCAAAATCCACAAATTCATACCCACTATCACTCATAAGCTTTTATTTATAAGTTTTTTACTAAAAAGCAAATTTCTACAGAGATTTATACTCTCTACAGCTACAACTACCGCTATCAATCCTATAAAA
>CAVKXW010000124.1:0-9644 GCA_963660215.1 Bacteroidaceae bacterium | reverse complement strand
CGCACCTACGCCCCAGTCATCAAGAAGTTGCTCGACGAGTTGCGTCCTGAGATTCACGGTATGGTACACTGCACAGGTGGTGCCCAGACCAAGGTATTGCACTTCGTGGGCGAGGACTGCAAGGTAGTAAAGGACAACATGTTCCCAGTACCACCACTCTTCAAGGCTATCCACGACTGCTCAGGCACCGACTGGAAGGAGATGTACCAGGTATTCAACATGGGGCACCGCATGGAGATATACGTTCGCCCAGAGGTAGCCGAGAAGGTCATCGCCATCAGCAAGAGCTTCGACATCGACGCACAGGTGGTGGGACACATCGAGGAAGGCAAGCGCAGCCTCACCATCAAGAGCGAGTTTGGCACATTCGAATACTAATCAATGTTGGTGTTAACTTAACATTCAACACTCAACATTCAACATTACACAATGGATAATAACAACATTTTACAGAAGCTAGAAGGCCTTGAGAGCCGATACGAGGAAGTAAGCACCCTCATTACCGACCCAGACGTGATTGCCGACCAGCCACGCTACGTGAAACTCACCAAGGAGTGGAAAGACCTGGGCGACATCATGGATGCCCGCAAGCGATACATCAACTGCCTTAACAGCATCAAGGAGGCAAAAGACATTCTCGCCAACGAGAGCGACCCTGAGATGAAGGAGATGGCTCGCGAGGAGCTGAACGAGAACGAGGCTCTGCAGCCTAAGCTCGAAGAAGAAATCAAGATTGCCCTCGTGCCTAAGGATCCTGAGGATGCCAAGAACGTGCAGATGGAGATACGTGGCGGAGCAGGTGGCGACGAGGCTGCCCTTTTCGCTGGCGACCTCTTCGCCATGTACAAGAAGTACTGCGAGTCGAAGGGATGGACGGTCTCTGTGACATCCGTATCCGAGGGCGCAGTGGGTGGATACAAGGAAATCGACTTCGCCGTGAGCGGCACCGACGTGTATGGCACCTTGAAGTATGAAAGTGGCGTTCACCGTGTGCAGCGTGTGCCTGCCACCGAGACCCAGGGCAGAATGCACACCTCGGCAGCCACCGTAGCCGTATTGCCAGAGGCTGACAAGTTTGAGGTGAACATCAACGAGGGCGACATCAAGTGGGATACCTTCCGTAGTTCGGGTGCAGGTGGTCAGAACGTGAACAAGGTGGAGTCTGGCGTGCGCCTCCGCTACCCTTGGAAGAACCCTAACACGGGCGAGGTGGAGGAAATCCTCATCGAGTGTACCGAGACCCGCGACCAGCCTAAGAACAAGGAGCGTGCCCTGAGCCGCCTCTACACGTTCATCCACGACCGTGAGCACCAGAAGTACGTAGACGACATCGCCAGCCGTCGCAAGAGCCTTGTATCCACAGGCGACCGCTCGGCCAAGATTCGCACCTACAACTTCCCACAAGGGCGTGTCACCGACCATCGCATCGGCTACACCACCCACGACCTCAGCGGATTCCTCGGCGGTAACATCCAGGACATGATCGATGCCCTTACCGTAGCGGAAAAC
The DNA here is from genome assembly GCA_963660215.1 of Bacteroidaceae bacterium. GTDB lineage: Bacteria > Bacteroidota > Bacteroidia > Bacteroidales > Bacteroidaceae > Prevotella. The sequence continues at coordinate 8,135 of CAVKXW010000124.1, read as the reverse complement.
GCAGAGAAACTGAAAGAGTCAGAGCTATAGTATCATATAATCGCCCCCTGGCTGGGGGCGATTCATAATACATTATCAATATGAACAGAAAAGAACTCGTAGAGCAGATTTTCGCCAAGAAGAGCTTCTTGTGCGTAGGTCTCGACACAGACGTAAATAAATTGCCTGAGTGCATCAAGAACAGTGAGGAAATACAGGGTGCGGAAGCCGAGATGATATTTCGCTTCAACAAGGCAATCATCGACGCAACAGCCCCATACTGTGTGGCTTACAAGCCCAACCTGGCTTTCTATGAGAGCCGTGGCATCGACGGCATGATAGCCTTCGAGAATACCATCAAGTATCTCAAGTATCACTATCCTCACCACTTCATTATCGCCGATGCTAAGCGTGGCGACATCGGCAACACCAGCAAGATGTACGCCCAGACATTCTTCGAGGAGTACAACCTCGACTCTGTTACCGTAGCTCCTTATATGGGCGAGGATTCAGTGAAGCCTTTCTTGGAGTATGAGGGCAAGTGGGTTATCCTCTTGGCGCTCACCAGCAACAAGGGCAGCCACGACTTCCAGCTCACCGAGGACCAGCAGGGCGAGCGTCTCTTCGAGAAGGTATTGAAGAAGAGCCAGGAATGGGGCAACGACGAGAACATGATGTACGTGGTGGGTGCCACACAGGGACAGATGTTCGAGGACATCCGCAAGGTAGCTCCTAACCACTTTCTCCTCGTACCAGGTGTCGGCGCACAGGGCGGCAGCCTGCAGGAAGTATGCAAGTACGGCATCATCAAGGACTGCGGCTTGCTCGTCAACTCATCTCGTGGCATCATCTACGCCAGCCAGGGCGACGACTTCGCCGAGGTGGCTGGTCAGAAGGCCAAGGAATTGCAGGAGCAAATGGCTGCAGAGTTGGCAAAGTTGTAAGTAACTTTCTGAAATTTCAATTTCAAAAAAGACAGTTTTAGAAAAGACTTCCTTGAAGGTTCAGTTTCAGAAGTTTCAGTTTTCTAAACTATATAAAATAGGCGCAAAGATCTCGATTTTCGGGCTTTGCGCCTAAAAAATGCCCCTAAGTTTGCGAAAAAAGCAAAATATTACAATATAAATACAAGTTTATGAATCTTTTTTAGTATTTTTGCAGAGACATTAGGCACCTATTGCCTAGGGGCCTATTGATATAACCAATTATATATTGGTTACAAATTATTTTGCAAAATAATAAAATACTAGAGATATGGAATTTACCGCTCAACAAATAGCCCAGTTTGTTCAGGGCAAGGTGGAAGGTGATGAGAATGCCAAAGTCAACACCTTTGCCAAGATAGAAGAAGGCAAGGAGGGAGCTATCTCGTTCCTCTCCAACCCTAAATACACTCACTTCGTGTACGACACCAAGTCGAGCATCGTCCTCATCGACGAGACCGTAGAGCTAGAGAAACCAGTGAGCACCACCCTCATCCGTGTGAAGAACGCTTACGAGTGCGTGGCTAAGCTTTTGCAGATGTACGAGTCGATGAAGCCTAAGAAGACGGGCATCGACCCATTGGCGTTCGTTTCTCCAAAGGCTAAGGTAGCCGAGGGTGTATACGTAGGTGCGTTCGCCTACATCGCCGACGGCGCAGAGGTAGGCGAAGGTAGCCAGATTTATCCTCACGCTTATATCGGCGAGGGAGTGAAGGTGGGCAAGAATGCGCTCATCTATCCTAACGTAACCATCTATCACGGCTGCAAGCTCGGCAACAATGTTACCTTGCACGCTGGTTGTGTGATTGGTGCCGATGGCTTCGGCTTCGCCCCAGGTCCAGAGGGATACGACAAGATTCCTCAGATTGGTATTGTTACCATTGAGGACAATGTGGAGATTGGTGCCAACACTTGTGTGGATCGCTCTACCATGGGCTCCACTTACGTTCGCAAGGGCGTGAAGCTCGACAACCTCGTACAGATAGCACACAACACCGACATCGGCGAGAATACCGTGATGTCTTCACAGGTGGGCATCGCAGGTAGCACCAAAGTTGGGCAATGGTGTATGTTTGGCGGTCAGGTAGGTATCGCAGGCCACATCTCCATCGGCGACAAGGTATTCCTCGGAGCACAGAGCGGTGTGCCAGGCAGCATCAAGAGCAACCAGGAGCTGATTGGTACTCCTCCTATGGAACCTCGCTCTTACTTCAAGTCGCAAGCCATCTTCCGCCGCCTGCCAGACATGTACAAGGAGCTGAACGAGCTGAAGAAGGAAATCGAAGAACTGAAGAAGAAGTAATTTTCAATGTTAAATGTGAAGTGTTATATGTTAAATGAGCAAATCCCCAAACAAGTTAACACTTAACATTTAACACTTAACATTAAAATAAAATCGTTATGTCAAAACAGAAGACACTGAAAGGTAGTTTCTCACTTTGCGGCAAGGGTTTGCACACAGGCTTGAGCCTCACCGTAACTTTCAACCCAGCCCCAGAGAACACCGGTTATAAGATACAGCGCATCGACCTAGAGGGCGAGCCTATCATACAGGCAGTAGCCGAGAACGTAGTCGAGACTCAGCGTGGCACCGTACTCGGCAAGGGTGACATTCGCATCAGCACCATCGAGCATGGAATGTCGGCACTCTATGCACTCGGCATCGACAACTGCTTGATTCAGGTAAATGGTCCCGAGTTCCCTATCCTCGACGGCTCCGCAGCCATGTACGTGGAGAAAATCAACAGCGTAGGCATCCAGGAGCAGAACGCCGAGAAGGATTACTACATCATCCGCCACAAGATAGAGGTGAAGGACGACAATGGTTCCGTCATCACCATCCTCCCAGACGAGGAGTTCAGCATCACGGCGATGTGCTCGTTCGAAAGCAAGTTCATCAATAGCCAGTTTGCTACCCTCGACAAGATGGAGACCTATGTTGATGAGATTGCATCCGCTCGCACCTTCGTCTTCGTGCGCGACATCATGCCACTGCTGCAGGCGAACCTCATCAAGGGCGGCGACCTCGACAACGCCATCGTCATCTACGAGCGACAGGTGGAACAGGAGCAGCTCGACCAGCTCGCCGACCATCTGAAGGTGCCTCACATGGATGCCAGCAAACTCGGCTACATCCAGCACCGTCCATTGCAGTGGGAGAATGAGTGCACTCGCCACAAGCTGCTCGACATCATCGGCGATATGGCTCTCATCGGCAAACCTATCAAGGGACGCATCATCGCCACTCGCCCTGGTCACACAGTGAACAATAAGTTCGCCCGACTCATGCGCAAGGAGATTCGCAAGCACGAGATTCAAGCTCCTATCTACAATCCTAACGAGGAGCCTATCATGGACAACATCCGCATCCGTCAGCTCCTGCCTCACCGCTACCCTATGCAGTTGGTCGACAAGGTCATCGCCATGGGACCTAACAGCATCGTGGGCATCAAGAACGTAACCAGCAACGAGCCATTCTTCCAGGGGCATTTCCCTGAGGAGCCTGTGATGCCAGGCGTTTTGCAGGTAGAGGCTATGGCACAGTGTGGTGGTCTGCTCGTCTTGAACCAATTGGAAGAACCTGAGCGCTGGAGCACTTACTTTATGAAGCTCGACGACGTGAAGTTCCGTAAGAAGGTAGTGCCAGGCGACACCCTCCTATTCCGTGTGGAACTGCTCGCACCAGTACGCCACGGCATTAGTTCGATGAAGGGCTACATGTTCGTAGGCGACCAAGTGGTGGCAGAGGCTACATTCACAGCACAAATCGTAAAAAACAAGTAAATTATGAATCAGATAAGTCCTTTAGCATACGTTCACCCAGAGGCTAAACTGGGTGACAACAACATTATCGGTCCTTTCTGTTACATCGACAAGGACACCGTATTGGGCGACAACAACGTGTTGCAGAACAGCGTCACCATCAACGTGGGCGCACGCATCGGCAACAACAATGAGATTTTCCCTGGTGCCAGTCTCTCCACCAAGCCACAGGACTTGAAGTTCCGCGGCGAGGTGACCACTTGCGAGATTGGCGACAACAACAGCATCCGTGAGAATGTTACCATCTCTCGTGGTACTGCCTCCAAGGGCAAGACCGTGGTGGGCAGCAACAACCTCTTGATGGAGAACATGCACGTGGCTCACGACTGCGAACTGGGTAGCGGTCTTATCATCGGCAACTCTACCAAACTGGCTGGCGAGGTCATCGTCGACGACAATGCCATCATCAGTGCCGCCGTGCTCTGCCATCAGTTCTGCCGCATCGGTGGATATGTGATGATACAAGGCGGTTGCCGTTTCTCACTCGACATTCCTCCTTACGTCATCGCAGGCAAGGAGCCTACACGCTATGCTGGCTTAAACCTCGTAGGCCTTCGCCGCCGTGGCTTCAGCAACGAGCTTATCCAGCAGATACACGAGGCTTACCGCTTGCTCTACAGCAAGGGCGTACTGAAGGAGGGCATCCAGGAAATCAAGAACAACCTGCAGCTTACCCCGGAGATACAGTACATCATCGACTTCGTGGAGAGTTCTAAGCGAGGAATCATTAGATAAAGGTAAAAAAGTAAAAAGGTAAAAAAGTAAAAAGCATTCTTGCTTAGGATAAGGACACCAGGCAAGAATGCTTTTTGTCTTAATAATACTTGATAATAAAGAAACTATTATGAAAACTTTAGTTGTTGTTCTAGGACCAACAGGCGTTGGTAAGACCGAGCTATGCCTCAGTTTGGCAGAGCATCTCGGCACCCCTATCATCAATGCCGACTCCCGACAGATATTCGCCGAGCTGCCCATCGGCACCGCCGCCCCTACCGCCGAGCAACAGCAGAGGGTGAAGCATTATTTCGTGGGCAACCACCACATCGAGGATTATTACAGCGCAGCCCAATACGAAGCGGACGTGATGAGACTCTTGGAGGAAGAGATTTTTCCGCAGCATGATATTGCCCTGCTTACGGGTGGCAGCATGATGTACATCGATGCCGTATGCAAGGGCATCGACGACATCCCTACCGTGCGAGACGACATCCGCACATGGATGAAGCAGCGCCTGGCAGACGAAGGCTTACCTGCCCTCGTAGACGAACTGGAGAAGCTAGACCCAGAGCACTGGGCGATAGTAGACAAGCAGAACCCTCGCCGTGTAGTCCATGCCCTGGAGATTTGCCATCAAACGGGCAAGACCTACACTTCATTCCGTACCGCGGAGAAGAAGCTGCGTCCCTTCCGCATCGTCAAGATAGGCTTGAACCGAGATCGTTCCGAACTATACGACCGCATCAATCTACGTGTACTTCAGATGATGGAAGAAGGACTGGAAGAAGAGGCTCGCAGCGTATATCCGAAGCGAGGTCTCACCTCCCTGCGCACCGTGGGCTACAAGGAAATGTTCGCCTACTTCGATGGCGAAATAGACCGTGACGAGGCTATCCGACAGATACAGTCACACAGCCGAGAGTACATGCGAAAGCAGCTCACTTGGTTTAAGCGAGACAAGGAAATACAATGGTTTCAGCCCAATGATATCGTTGGCATCCTAACCTATATAGACCAAGAAATCAGATAATCCTCTCCTATTATACCCAATCGAGGATTTCATCAAAACGAGAAATACGACGCAGTTTGGGATGTTCAAACTCCTCCGTTTTCTCGTGAGCCCAAGTGGTATGGAAAGGAATGTGTATGGCAGAACATCCGATGCTCAGAGCTGGGGCAATATCGCTTTTAAAGCTATTCCCCACCATGAGCAGCTCTTTTGGCTCCACCTCCAAATCCTTACAGAGATGCCGGTAAGCCTCGGGGGTCTTGTCGCTCACGATGTTTACTACATCAAAATATCGCTGCAAGCCTGATCGCCAGAGCTTATTCTCCTGATCCATCAACTCGCCCTTGGTAAACACTGCTAGCTTATATCTCCTTTCGCCAGATTCGTCTTTCTTCTCTCGGACATAAGAAAGTGTTTGCTCCACCCCTTCCAGTGGCTTGGCATCCAGATGCAGCAGGCTCTTCCCCAAGTCTACAATTTGGGCTATGACATTTGCCCCTACCTTGCCATGACTCACTTTCACAGCATTCTCTACCAGCGAAATAGTAAATGCCTTGCAACCATAGCCCAGGTCAGCCATATTCTTAGATTCAGTTTCGAAGAGGGCTGCCGAAATCTCCTTCTCCTTGCCATATTCTGCAAGCAGTTGACAATACTCATGCTCCACATCCTCGAAATAGTTTTGCAATGCCCACAACGTATCGTCGGCATCGAAGGCGATTGCCTTGATATTATTCAGTTTCTCCATTTAACTCATATTTTAGCTGCAAAATTACTGCTTTTATCTGAAACTGGCGACAAAATCTGCTTTAAATTATGTCAGTAATGCGTATCTTGGCACATAAAGCACCAAAATTTATCGTAATCAGTTATTCTTATAAACCAATCTGTAATCTATCTAAGCATTATCATAAAGAAACTTCGTAACTTTGCAGCAGATATTAAATTAAGCAATAAGTATGAAAAAGAATGTAATGATTTTGACTGGTGCCGGTCAGATAGGCATGGCGATAGCTCGCCGCATGGGCTATGGCATGAAAATTGTCATTGGCGATAAGAATATCGAAAACGCCAAGGCTATAGCCAAGGTAATGAATGAGGCTGGCTTTGATGTTGTTTGCATGGAGATGGACTTGTCCTCGAGAGAATCCATATTGAGTCTAATTGCCGAGGCACAAAAATATGGCGACATCCAAATGCTCATCAATGCTGCTGGCGTTTCTCCAAGTCAAGCACCAATCGAGACGATTTTGCAGGTAGACCTCTATGGCACAGCCGTACTCTTGGAGGAAGTAGGAAAAATAATCGCAGAAGGTGGTATAGGAGTAACCATCTCAAGCCAGTCGGGACATCGCATGCCAGCTTTGACACCAAAGGAGGATGAACTTCTCGCCACGACTCCTACCGACGAATTGCTAAGCCTCGACATTCTTCAGCCACAAAACATTCGTGACACCTTGCACGCCTACCAGTTAGCAAAACGTTGCAATGTAAAAAGAGTGATGGCTGAAGCAGTGAAATGGGGACAACGTGGCGCTCGCATCAACTCGATTTCGCCTGGTATCATTGTAACCCCACTTGCACTGGACGAGTTTAATGGTCCACGCGGTGACTTCTATAAGAACATGTTTGCCAAATGTCCAGCGGGCCGCCCTGGTACAGCCGACGAGGTGGCGAATGCAGCCGAATTACTCATGAGTGCCAAGGGAGCCTTCATCACAGGTTCCGACTTTCTGATGGATGGTGGTGCTACGGCATCTTATTTCTATGGTCCGTTGAAGCCATAAATACTTTCAGACTGTACGTTAATTGTGGTTAATTGATTTCAGTTTTATACCGATGCTACCCCATCTTATTTCATGGCGTAAGTTTTTCTTCGAAATCCCTTTATTTACAGGGGATTTCGAAGATTTTCTACTTCTATTGACATACATCAAGAAATACAAATCCAACCGATATTTCTTCGCTTAAAATATGGTAAATCCGCTAAAAAGTATTAACTTTGCACTCGTAAAAAGATTGATAACACAATTACTCATTTAATAAAGGATAATAAAATTATGGCAACTATTTTTACTTTGGCTTTCGCCGCAGTTATGTTTTCTGGTATGACATTGTGCATGGGCATGTTCTTGAAGAACGTCATCAGCTCAATCCCTGAGGTAGCAGACATCAACCATCGCATGTGCTTGAGCAAGTAAAAACAAGATATTTATATAGAGAGATGATAGTAGAAAGGGCAAGTTCCGAATATGGAGCTTGTCCTTTCTTTTTATACCCATAATATCGTTACAATTCACCGATAATCATCTCCACCATTCTCTCCAGGTACGCTCCCTCCATGTCCTCGAACAGCACATGGTTCTTGGCGAACTCTTCCTTGATTCATCGTCGCTATAAGGTTGAGAGCGTAAACTTTATCGGAATTAGCAGGTCTGGGTTCAAATACCTTGTTGGCGAAACTATATAAGAAAGGCGCAAACCTCACTTATCAGTCTCTTAGGTATTTGGCGTAACCTGCTACACATAGATAAGTTAAGCTCACGCCTTATGAGCGTGAGCATCTACCTTATTTACTATATGAATGTCTATTTCAATCGCCAAATTTCAAGAGACTCCAAATA
>CAVKXW010000123.1:0-9800 GCA_963660215.1 Bacteroidaceae bacterium | reverse complement strand
GAGAGCCTCAGTTCGTGGAATGGACAACAGGTAAGTTCTCCACGCTTTTTTGTGCCATAAATCAGAATGCTAACCCTACATTGTTCGGGAGAAGGCAATGTGCTAACAGATGGCTATTTATGGCTACAGGACACTTGTATCTCAACACTCGCGACGAACTCATTCGCCTTGACTGCTCCAAGATTGTCTATATGGAGGGCGACGGCAACTATACCAAGATCGTACTTGTCAACAAGCAGAAGGTCTCGGTCTGCATGAATCTCAGCCACATGCAGCAGTTCATATCCGAGAGCTTGCGTGAGCGTGCTTCTATCTTTGCACGCATCGGCAAGCGGTTCATCGTCAATCTCAACTTTATATATAAGGTGCAACCGCTGTTGCAAAGTCTCGTGGTGACGGACGGAGTCCACTTCACCTTCCAACTGGGCATTTCGAAGGAGGCTCTCAAACAACTGAAGGACATCCTTGTGGGACGTGTTCCCAACAAGACTCACATAAACGTAGAATAACCGCATCATGGAAATCATCATAGGAAGAGAAGAAGGCGCACGCCGTCTGCATTGTATTGCAGCAGGACGTGAGTTCTATATCGGACAGGCTGGTTCCGTGCCGTTGTCCGTAAGTCGCCGCCATTGCAAGATTACCGTCAATGGCAGCAACATCAGTATCGAGAATATCAAGGCGCAGAACGTGACCTTTGTTGACGGCAACCAGATATTCAGTAAGGGCATCACGCCTACAAGCAAAGTGCAGTTGGGCGAAGAGAAATTCCTTGTGCCATTGCAGCAGATATTGCAATTGGTGGGAGAATCTTCTGCAAATACCGGGACAGCCCCCAAAGAAGTTCCGACATTCTCGCTGAAACCAATGAAGGCAGTATGGGAGGAATATGACAACCGCAGAATGGAGATACAGAACAAAGCGGCGAAGTCCGCCAACAAGCAACGCTTGCAAGGCATACTCTCCATGCTTGGTGTCTGCATCGGTCTTATACCAGGCATGGATCCGACATTACGAATCATCATCGTTGTCGCAGCCTTGTCTATCGCCATTTATTTCTTTGTAAAGGGAAGTGTCGGGACAACTGTCCAACAACAATTGCACGATCTCGACGAGGAGTATGCCAAGAAATACAAGTGCCCCAATCCTGCTTGCGGAAGATCATTCGGGGCGATACCCTACAGGAACATCGAGTACAACAAACAGTGCTTGGCGTGCGGCTGCAAATACACCCACTGACATTTCGTGTAACAATCGGGGAGTTTCGTACAGGATGACGAAATTCTCATGGTATTGAGACAGAAGCAACCTAATTTTGCAGCATCAAAACAATTATTTACGAACTTTAAAAGCTATCGGTATGAACAACGAAGAGACAATCGTCATGAAGCCGCAGAACAACAATAAGGCTGAACAGACACAGAAAGTGGAGACTACAGAAACGCAGTCTAACAAGGGAAAGAAAGTTGCCGCTACTGCTGCAGCGGTGATGGGCGGTGTTGTCGGTGGCGGTGCCACATACGCAGCCACGGAAATGCTTCACAACAAAGAAGCAGAGGAGCAGAAAACAGAAGAGGAAGCACAAGCAACCGAAGAACCTGTTGTTGCTGCAGCCGAAGAACCGCAAAAGGAGCAACACAACGATATTTCCAAAGAGGAAGTTGCTGTCAAGGTGGACGAGAATGTCGAACCCGACTATACTGGACACAATGGTGCCGACCCAGTCACTCCCAATCCTGAGGTACATGCCGCTGTGAACGAAACCTGCGACACTGACACCAATGAGGTACAAGTGTTGGGCGTGTATGAGGCGCAAGGTGACCAAGGGCAAACCATGCAAGCCGCCGTATTGACCAATGGTGAGGAAGTGGCTGCCGTCGTGGATTTGGATGGTGACGGTATGGCAGAGGTGCTTGTGGTGGACGAGAACCACAACCAACAGATTGACGAAGGCGAAGTCTATGACCTTTCCAACGACCATGTGCAGATGTCGGACTACCAAGATGCTTATCTCGCCCAACAACAGGAGCAGATGCAACAGGAGCATGACACCTTCTCCTATAATGCCAGCGATGACCAGCAAGACTACAATAATGATGCTGACTTGTCATTTGCATAAAGTCTGGAGGACATTGGTTTTGTTGGCAATGCTCGCCTTGTTGCCTATATCTGTCCAAGCGAAGATTTATCTCTTGTCGGTCGGAATCTCCGACTATCCCGGCACAAAGAACGACCTTCGCTTGCCGCACAATGATGCCGCCACGATGCAGTGGCTCTATAAGGAAAACAAGCAGGCAAAGGTCTTTCTGCTGATGAACGACAAGGCAAAGTTGGCGACCGTGAAAGCGGCTCTGCAAAAGATGGCTTCCCTTGCCACCGCCGATGACATTGTGGTGATGTTCTTCAGCGGTCATGGCGTAAAGGGCGGTTTTGTCTGCTACGACGGATTCCTGTATTACAATGACATCTACTCGGCCATGGCTTCATGCAGGAGCAAAAATAAGATGGTGTTTGCCGACGCTTGTTACTCAGGGGCAATGCGACAGGGTAAGAACAATGCCCATGCAAGTTCGAGCAATGGCAATGTGATGTTCTTCCTCTCTTGCCGCAGCAACGAGAAGTCCATCGAGACGCCGAAGATGACAAACGGCTTCTTCACCTACGCTTTGCAACACGGACTGCGTGGCGGTGCTGACGCAAACAAAGACCGCATCATCACGGCAAAGGAACTGTTCGACTATGTGAGTGCGAAGGTAAAAAAGGAGTCTGGCAACCGCCAGCATCCCGTGATGTGGGGCAAGTTCTCCAACAATATGCCGGTGATGAAGTGGTGAAACATATGTAATAAAGTATAACAATGAGTGAGATTAAGATAAAATGTCCGACCTGTGGCAAGATACTCCGCTTGCAGGATGCGCCGAACATCAATGCGGCATCCTTCACCTGTCCCGTATGCAAGGAAAAGCATGTCGTGGGCAAGTGTCAGCGGTATGTGGAACAGCCGAAGCCGTTGGTTTCTTCGGGCGATGAGCCCCGATATGGCGGTGGTTCTGCCCAGCAACAGGGAGGCGATGAAACAAGGATTGGTTCACAATATCAAAATGGCAGTGGAGATGAAACGAGAATAGAATCCGCTTCACGTCCTATGGTCGGTGTACTTGTGGACAACATGGGGAGGTCGTATGCGTTGCGTTCGGGCATCAACACCATAGGGCGCAAGGCTTCATCATCCTCGGCTTCCGTGCAGATAGCCACAGATGACCGCACCATGAGCCGTAGCCATGCCATCATAGAAGTGAACAATGCAGGAGGTAAGACTATCCACATCTTGAGAAATGGAGCAAACAAGAATCCGTCTTATATGAACGGCTCACTCATCGGACAGCAAGACCAACTCATCCTGAACAACGGCGACCGCATCAAGATGGGCAACACAGAACTGATATTCAAAATATAATGGCGTATGAAATACAAGATTAAAGCATACAACCTGCAGGAACTCGGGCAAAGGGAGAATCAAGAAGATTCCCTCTTCCCTGCATTGGGCAAGTCAACGCCAGATGACCGCCTATTCATCCTTTGCGACGGAATGGGTGGACACGAGAAAGGTGAAGTGGCATCGGCTACGGTCTGCGAGACCATCAGCAGTGCTATCCTTTCTGCATGGAATCCCAATAAGGCATTGAGTGATGAACTTTTCCTGCAAGCACTCAGTGCGGCGTATGACGCATTGGACGCAAAAGACAACGGCGAGGAGCGTAAGATGGGAACAACCCTTACCTTCCTCTGCCTTCATGCCAATGGTGCTACCGTGGCGCATATCGGCGACAGCCGTGTCTATCAGTTACGTCCAGCATCCAAGAAATCCCCGGCTCGCATCGTGTTCCGCACGCAAGACCATTCGTTGGTCAACGACCTCGTGAAGATTGGTGAGATAACGGAGGAAGAGGCGAAGCACCATCCGCAGAAGAACGTCATCACCCGAGCCATGCAACCTTGCCAAGAACATAGGGCAAAAGCAGACATCGCTCATCTCACCGACATTCTGCCCGGTGACTACTTCTATATGTGTTCCGATGGTATGCTGGAAGAAGCCTCTGATGAGAATATCCTCAACATCATCACCAAGCCGAACGTCACCGATGAGGAGAAACAGGAAATGCTCCGACAAGTGACTGAGGACAACAAGGACAACCATACGGCTCACCTTATACATATAAATAAGGTGGAAGGCAAGGTATCAATTGCCTCAAACGAAGCGTCCCACTCTTCCGCAAAAGGCACATGGATTACTCCAGAGTTTGACAAGCCCAAGAAGAAACGGAAAGTGTTGCCATGGATTGTTGGTATTGCAATTATTGCGGTTATCGCTGTGGCAACATCATTCTTCATGTGCGGAGGTAAGAACAATGCTTCGGAAATAGTTGGCAAAGATAGCATCAAGTCGGATTCTGCAAAGGTTCAACCAATAGAACAGAAGAAGGATTCGGTGAAAAAAGACTCTGTTGTTCGTCCGCATCAAGACACAACTTCTGAGGGCAATCCCTTGAAAGACGAAAAGGGCGACAAAGACAAGATGAATCCAACTAAGGTAGAACAACCCAATGCAAAATTGGATAAAGAAAAGCCTGATGTTGTTAAAAAGTTTGTCAAACCGTCGCAATCCCCAAAGACGGAAAAAGCCAAACCAATCAATCCTAACGAAAAGAAAATTTAGCCATGCAACAACTGACTATAGGAACCCTTCTACGTGGAGGGTCATACAAAATAGAGAAAGTCCTCGGACAAGGCAGTTTCGGCATAACCTATCTTGCCGAACACACTAATCTTGGGAGAAAGGTCGCCATCAAGGAATTCTTCATGAAAGAACTCAACTCTCGTGGCGAAGATGGAAGTATCACTGGTATGACAGACGGAAGTCTGTCGCAGAACTATTGTGTCAAGTTCCAAAAAGAGGCTATCAATCTGTCAAGGCTTGACCATCCCAACATTGTGCGTGTAACCGACTCGTTCAGCGAGAACGGCACGTTCTACTATGTGATGGACTACATAGAAGGACAGAATCTCAATGATTATGTCAAGTCTCATTATGTGGATGAAGCAGAAGCAACAAGCATCATCAAGTCTGTTGCCGATGCCCTCATGTACATGCACGAAGAGAAGCATATGCTCCACCTCGACTTGAAGCCCGGCAATGTAATGCGCCGCAATAGTGATGGCCACATTTTTCTCATCGACTTCGGACTCAGCAAGCATTTCAGTGAAGACGGTCAACCAGAGACTTCTACTACTATCGGTCTTGGTACAGCTGGCTATGCACCAATCGAACAAGGTAACAAGGCGAAGAACGGAGAGTTCCGTCCTACTATCGACGTGTATGCACTTGGTGCAACATTCTACAAACTTCTTACCCGAGAGACACCTCCTCCTGCATCCGACCTCGTAAGCGATGAAGAACTATTGGAGAACGGTCTTCGTGCAAAAGGTGTATCAGAAGGATATATTAAGGTTATATCTGAAGCAATGTGCCCCAATGTTAGAAAGCGTACACAAACCATCAAAAGCTTCAAAGATAAACTTTTAGAAGTTGTGGGGGAAGCGTATGATTTTAGCATAAACGAAAACATACAGGGAATTACAGAAGAAACTATTGTTACTCCCATGGAAGAGGAGCCGGCTGTTGATGTAACCCCTACTGTGGTCACAGAAAACGATGAAGGAACAGATGAAGAGATACATGAGTGTAATTCTATCTGGTCTTTTAGTGGACGTGTTGGCCGTTTGGCATATTTTGCGACTTTATTTGGAGGCCTTTTTGCATTCTTCATCCCAATAATTGTTTTGAGAATAATTGGAGTAGACGTAGATACTGCATTTGATAGTCAAATAATTATTTCTTGTTATGCCATTTTCTATATATCATATTGGTATATATCCTTGACTGTAGGTGCTAAACGATGTCACGATTTAGAACATTCGGGGTGGTTTCAATTAATTCCATTCTATGGCTTTGTAATGCTATTCTCTTCAGGAGATAGTGATGACAATGAATATGGGAAAGAAGATGATGGTATCTCAAAGAAGAGCCTAAAAGTATTGGGCGTTATTGTTGCAATAATATATGTAATCGTATTTGCAATCAGCTTAATCGGAGACGATAAAGCGAAACAGTATGCAAATGCAGAAGACATTATAGAAGGACACATCATAAAGGATGGGGTGTTTCTACCAGGAGATTCCGTGACGGCACTCCCCATCATTCAAAAGCTAGCAGATAAACAATATGGGCCTGCAATTTGGATGTTGGCACAATACTATGAAAATGGAAGTGCTGGCATCACAATGGATACTATTGAGGCAAATCGTTTGTGTGAACAAGCATTTCCTATTTTGCTCAAAGAGGCTGAAAAAGGTGATATGTATTCTCAATGTGCTTTAGCACTAATTTATTCTTCTGGTGTAGGAGCACAAGCCGATAATTCAAAGGCATTTACATGGATGCAGAAATCTGCAGAGCAAGGATATAGTGATGCGTTACAAAATCTGGCCTTGTATTATTTGAATGGAATTGGATGCAATGCAAATGAGAAAAAGGCTTTTGATTATCAACAAAAAGCGTACGAAGCAAATAAAGCCGAAGGAAATGGTGTGGCCTCAATGTATCTTCAAGGTATAGGAACGAAAATTGACACGACAAAAGCTATTTCGATATACAAAGAACTAGCAGATATGCAGTTATCGTCTTCTCAAGCACAGCTAGGTCATATATATTACGAACAAGACAAATATGACTTGGCATTCAAATACCTTTCAGAGGCTGAAAAGGTTGATGATTTACAAGCCATTGACGATCTTACAGTAATGTATTTGCGCGGATGGGGAGTGACAGCGAATCAAGACAAAGCAATTTCTTTTGCACAAAGAGGAGTAACTTTGTCAGGGCGTGACCCGTACTTTCTTTGCTCACTTGGAATTTGCTACGAAGAAAAAGACAATAGAAAGGCGTTTGCCAATGTAAAAGAAAGTGCAGAAAAGGGGAACCCGTTTGCGCAATACAGATTGGCACTCTACTATCAGAATGGGTATGGGGTAAAAACCAATGAAAGCCTTGCATACAAGTGGTATAAGAAGGCTATTGCAAACGGATATAAGGAATAAACGTTAATCTATAATTGCATGGATACAAACAACAAATCAATGTTGCAAGCAGGAACGGTCTTGCATGGAACATACAAGATAGAAAAAGTTCTCGGACAAGGTAGTTTTGGCATAACCTATCTTGCCGAACATATCCACCTTGGAAAGAAGGTTGCTATCAAAGAGTTTTTCATGAAAGAGCTCAACTCTCGTAGTGAAGATGGCAGTATTACAGGAATGTCAGATGGCAGTTTGTCGTACAACTACGCTAGAAAATTCAAGAAAGAAGCCTTCAACCTGTCTAGGCTGGACAATCCCAATATTGTACGTGTAACGGATTCGTTTGATGAGAACGGAACGTTCTACTATGTAATGGAGTATATTGAAGGTAAGAATCTGAATGACTTCGTCAAAACAAGCCACGTTTCCGAATCAGAAGCTATCGACATCATTCTCTCAATAACGCATGCACTCATGTATATGCATGAAGAAAAGCATATGTTACATTTGGATTTGAAGCCTGGCAATGTTATGCGCCGAGATAAAGATGGTCACATATTTCTTATTGATTTTGGATTGTCAAAACATTATAGCAACGATGGTCAACCAGAAACTTCAACAACCATCGGACTCGGAACGGCTGGTTATGCACCAATAGAACAAGGAAACAAAACAAAGGATGGCGAATTCCGTCCTACGATTGATATATATGCTCTTGGTGCAACTTTCTACAAACTTCTCACTCGTGAGACACCACCGCCAGCATCAGACCTTGTTAGTGATGACAGTTTGCTTGAAACGCAAATGTCGGCCAACAAAATTTCAAAAGAGCTAATAGGTATTGTAATCAAGGCGATGAATCCCAATGTCAAGAAACGTTTTCAAAGTGTCCGAGAATTTGAAGAGGCCTTACGCTCATTAACTAGTCCTTATACTTCTGTAGATGTGGTACAGAGTACAGCACCTATTATTGGTGATAATTCCGAAGACACTGTAATGGAGTCTTCTAAGATTGGATATAAGGAAGCCCCCACTGTTCAAAATGAAAATGTGGAGGAAAATTATCATGACGAAACTGATAACGATTCTTCTAGCAAGAAAAAAGTTATTGTCGGAGCTATAGTTGCATTTGTACTTGTTGCCATGGTCGTATTTTTCTCTCAACAGGGAACGTCAACCGAATCCACATCTGCTTCCACGGAGCAAGTCGATTCGGTATATCCTGAAGCCAATACTGATTCTGTGCCCAAACAGCAAGTTCGCAATCATGCCAACAATCAAAGTGTTTCCAAATCAAAGGGTGAAAATACAAAAAAAACAAATGCGTCTCAGGAGGCGACTAAGGAAATAAAAGAAGACAACGCCGCAACATTAAGGAATGCAATATCCAAAGGTAATTACAAGAAAGTCCAGCAGTTAGCCAATGAAGGGTATAGTGCGGCTTATGGCCCGTTGGCAAAATACTATCTACAAAACAGTGAGTATTCCTTAGCTGAGACATATGCTAAAAAAGCAAAAACCGCTGGCTTTAGTGATGGAAAGAAAGTAATTATGGCTCTTGAAAATTTAGGTTATTACGATTAATTTTAAAAGTAAAAAATATGAAGCACAAACTGATTATTTTGTTTGCGGTTCTTTTATGTGCAATCGCAAACGCTTCCGCACAAGACGCATCTTTCTTCAGAAAGTATGCGGACAAAGGTGATGTTGAAGCCATGTACAATTTGGCAAATTGCTACACTCGTGGTACAGGTGGTGTCAACCAAGACTACAGTTTGGCAACAACGTGGCTGACAAAAGCTGCCAAGAAGAAATATGCGCCTGCACAAGTTTCACTTGCATACCATTACATTTACGGTATTGGAGTGCTTAAAGATTATAAGCAAGCATACGAACTTGCCAGCAAAGCTATGAAGCAAAACAATGCCTCAGCATACTACCTAATGAGTCTGATGTACAGAGATGGACTCTATGTCAGCAAAAATATTGTTGCATATTGGCAAATGCTCAATGCGGCAGCTGATAGAGGTGACGCAAGCGGACAAAGTGATTTGGGGTATTATTACTTGTACGGATTATCGGACAACAACATATCTCCAGATGTCAACAAGGCATTAGGATATTTGCAAAAGGCAGATGCGCAAGGCAATGCGCAAGCAAAGCGTCTCTTAGGTATTTGTTATCAAGTAGGCGTCGGTGTAGATGCAGATATAAATAAATCAGCCAATTATTTTAAAGAGGCAGCAGAACTAGGCGACGCAATTGCGCAAGCTCAATTGGGAGAGTTTTATCTTCGTGGACTAGGCGTTGATAAAAATGTCAGTGAAGGCATTAAATTCATAGAAGCTGCTGTAGAACAGGAACAGCCTTATGCATACAAGCTAAAAGGTGATCTCTACTATTATGGTATTGGAGTTGAAGAAGATAACGTCCAAGCTGCCCAATGGTATCAAAAAGCGGTTGATCAAAATGTTACAAGCGCATGTAATCAACTTGCCTATATGTATCTTGTTGGTATTGGAGTTACAGAAGACCATTCAAAAGCATATAACTTGTACAAACAATCTGCAGATGCTGAAGATACTAATGGCATTGGTGGACTTGGCATGTGTTATGAAAATGGTATTGGTGTACAAAAGAATATTTCTACAGCTGTTACATAC
>CAVKXW010000122.1:4699-9823 GCA_963660215.1 Bacteroidaceae bacterium | reverse complement strand
TATCTTGTTGCAAGCATATGTGTGTGCGAAGCCATATTCTTTTAACCAATATTCTAAGGGATTATTATATGTATGTGGTGAGAAGCCAAGAAGACATTCTTTTGTGGGATTTCCTAATCTCTCAAAGATTGGATATTCCAAGATATCCACCTTAGGATGTTGACTAAGCTCATTCATAAGCGGTGGTAAGGTGTTCTCTTGAATGGCATCGTCACTATCTATGAATGTGATATATTCTCCTTGTGCTTGTTTGATTCCTGCATTTCGTGCGCCGCTAAGCCCCCTATTTTCCTGATGGATAACCGTGATATGCTCGTATTGATGAGCATATTTATCACAAAGAATAGGACAATAGTCGGGTGATCCATCGTCTACGAGGATAATCTCATAGTCGGTGAATGATTGTCGCAGGATGCTCTCCATACATCTCTGGAGCGTATCTTGCGTGCGGTAGACTGGAATGATGATGCTTAGCTTCATGTAAGATTCTTTTATCTAATGATGGCTACTTTGCATACAGTGCCCTTGCTGCCGTCGCTAGTGGCGGTTTCTACCATGTAGATGCCGCTGGCTACTCGTTTGCCTTTTTGGTCACAACCATCCCAGGTGTAGGTACCGCCATTGCTTCTGCCTTGGTTTACGAGAGTACCATTGGAAGAAACAATTTTGATGTCTGCATCAAAACTTAGGCCTGTGATGGTGATGGGTCCTGTATAGTCGGGCTTCACAGGATTGGGATATGCCCATACGTTGTCTTTGTTCATCTCGTCGCTTGCCTGGCTGGCGTCGCTCATGTAGGAGCAGAGTCCCTTGTCGGTTCCTATGAATACTTCGCCAGTGGCATCGTTGATGGCTATCGACTCGATAGTGTTGGAAAGCAATGGGCTGTTGTTTGTTGTGAAATGGTGTATCTGCGAGAGATTGTCTTCACTGATGAGATAGATGCCATTGTTGTTGGTACCCAACCACTTGCGATTGGCTTCGTCGATGGCCATGCAGATGATGTCTACACCGCTCAGCAAGTAGTCGGCATAATTGGTGCCGTCATTTCTTGGTACTTTCACTTGCATGAGGGCAGGCTTGTCTGTAGTTAGTTCCTGCGGAGTGATGTAGAATGGACCTTGGTCGGTGCCTATCCACAGATTATGTTCGAGGTCTTCCTTGATACACCTTATATAATATAGGTTGATGTCGGTGCCGTCTTGATTGGAAAAAGGCTTCTTCATCACTGTTACCTCATCGCTTTCGGGCTGATAGCATACGATGGCAGGATTTTCGTGGTTGTCGTTGACAAACCAAATAAAGTTTCTGCT
Source organism: Bacteroidaceae bacterium (assembly GCA_963660215.1). Taxonomy (GTDB): domain Bacteria; phylum Bacteroidota; class Bacteroidia; order Bacteroidales; family Bacteroidaceae; genus Prevotella. The sequence goes on along the minus strand of CAVKXW010000122.1, from coordinate 8,510 downwards.
GTCTTTCATCATTCCTACCATGGCTGGAAGACTATATCCGTTGGCCATCAACTCTGGATGGTTGTACGCCGATAGTTGATTGTCTTTCAGTTGGAGGATGGAGTTGTGTTGTGCTTGACTGTTGAGAATCCAGAGCGAACCATCCTTTTCTGATAATAAACTATGTACCAACACATAATTGTTGTCTAGTATCTTGTCGCCATCTACGGCTCCTTCTAGGATGCTATTGTCCTTATTATAATAATGTGTCAGTTTGCCATCGGAAAATTCGTATAGTCCTGTTCTACCAGAGGCAAAGATATGGTTGGGGTTGTTGGCATCGGTTTCTACACAGTTGATGTCTTGATATGGATAGCCTGTTATGGAGTGTAATTGGTCTTGCAGTATTTGCCAGTTTCCATCTTGCAATATTTGTATGGTGCCTGGACGACTGACCGTAGAGATACCTGAAAGGAAAGCACCACCGCAAGTATATAGGCGATTGTTGGCAAACTTCATGTACCAGAAGTGATTGTATTTGGGGCCTTCAGGCTTCAGGGTGCTTACTAGTTGCTTGAGATCGCTTTTGTCTTCTGCTTGTTTTTCCACATAGTTGCCCACATGGCTCCAGTTGTTCTTGTCGAGCAAATTGGTGGTGAGTAGGGCACTATATAGTCCTTGCTGCTTACTGTAGGCATAGATATGGTTGTCTTTTATCTCACACCAGTCTACCTTAAATCCCAGATTGTAGGTGTCGCTTATCTCCGCCTTGTTCACATCTACCTTTACGATGCCGAAACCATTGCTCAGATAGGCATGGTTTCCATTCATGTAAATATCGTTCACGGTTTTGTCGCCAGTAGTCGAGGCAGAATAATAATCAGAGAGATTGAGTACCTCATAGTTGTTGGCGTTCATGAAATCGATATTGTTGTTACGATAGAGTATGAGCAGGCGCTTGGCACTCTTGTTGTAGGCGATGTGCTCGATGTCGCAATCGCTCAGATAGTCTACCTTGCTGAATGTCTGGATGCTCTGGTCGTTCTTGTTGTATACATAGAGATTGTTGGAAGCTTGCACGAAGACAAGGTTTCCTGCTTGTTCTATCTCTTGCACATCGTGATAAGCCATGTAGGCTTTCCAGTCGCCAATGGCAGCAACTGTTCTATAGGCAGCAACCTGCAATAATAGGAAGCTAAGTATCAAGAATAATTTCTTACTCATCTGTCCAAATGTATATAATATAATAACTTATATATATTAAACCAAAAAATGCTCGGTTTATTGCCTGTGAGTCTGGCTTTTATTGGTAAACTGAGCAGAGGAAACAACTTTTGGCAGATGGGATAGAGATGCCATGCCTTCATGCGATTGGCAAAGTCGAGCACTTTGGCATAGCCTTGCAGCTCGTTTCTGAACTGATAAAGTGTGTGTAGGCTCTCTTCTGTCTTGCAGACAAAAGCCATGTTGCCGATGAAATGGTCATATCCCAGTGGGTTATCCACATGCTCGATGTGGATATGGTTTTCTTTTAGCGTCTTGCCAAACAATACATCTTCATAACCATAGAGCTTGAACCGCTCATCGAATGGATATTTGAGCATGATGCTGCGCTTGATGATGAAGTTGGATGTATGGAAGTCTCCGTATGGGTTGGCTTGACGCTTTTGGTAATCACCATTCTGTGTACCTGCGCTTTCAAATATGTAGCGCAGGTTATGTTTCAGTTGTTCTTGTCCTAACTTGATTTGATAGCCCCCATATATGACATCGCTTTCCTTGGCATTTTGATAGTTGGATAGATATTGGGGATTGGTGACATCCATATTGCTGTCGATGAACAGCAACCAAGGGTGCAAGGCTCGTTGTGCCAAGAAGTTACGTATGGCAGCCCTGCCTACGTTTTTCTCTCGCTCGATGTATTGGCAATAGGGAAGGGCACGGATGGCTCGGTTTTCTTTGATGGTGGATAAATCGGTGGAGCCATCGTCTGCCACCAGTATCTCGTAGTCGAATTCGGGCAATGCTGAGGCTTGAGCTTGCAAGGACTTTACAAGCTCAATACATACATTATTATATGTAGGGATTAATATCGAAAGGGCATGGATCATTTGAAGGCAATATTTTGGGGAATGCTATAAAGACATTCCCCTATCTTGTTTTGTCTTTACTTCTGTTTCAAGTATTCTGCGAGCTTTGCCACGGCTCTGGCCCTGTGGCTGATGCCGTTCTTTATCTCCTCGCCCAGTTCGGCGAAACTCTTGTCGTAGCCTTCTGGTACGAAGATGGGGTCATAGCCGAAGCCTTCGGTGCCATGCTTCTCTGTAGCGATGGTGCCGTTCACGATGCCCTCGAACTGATGTACCTTCTTGATGCTGGTGCAGCCGCAAGGACATACATCTTTCTTCTCGATGTAGCAGATGACGGTGCGGAAACGTGCTTTTCTGTTTTCTTTGCCGTTCAGTTCTCGGAGAAGCTTTGCCATGTTTGCCTCGCTGTCGTGGTCGGTTCCCTCGGCATAGCGGGCACTGTGAACACCTGGGGCACCATCCAATGCCTCTACCTCCAAGCCTGTATCGTCGGCGAAGCAACTCAGGTGGTAGTGGTCGTATACGTACTGTGCCTTTTGCAAGGCATTCTCCTCCAGGGTGTTGCCTGTCTCAGGGATGTCCACGTCGCATCCTATCTCCTTCAGGGATACCACCTCGAAGTCGTTGCCTAGAATCTCACGTATCTCCTGGAGCTTATGCTGATTATTGGTTGCGAATACTATCTTCATGTTGTAGTTGTTTGATGTCTTTTTCTTTGATTTTCACTTTCACCTCGTCGAATCCCTCGCCATACACACCGATGACGGAACTCTGGCTTACGAAGGCGTTCGGGTCGATGATTTTCACGATACGGAAGATGGTGACGCTCTCGTTCTTCTTTGCCAAGATACAGAGCACTTTTCTCTCGTGTCCTGTGTACCAGCCATGACCGTCGAGGATGGTGACTCCATGGCCTGTATGCGTGCCGATGGCATTGGCTATCTCCTGATATTTCTTGCTGAATATCATGAACTGCACACTCTCTCGCTGGGCGTTCATCACGTAGTCGAGCACCAGGTTCTCGATGACCATTGTGCAAAGTCCGAACACCACCTTTCTCACGGCATCTATCGTCTCGAAGCCTGGCTTCGAATTGAAGATGAAGAACGAGCTGCCCACGATGACGAGGTCTACGAAGATGAGCACTCGGCCGAGCGAGATATTGTGATACTTGTTGACGATGGCGGCGATGATGTCGGTACCTCCCGTACTGCCGTTATGCAGGAAGACGACGGCAAGAGCCAAACCTGTGAATACACAGCCGATGATGAGCGACATGAAGTCTTGTCCCTCGCCCAATACTTGCACCATTTCGCCGTTCGGTCCCATCATCAGGTCTTGCGCCAAGGCGAGGAACACGGAGAGCATCCCGATGGCATAGATGGTCTTCACCATGAACTTGAAGCCAAGTATCTTCAAGGCTGCAAGGAGCAGGGCTGCATTGATGACGAAGTACGACAGATAGATAGGGATGTTGGTGGCGTAGTAGATGAGGGCTGCGATACCCGTAACGCCTCCTGTCACTATCTGGTAGGGAAGGAGGAATATCGTCCATCCGAATGTATACAATAAGAGACCAAGGGTTATGTAAAAATAATCCTTGATCTCGTTCTTTACTATTTGATTGATTGCTATTTGCATATAATCTTACTTTTTCAACACGACGTTGACAATCTTCTTTGGCACGATGATGACCTTCAGTACGTTGAATCCCTCCAAGTACTTCTGGCTCTTCTCGTCTG
>CAVKXW010000122.1:0-4475 GCA_963660215.1 Bacteroidaceae bacterium | reverse complement strand
TCCTTCAAGAGTTCCTTGTTGTGGCACTTCTGCTGACCGAGCTCGTTCACGGCAATCATGAAGGCTGAGATGGAAGTGTTGTAAGAGAACTTCTCGATGTCCTCGGTCACCTTCTTGATAAGCTTGTGTACGCTCTTCAGGCTCTCTGGCTTAGCTGCCTCGTCGCAAGGCAAGAAGTTGTCGGTGCGGTTCTCGTAGAACAAGCCCCAGAACTTCTTCAGGAAGCGGTGGCAACCGTCGATACCGTTGGTATCCCAAGGCTTGCTTGCCTCCACAGGACCCAGGAACATCTCGTAGAGACGCAAGGTGTCAGCACCGTACTTCTCGACAATCATATCTGGGTTCACCACGTTGAACATACTCTTACTCATCTTCTCGATAGCCCAACCGCAGATGTACTTGCCATCCTCCAAGATGAACTCGGCGTTAGCGTATTCAGGTCGCCAAGCCTTGAATGCCTCGATGTCGAGCTGGTCGTTGCTTACGATGTTCACATCCACATGGATAGGAGTTACGTCATAGTCCTTCTTCAAGTTCAAGCTTACGAATACAGGAGCCTTGTCGTGGTCGTCGCTGTTGATGCGATATACGAAGTTGGAGCGACCCTGGATCATACCCTGGTTCACCAACTTCTGGAAAGGCTCTTCCTTGCAGCTTACGCCGAGGTCGAAGAGGAACTTGTTCCAGAAACGAGAGTAAATCAAGTGACCGGTAGCGTGCTCGCAACCACCTACGTAGAGGTCAACATTCTGCCAGTACTCATCAGCCTCCTTGCTTACGAGGGTATTGTCGTTGTGTGGGTCCATGTAGCGGAGATAGTATGCTGAAGAACCTGCGAAGCCAGGCATGGTGTTCAGCTCCAATGGGAATACGGTCTTGTTATCTACCAAGTCCTTATCCACTACCTGCTTCTTCTCTGCATCCCAAGCCCACTTCTTGGCTCTGCCCAATGGAGGTTCGCCTGTTTCTGTTGGCTTATAGGTCTCAATCTCAGGGAGTTCGAGTGGCAAGCACTCCTCTGGTACCATCTGAGGCATTCCGTCCTTGTAATATACAGGGAATGGCTCGCCCCAATAACGCTGACGAGAGAAGATGGCATCGCGAAGACGATAGTTCACCTTCACACGACCGATACCCTTCTCGGTAACAAACTTCTTGGTTGCTGCGATAGCCTCCTTCACGGTCAAGCCGTTGAGAGAGAAACCATCCATGCTGCTCTTGCCAGCCACAGGTGAATTGGTTACGATACCTTCCTTGGCATCGAAACTCTCCTCCGATACATCGGCACCCTCGATAAGTGGGATGATAGGGAGGTTGAAGTGCTTGGCGAAGGCGTAGTCACGACTATCGTGAGCAGGTACAGCCATGATGGCTCCTGTACCATATCCTGCCAATACATATTCTGAAATCCATACTGGGATAGCCTCGCCAGTGAATGGGTTGATGGCATAACTACCAGAGAATACACCTGTTACGCTATGGTTTGCCATACGGTCGAGCTCGGTGCGCTTCTTCACGTAGTCGAGATACTTTTCTACTTCTTCCTTCTGCTCGGCAGTTGTAACTTGCTGAACATACTCGCTTTCTGGAGCCAAGACCATGAAGGTAACACCAAACATGGTATCTGCACGGGTGGTAAAGATAGTGAACTTCACGTCGCTGTCCTTCACAGAGAACACAACCTCTGTACCCTCGGAACGGCCAATCCAGTTCTTCTGAGTCTCGGTGATACTGTCGCTCCACTGGATGGTGTCGAGACCATCGAGCAAACGCTGAGCGTAAGCAGAAGTACGCAAGCACCACTGCTGCATCTTCTTCTGGATGACAGGATAGCCACCACGCTCGCTTACACCGTTCACAACCTCGTCGTTAGCCAACACCGTACCCAAACCAGGGCACCAGTTGACCATCGTCTCGCCGAGGTAAGCGATGCGGTAGTTCATCAATACCTGCTGCTTCTTGATATCATCGTAGCTATTCCATTCCTCAGCGGTAAAATCGAGTTGTTCGCTCTGAGCCACGTTCAAGCCCTCAGTACCCTTCTCTTCGAAGTGCTTAATCAACTTCTCGATAGGCTGTGCCTTCTGGCAGTCGTTGCAGAAGAAGTGGTTGAACATCTTCTGGAAAGCCCACTGAGTCCAATGGTAATACTTAGGGTCGCAGGTGCGAACCTCACGATCCCAGTCGAAAGAGAAGCCAATCTTGTCGAGCTGCTCACGGTAACGGTTGATGTTGGCAACGGTCGTTACCTCTGGGTGCTGACCTGTCTGGATGGCATACTGCTCGGCAGGCAAACCGTAAGCATCGTAACCCATTGGGTTCAAGACGTTAAAGCCGTTCAAACGCTTGTAGCGAGCATAGATGTCGCTGGCGATATAGCCCAGTGGGTGACCAACGTGCAGACCTGCTCCTGATGGATAAGGGAACATGTTGAGCACATAGAATTTCTTCTTGTTTTCATCCTCGACAACCTTGTAGGTCTTGTTCTCGACCCACTTTTGGTGCCATTTCTTCTCGATTTCTCTGAAGTTGTATTCCATTGTTTTATCTTGTTTTTATTTTGTTTTCTTTAATTGACAAACTGGGGGTGTTTCCTTAAATATAATAAGGTATATCCCCATTCAAGGTGCAAAATTACATTTATTTTGGCATACTACAAAATAAATAGGGAGTTTTTTAGAGAAACAAATAATATCGTGAAGTGTTTTAGGTGCAGTTTTTAAGCATTTTATCGAATATACTTGATAAAATGCTATTGTGTTATCCTATGCAGTGGGCACATGATGAGCTTGCCGTCGTCATCCCTTAGGTGCATACCGTTGCCTCGGCAGTATCTGAAGTACTTGCATTGGGCGCACTCGTCCTTTCGCATCCATTCACGGTTGCGATAAGGAAGGAATTGATTTTGCCAGACATCCATGAAGTCATCTTGGTAGATGTTGCCTTGGTGATAGTTGGAGCGGATGCTGGCACAGGCGGAGATGGAACCGTCTACCAAGACGGAACCTACCGTTACACCTGCCTGGCAACCGAAGAAATAATCTCGGATGTCGCCCTCGAAGTTGCCCATGAATCCTTCGCAACCATAGCTGCAATGGATAAGTCCCTCTTGGCGAGTCTGCTTGATAAACTCCAGGATGCCCTTGTATTCCTCTGGTTTTAGGTGCATGTCTGGGTCAGCGGCAGCTCTGCCTACTGGGAAGACGGCTACCACTCGCCATCGTTTCACGCCTTTCTCTATCAAGAACTTCTTGATGGCTTCGAGGTGAGGATAGTTTCGGCGATTCACGCAAGTAAGGATGTCGAATGTTATATCGGGGTGAGCCACGAGCATGTCTATCGCTTGCGAAACCATCTCGAAGCTATGCTTGTTGCCACGCATCCAGTTGTGCTCATCGCCCAGTCCGTCCATACTGATGGTCATGGTATGGAGACCGGCACGCAGCAAGTCGTTGAATTTCTGGGGAGTAAGATAGAGAGCATTTGTCACCATGCCCCAAGGAAACCCCTTGTCGTAGATGGCTCTGCCGCATTCGGCGATGTCCTCTCGCATCAAGGGCTCGCCACCTGTCACGATGACGAACACTCGGTGAGGGTCGGTATGCTGCTTGATGTTGTCGAGCACTCGCAAGAAGTCTGGCAGGGGCATGTCGGTTACCCCGGCCTTCACCTTGCAGTCGCTTCCGCAATGGCGACAGTGCAGGTTGCATCGCAAGGTGCATTCCCAGAAAAGTTGTCTCAGGGGATGTTCCTCTACTTGCATATTGTATGACTTGCGCCAAATCTCCAAGGCGAGACGGCGGCGCAAGGACAAGGGTTCTATTTGGGTCATGGTTTGAATGAAATAAGAGATTATTTCTTTTTCTTGAGCTTTGCGTTGGCGGTGATTTCAAATGAGCCTTGGTTCCAAGCACCATCTGCCTTTTCTACCTGTTTGATAGTTAGGTCTTTTCCCATTACAGTGTCGTTGGCAAAAGTACCACCATTGTCTTCTCCATCCACGTCTTCAAAAATTACTTTAATGATGCCTTCCTCTTTTTGAGTAGGAGTGCCTGTCATCGAGTGTTTTTCTAAGACATAGTTGCCTTTGCTGTCTGTGTATGCAGGATTGTCGTTTGCCCATCCTCCATATTTTACTTCTACTTTTGCCTTGATGCCCTGGATAGGAGTGCCAGCTTCGTCTGTTACGTTTCCTTTTACTTGAAAAGTGCTGGTAGGGGTGCCATAGAGTAATTCCATATTTGCGGGGTCGTCATTATTTTCGCCGCAAGATGAGAAACCAAGCAATGACAGCAGGGTGGCTGCCAGTGCGTTGTACCAATGTGTAAACTTAGCTTTCATACGCTCGTGTATTTATTTGTTATACGTTTTGCTGACCTTTTGTTACAGCTTTCATGTTTATAACGACAAAGGTACAGTTTCTTTGCATCATTCTCTTATAAAATGTCGGATATTTAAGTTTTATTATACTATCC